>NZ_JOHB01000006.1:0-372848 GCF_000719605.1 Streptomyces sp. NRRL S-1813
GGCCAGGGTGATCTCCTTGCGGCCGAAAGCGGCAAGGGAAAGGTCAGCGACCTTGAAGTCCTGGCCGGTGGCTGCTGTCGTCATGCGGGCTGCTCCTCGGGGCGTGGCGAGTGGTGGGGCCGGGTGTCAGACGGGGAGGGCGCGGCGGGTGCGCCGGGCGCGTCGGGCGCGTCGGCCGGAAGGTCCGGCCGGACGGCGGTTCCCGGCACGCCGGTTCGCGCGGGCGGCAGCGTGCCGTGCACGAGATAGCGGTGGACATGGGCGTCCACCTGCGCATTGCCGGACAGTACGAACACCTCGTGGTCGCCGGAGTCCTCGACCGTGACGAGGTGGTGGCCGAGCCGGTCGGCCATGGCGACACCGCCGGCGTAGTGGTCCATGGGGTCGCCGTCGGCCTGGACGACGAGCCCGGCCGGGTAGCCCCGGCGGGTGAGGGCGACGGGGCGCTCCGGCGCGGTGAAGGTACGGAAGGCGCCCACCCAGGGCTGGGCCCGCAGCACTCCGTAGCCGTAGGGGTAGCGCCTGCGGAACTCCCGCATGTCCGTGAAGTAGGTCTCCAGGTCCGTGGGCCAGTCGTGTTCCAGGGTGATGGCTTCGAGGACCCCGCAGCGCAGATCGCCCTCGCTGTCGCCGGGCCGCCAGGTGCCCTGCTCGGACAGCAGCTCGCGGGTCTTCGCCGGGTCCCCGGCCAGCGCGGCGGCCCGCACCTCCCGTACCAGGTGGCCGAGTTCGGCCCACTGCGCGCGGTCGGTCGCGCGGTTGCCCACCGCACCGTCGAGCAGGGTGCGCACCCGGTTCCCGTCCGTCTGGCGCTCCAGGCGGGCGACCACGTCCTCGACGGTGGCGAGCACCGCCGTCGCGTCGGTGCCGAGACCGAAGTGGCTGTGCCGCTCGCCGGCCCAGCGGGCCCAGGCGTCCACATTGCGCCGGACGGCGTCGCCCTGCCACAGGAACTGCTCGCGCCAGGTCCAGCCGGGGTGGACGCAGGAGTCCAGGACGCTGCGGTCCAGGTGCTCGGGGAAGAGCGAGCCGTAGACGGCACCGACATACGCCCCGTACGCGTACCCGACGAAGTTCAGCCGGTCCTCGCCGAGTACGGACCGGATGAGGTCCATGTCCCTGGCGGTGTTCGGGGTGCTGATGTGGCGGCGCAGCTCGCCGCCGGCCCGCTCGCAGGCCAGTTCGCGGCGCCGCATGTCCTCGGCGAGCGCGTCGAAGGCCGAGTCGGGCGGGCGGGAGTCGAACGGCGCCTTGGGGAGCGTCACTTCGGCGTGCAGCGGGGTGGAGGCGCCGGTGCCGCGCGGGTCGAATCCGATGAGGTCGTAGACCTCGTGCAGCGGGGTCCCGGCGAACTTCGCCGCCAGGCCCCGGCCCAGGCCCCAGTCACCGCCGGGGCCGCCGTTGACGGCCAGCAGGATGCCCCGCCGGCGGTCCGGGTCGGTGGCCCGGTGGCGGCTGAGAGCCAGGGTCAGCCGGGCTCCGCCGGGATCGGCGTGGTCCCGCGGCACTTCGAGGCTCGCGTACTCGACCGGGAGGCCGTCGTCGGTTGTGGCTGCCGTCCACCGCGGCTGCTGGGCGCGCAGGGCACGCATCGCGGAGGAAGTCGTCGGGGAGTCGGGCCGCTTGATTACCACCGGGGATCTCCGTTCTCGTGATGAGGTCAGCGTTGCGGTGGCGCCTTGAGAGGCTCTGGAACCGCTCCGGACCGGTATGCAGGACGCCCCCAGCGGGAGCCGCCGCCCGGCACCGGCCAGGCCGCGCCCGCACGACGCACGACGCACGGCGGACGACGGACGGTGGAAACGGACGGCGGCCGCGGACCGGTACCGGAGTCCGGGCGACTCGGTCAGCGCGCGGCGCGGTGGAGACCGGCGAGCTTCTCCAGCACGGGCACCGTGTCGTTCGGGCTGGGCATGGCCAGCCAGTCCGCGTGCAGCCGCCGGGTGCTGTCCTGGAACGACGGTTCGGTCAGGACCCGCAGGAAGCGCGCACGCATCTCCGCCACCGACTGCTGCTGAGGATCCACCGCGAGACCCGCGCCATGGCCGACCGCATAGGCGGAGTTGGCGGCGTAGGCCACGCGCAGCTCGTCCCCGACGACCAGCTGCGGCACGCGGTGGGCGACGGCCGCCGTGAAGGTGCCGATACCGCCGTGATGAATGATCGCCGAGCAGCTCGGCAGCAGCAGGTTCAGCGGCAGGTAGTCGACGGCACGGACGTTGTCCGGCAGGCGCTGCCCGGCCAGTTGGGAGGTGTCGAGGGTGGCGATCACCTCGATGTCCAGCCCGTCCACCATCTCCAGCAGCGCCGGTACGAGCACCTTGTCGTTGTCGAACATGCGCTGGGTGGCGCCCAGGGTCAGTGCGACCCGCGGGCGGGCGGGCCGCGACCGGAGCCAGGACGGGACGGCTGCCGCGCCGGTGTACGGAATGCGCCGGACCGGCACGGTACGGGCCCGGCTCGGCAGCCGCATGTCGGCGGGCGTCGGGTCGAGGGTGAACTGGCCGAGCAGCAGGTCGTCGTCGACCCGCACACCGTGGCGTTCGGCTGCCGGGCGGACGATCTCGGCCACCGGGTCCGGCAGCCCCGCCGCGGCCAGCGCGGCGCGGCGCCGGTCGATGCGGTGACAGGCCCAGCCCAGGTAGTCACGCCCCCACAGCACCCGCCCGTGGGCCGCGCCGCAGGCCCGTGCGGCGACCGCGGCGGCCGGCCAGTTGGGGTCCCACAGCACCAGATCGGGCTGCCAGTCACGGGCCGCGGCGACCAGGTCGTCGACCCCGCCCCAGCCCTCCGTCGCGGAGCCGTCCGCCGGGTGGAAGACGCGCGAGGACGCCAGGGTGTAGGTGCTGACGGTGGCCCAGACGTCGGGCTCGCCGTCCTGGTCGATGTCCAGGGCCTCGGCGAGCCGCTCCCGGTGTTCCGCGGGGAGCAGATGATCGCCGACCGCCGCGGGGGAGGCGATGGTCTCCGGCGTGCCGAGCGGAACCGCGGACAGCCCGGCGGCGGTGACGGTGCCGGTCAGGTCCGGATGCGAGGCGACGCGGACCTCGTGGCCGGCGCCCTGGAGTGCCCAGGCCACCGGAAGGGCCGGATACAGATGTGCGGTCAGTGGCCACACCACGATCAGTACGCGCATGGAGTTCCCCTTTGCTGTCTGGCCCGTTGCTGTCCGGCGCGAGTGGCGGAAGGCGTGGATCGGCCGCGCTGGGGGACCTTCCACGACGATGCGGCCCGAGCCTCACATGCGGCCGTCGAGGGGCACTCGACTCCTCGTCGCCGGCTCCCGGCAGCCGTCCGCCCTGCCCGGTGACGCGCGTCCGGGGCAGGGCGGGGGCAGGTGCGCCAAGGGCGCCGGGGAAGCGGGGCCGGGTGGCCGGCCGGCGGATCAGGCGATGACCGCCTCGATGACCGACATCAGCGACGGTGTCGGCAGAATGCGAGTGATCTTGAACCCGGCCTTGGTGAGGATCTCCTCGAACTCCCGCTGGGTGCGCTCCTTGCCGTCGTAGACGGCCATCATCATCACGTCGATGGTCTTGCTGGCGTCGAACTCGTTGCCCGGCGGGATGACCGGGTCGACGACCAGCAGCTTGCTGTCCTTGCGCATCCCCGCCCGCACGGCCTGAAGGATGCGCAGGCAGTTCTCGTCGCTCCAGTCGTGCAGGATCGACTTGAGCAGATAGTGGTCGTGGCCGGCCGGCACCGACTCGAAGAAGTCGCCGGACGCGGTGGCCCACCGGCCCGCCACCTCAGGGTGGTCCAGCTGGTGTTCGGCGATGACCGACGCCTGGTCGTACAGCGTGCCGGTGACCTGCGGGTGCGCGGCGAGCACCGAGCGCAGCAGACCGCCGCGCCCGCCGCCGACATCGACGACGGTGGCGCCGTCCGGGAAGTCACAGCTCTGCGCGACATGTTCGGTCACCAGGTGCGAGAAGCCCGCGGTCCCGGCGTTGAAGAGCGAGGCGGCGGCCGGGTCCGTCTGAAGATGGGCGAAGAAGGGCGCGCCGAAGATCTCGTCGAAGGCCGTACGTCCCGTGCGGACCGTCTCGTGCAGCCGGCCGACCGGCTTCCAGTACAGGTCGTCGCCCAGCATGAGGAAGCTGTCGCGCAGGGAGCCCGGCACCCCGGCGCGGAGCAGCTCCGCCATGGGCGTGAGGCCGAAGCGTCCCTCCGCGTCCTCCTGGAACACCTGGCGGGTGGACAGATAGCGCAGCACCCGGCCCAGGTGCGGGCCGTGCAGACCGGTGAGCTCCCCGAGCTCCTCGGGGGAGCGCGGGCCGCCGGCGAGGTGGTCGGCGACGCCGTGCAGGGTCACCGTGTAGAGCGCCGCCGAGTACAGAAAGCCGTTCATGTGCTCCGACAGCTGTGCGCTGAGCTCGGCGGCGTCGCCGTGAGCAGATGTCATCTTTGTCCTCCGAGGTGTACGGAAAGGCCCGCCTGCGGGCCAGGAGTGGGGCGGTGCTGCGTGTCTCCCACGGTGCCGACCGCCGCATGAGCGACGGCACAGGGCGGGTCGTACCGCGCCTGAGCGCCTGCCCGTCCAGGGCGCGGCCGGGGCGGTCCGTCAGCGGCTGCGGGTCCCGCGCGCCGCGACCTCCGCGCGCTCCAGCAGCCGGTCGTCGGCGTCGTAGACATGGGAGACCCCGGAGCTGGTGAAGGTGTCTCCCGTCTGGACGACGTGCTGCTCGATGTCCACCCAGCCCGTGAAGGTGCCGTCCGGGTCGAAGACGAGCTCGGCGAGCCGGAAGGAGAAACGGCCGGCCCCCGTCGCGGTCCAGCTTCCGGCACCCACACAGCCCGGCCGCGGTCCGGCCAGCAGCAGGGTGCGCCCGTTGGGGGTGAAGCGCAGGGTGCTGGTGTAGGTCCCCCGCTCCAGGAGCAGTTCCTCCCTCCATGTGCCCACCGGGGTGCTCGCCGTGGCGGTCCGGCCGGCCACCGACTGGTTCATCTCCTGTGCCTCCTCACCGCCGCACGCGGCGTCGCTGGGGGCCCAGCCTCGGGCGCACACCTCAACGACCGCTCGAGTCACGGTCATCCGCCCCGTGCCGGACGGGCTCCGTACACGGACGAGCCGGTTTCGAGGGCGCCCCCCTACCGTCGGGCCGACCGCCCCGCCGCCGGGTGCGGCCACCGACGCAGGAGGAGCCATGCCCCCGCCCGTCCGGATTGCCGTATTGGGCTGTGCCGGCATCGCCCGCCGGCGCATGCTGCCCGCCTTCGCCGGTACGCCCGGTGTGACGCCGGTGGTGGTGGCGAGCAGAGAAGCCGCCCGCGCCGCGGAGCTGGCCCGGGAGTTCGGGTGCCGGCATGTCCAGGGCTATGCCGCCGCGCTGGAGGACCCGGCCGTGGACGCCGTCTACCTTCCGCTGCCCGCCGCGCTGCACGCCGACTGGACGGAGGCCGCGCTGCACGCGGGCAAACACGTCCTGGCCGAGAAACCCCTGACGCTCGACCCCGGGCGTACGGACCGGCTGCTCGCGCTGGCCGCGGCACGGGGCCTGGTGGTCGCGGAGAACGTGATGTTCCCGCACCACCGCCAGCACACCGCCGTACGGGACCTGGTGCGCGCGGGCGCCATCGGTGAACTGCGCTCCCTGCACGCGGCCTTCGCCGTCCCGCGGCTGTCCGACGACGACATCCGCTACCGGCCCGAACTGGGCGGCGGCGCCCTCTGGGACACCGGGGTCTACCCCGTCCGGGCCGCCGTCCACCACCTCGGCGGCGGGCTGCGGGTCACCGGTGCCGTCCTGGCCCGCGGTCCGGGCCGCCGGGTGGACACCACCGGATCCGCGCTGCTGGTCAGGGGCGACGGGGTGAGCGCCCAGCTGTCGTTCGGCCTGGACCACGTGTACCGCAACGTCTGTGAACTCCGGGGCACCCGGGGCCGCATCGTCATCGAGCGGGCCTTCACCCCGCCCGCCGATCTGACGCCCCTGGTCCGCCTGGAGGACGGCAGTGGCACCCGGGAGATCCGGCTCGCCCCCGACGACCAGGTGCGCAACACCGTCAGTGCCTTCGGTGCGGCGGTGCGCGCCCGGCGGACCTCCCCGGACGACGGCATCCGCGAGCAGGCACGGCTGCTGCACGCCATCCGCCGCCGTGCGCAGCCGCGATCGGCGGCCGACCCGGGCTCCACCGCGGCTCCCTACGGTGCCGCCGACGTGTCGGCCCCCGTACGGAGGTGTCCTGGTGAGTGAAGACCGCATCGTCGACCTGGCGGCCCTGGGGGAGGAGTTCACCCGGGACCCGCACCCGGTGTACGCCGGGCTGCGGGCCCGGGGGCCGGTGCACCGGGTGCGGCTTCCCGAGGGCTTCGAGGCATGGCTGGTCGTCGGCTACGAAGCCGCCCGCGCCGCGCTGTCCGACCCGCGGCTCTCCAACGACTGGCGCCATGCCGCGGGCGCCGACGAGGGCGATCCCGCGGCCGCGCCGCACATGCTCATCTCCGACCCGCCCCGGCACACCCGGCTGCGCAGGCTGGTGGTCAAGGAGTTCACCCCGCGCCGTATCGAGGCCCTGGGCCCCCGGGTACGGGAGATCACCGACGAGCTGATCGACACCATGCTGAGCCGGCCCGGCGGCCGTGCCGACCTCGTGGAGGACTTCGCGTTCCCGCTGCCCGCCGCCGTCATCTGCGAACTCCTCGGGGTGCCCTACGCCGACCGGAAGGCCTTCCACGAGTGGTCCACCGAGGTCACCAAGCGCTCCGGCGGGCCACGGGCCGAAGCAGCCATGGGGGAACTGGCCGGCTATCTGATGCGGCTGCTGGAGGACAAGGGCCGCCGGCCCGGTGACGATCTGCTGAGCGCGCTGATCCGGACGACCGGCGAGGACGGCGACCGGCTGTCCCCGGACGAACTCCTCGGCATGGCCGTCCTGTTGCTCATCGCCGGCCACGAGACCACCGCGGGACTGATCTCCAACGGGATGCTCGCGCTGCTCCGTAACCCGGACCAACTCGCCGCGCTGCAAGCCGACTTCGGCCTGCTCGACGGTGCGGTGGAGGAGATGCTGCGGCACAGCGGACCGACCGGGACCTCGCTGCACCGGTTCACCACCGGGCCCGTCGACATCGCCGGCACCCTCATTCCCGGCGGCGGGGAGCTCGTCCTCATCGGCAACACCCCCGCCAACCACGACCCCGGCCGCTTCCCGGACCCCGGCCGCTTCGACATCCGCCGCGACCACCGCGGCCATCTGGCCTTCGGGCACGGTATCCACTACTGCTTCGGCGCCCCGCTCGCCCGGCTGGAGGCGCGGACCGCGATCCGGACCCTGCTGCAACGCTGCCCCGGCCTCGCGCTGGACGCCGCGCCGGACGAGCTGGTCTGGCACCACAGCGCCATGATGCGCGGCCTGCCCCACGTCCCGGTCCGGATGGTCCCCGCGCCCGCGGCCCAGGACCCGGAGGTGCACCAGGTCTCAAGCGCTCGTTGAGGGGGCTCCTGCACTGTGACGACGTCAGAAGGAGCGCTGGTGGCAGTGGAAGGGAACAGGCGATGACCGACACGGCGAGTGAGCTGGACCCGTCGACGGGGTGGGCAGGGCCGACGGCCGAGGCACCGCCGGAGGCGGCACTCATGCAACTCCTGATGGGCGGTTTTGTCACCCAGTCCATCGGTGTGGCGGCCCGGTTCGGTGTGGCGGACGCCCTCGCCCAGGGCCCCCGGCACGTGGACGACATCGCCGCCGAGGTCGGTGCGCATGCGCCGTCCCTCTACCGGCTGCTGCGCGCCCTGGGGGACTTCGGCGTGTTCGCGGAGCTGGCGGGCCGGCACTTCGCGCTCACCCCGGCGGGCGAGCTGCTGCGCAGTGACAGCACCCCGTCGCTGCGCGGGCTGGCGGAGCACTTCGGATCGGGCTTCCACCGGGCCGCATGGAGTGGCCTGTACGACAGCGTCCGCACCGGTGAGGCGGCCTTCGAGCGGGTCCACGGGGCGCCGCAGTTCGACTACTACCGCAGCCACCCGGAAGAAGCCGCGATCTTCGACGCGGCGATGACGTCCGTCGCCTCCGCGATCTACGCGACGCTGGAGTCCTACGACTTCGGGCGGTTCGGCACCGTCGTCGACGTCGGCGGCGGCAACGGCGCCTACCTCTCCGGCATCCTCGCCTCCTACCCGGCACTGCGCGGGGTGCTCTTCGACCTCCCCGACGTCGTGGAGCGCTCCGCCCCCGTCCTGGCCAAGGCGGGTGTCGCCGACCGGTGCGAGGTGGCCGGCGGCTCCTTCTTCGACGCGGTGCCGCAGGGCGCCGACGCCTATGTGCTGACGGCCGTCATCCACGACTGGGACGACGATGCCTCGGTACGCATCCTGCGCAACTGCCGCGCGGCCATGCCCGCTCACGCCACCTTGCTCCTGGGCGAACCCGTGCTGCCGGACGGGCCGGAACCGTCCGTGGGCAAGCTCCTCGACCTGGAGACCCTGATCGGTACGACGGGCCGGCAGCGCACCGAAGGGGAGTTCCGCGAGCTGCTCGACCGTGCGGGGCTGCGGCTCACCCGCGTCCTCCACAGCTCGGGCCCGGACAGCCTCGTCGAGGCCGTCCCCCGCTGACCGCACGCGGCACGGCACCGGCCCCGGTGCCCCCGGTGGAAATGACCTCAGCGCAACGGAAGAAGGAGTGGGATCAGCCGATGGGCAGCGACATCGCACAGGACGGCAGTCTGCAACTGCTGGAAATCAGTGAGAGCTTCATCTACGCACGGGCGCTGCATCTGGCGGCGGAGCTGAAGCTCGCCGATCTGCTGGCGGACGGCCCGCGCCCGACGGCGGAACTCGCCGAGGCCAGCGCCACCCGGCCGGCGGCCCTCTACCGCCTGCTGCGGGCGCTCGCAGGGCGGGGGGTGTTCACCGAGGTGGAGACCGGCCGGTTCGGCCTCACCCCGGTCGGTGAGTGCCTGCGCTCCGACCACCCGCGGTCCGTCCGGGCGACCGTGGCGCAGGCCGGCCGGCTGACCGCGAAGACGTTCAACCACGCCGAGGAGGTGCTGCGCACCGGCGAAGGGGCGTTCACCACCGCCTTCGGGCAGCCCGTCTGGGACTATCTCCAGGAACACCCCGACGAGGGCGCGGACTTCGACACCGCGATGCACGAGCACAGCCGTATCGAACGCGACGCGATCGTGGCGGCCTACGACTTCTCCGGCACCGCCCGGCTGGTGGACATCGGCGGCGGCGACGGCACCCTGCTGGCCACGGTGCTGACGGCCCACCCGGAGACTGCCGGGGTGCTCTTCGACCTTCCGCATGTCGTCGAGCGCCACCGCATCGGCGACGCCGGACTCACCGGCCGTTGCGAGATCGTCGGCGGTGACGTCTTCGGTGAGCTGCCCGCCGGCGGCGACCTGTACATGATGAAGTCCGTACTGCACGGCTGGACGGACCGGGAGGTCGTCAGCATCCTCACCGGCTGCCGGCGGGCGATGAAGCCGGACGGCACGCTGCTGCTCATCGAGCGGGTGATCCCCGTCGGGGACACCCCGCACTCCAGCAAGGCGTTCGACCTGGCCATGCTCGTCATGGCGGGCGGCCAGGAGCGGACGCAGGACGAGTACACGGCGCTGCTCACCGAGGCCGGGTTCCGGGTGAAGAGGGTCATCGGCACGGACTCGTCCCTGAGCATCGTGGAGGCCGTGCCCACCGGCGCCGCGCTCTGAGCCGGCCGGGACAGGGGTGCCACCGGCGTGCGCCGCGGTGGCGCCCCGCGGCGTGTGCGGACCGGCGCCGTGTGCGGACCGGCCCCTGCGGAGCGCGCCGGCCGCTGCCGTCACGGTGCTGAGCCAGGGACCAGCCGCGCCCTAGCGCACGGTGACAGCCTCGCTCCATGACTGCCACAGCGAAGATTTCACTGATCACCGGCGCCAACAAGGGCATCGGTTTCCAGGCCGCCCGGCGGCTGGGCGCCCAGGGCGCGGTCGTCCTGCTCGGCACCCGTGATCCGGCGCGCGGCGAGGCCGCCGCGAAGACGCTGCGCGAGGAGGGCGCGGACGCGCACGCCGTGCATCTGGACGTCACGGACGCGGCCACCATCGCCGCGGCCGCACGGCACGTCGACGAGCGGTACGGACGCCTGGACATCCTCATCAACAACGCCGGGATCAATGTCGAATGGCCGGCCGGCGCGCCGAGCGAGGTCTCTCGCGACGCTCTGTGGGCGACCCTGGAGACGAATGTGTTCGGACTGGTCGAGGTCACCAACGCGCTGCTGCCGCTCCTCCGGCGCTCGGCGGCGGGCCGGATCGTCAACGTCTCCAGCGAGATGGGAATGCCCGCCTGGCTGGCCGGGTCCGAGATGCCGGCGATGACCGCGTACAGCGTGTCGAAGGCGGCGGTGAACATGCTGACCGTGCTCTATGCGAACGAACTGCGGGGCACGGCCGTCAAGATCAACGCCTGCTCGCCCGGCTTCGTCGCCACGGACATCAACCGGGGCGTCGGGGAGCGGACGGCCGAAGAGGGCGCCGAGATCGAGGTCCGGCTCGCCACCCTCGGCGCTGATGGGCCGACCGGCCGGTTCCTCAACGACGGCGGCCCCGTGGACTGGTGACCGCGGCGTGCCGCGCAAAAGCAAGCCCGGCCGGTCGCCGCGGCTCCGCGGCGGCCGGCCGGGCCGGACCGGGGGTGGGGCCCGTCACGCGTGCGGGCCGACGCCGACGGTCCCGGTCGTCAGCTCGGCCGTCCCCTCCAGCACGAACGCCAGCCGCTCCACCTGCTCGTCGAGCTCCGCCCGCTGCGCGGCCGTCAGTTCGGTGCTCGGCTCGACGGTGACGGCCAGCCGGCGGCCGGACCGCCGCTGGTGCCAGACGCCGCTCACCACGCCGTCGACCAGGAGGACCGGATAGTTGCCTGCCTGGCCGCTGGGGGTCAGCGCGCGTTCCGCCATGGCCCCCGGGTAGAGCCGGTCACGTGGCTGACAGGCCACCACATAGGCGTCGAAGTACGGCAACAGCCGTACCCCGCGCGGTGGTTCCCCGGGCGTGTCGGTGTCACCCGCGTTCACCCAGGCCGCCGTGCCCTCCAGATCGACGCGCTGGAGCGCGCCGGCCAGGGAGTCGAACAGCTCGGTGGCCCAGCGCGGTGAGACATTGAGCCATCGGGCGAAGTTCTGCGGAGTGGCCGGGCCGTAGGCATGCAGATACCGCTCCACGAGCCGGGCCAGCGCCGCCGTGCCCTCCGTGGGATCGCCACCGGTCAGATGCTGCGGGTGGGTGTAGGTCACCTTGCGGCCGCGGTTCGGGCCAAAGCACAGCTGCCCGCGGTGCGAGGCGAGGGTGATGGCCTGCCGCCAGCGCGGCCACATCCCCTGGAAGGCCGGCATGACCAGATCGCCGGCCCAGGGCCCGGTGGCGGCGATGACGGCCTCGCTGAGCTCGTCGAGGGTCAGTTCGGCGTCGCGCAGGGCCGCCCCGATGGCCGCGACGACCTCTTCCGTCTGCTCGGGGGTCATCCGGACGTCCTTGGTGAACGGACTGGGGGAGGACGGCAGCGCGCTCAGGGCGCCCACCCACATCGGCAGATCCGCCGCCGGCAGCAGATGGACGGTGCCCCGCGGCCCGTACATCTTGATCAGCCCGGCCTCGTCCCACAGCGCCTTGCGCACCACGCTCCGGGTGAGGCCCTCGCCCCGCATGCCGATGGACAGTTCGGCGGCGCTCAGCACCTGGGCGTGCGCGCCGCACAGGGCGCCGACGATCCCGGCGGGGTCCAGATGCGGTGACGGCGCGGCGAGTGCGCTGCGCTCCAGACGCCGGGCGGAGACCGCCGGCCACCGCAGCCGCACGGCGTCGCGCGTGGTGTCGCTCATCAGTGATCACTTCCTTGTTCCTCGCGGCGCCGTCCCCGGCGGCAGACGGACTTGTGAACCTACCCATCCGGACTCGTGGCCGCCTCGACCGGCGCTCGAACCGCGGTCCGTGTCCCAGGACAGCACGACGGCCGGCCCGAGCCCCGGGAGGGGCCACGGGCCGGCGCGGGCGGGCGGGCGCGGCTACGGGATGTCAGCCGACGGAGGGCGTCGGTGCGTTCGCGGCGGACGTGGCCTCGCTGCGGAGCGCCGGTTCGTCGTCGGCCGATGCAGTGCCGGAGGCGGCGGCCGTGTCCTCGGCGCCGTCCTCGGCGGGCGGCGCGAACTGGGCCTGCGCGGCCTTCGGCAGGGCGAACATCAGCAGGAATGCCAGCGCCATACCGCCGATCACCCACCACAGCGAGTGGGTGAACGCCGTGATGAAGGGTGCGCCGCCGGTCGGGGCCGGCTTCCCGGCGTCGTCCACGACGTTGAAGAAGGCCACCGACGTCAGACCGAGACCGAGCGACAGGCCCACCTGGTTGATCGTGTTGATCAGCCCCGAAGCGGAACCGGCGTGCCGGCCGGGCACTTCGGACAGCACCGCACTGGTCAGCGGCGCCATGATCATGCCGAGGCCGCAGCCGCCCACGATGAGGGGGACGGCGATCTGTGCCGGAGTGACCTCGGTGCCCTGCTGATGGGCGATCCAGCCGTAGAGCCCCAGCCCGACGATCATCAGCAGTGCTCCGGCCTGGAGCACCTTCCGGCCGAATCGCGGTACGAGCTTCGGCACGGCGACCATGGCGACACCGGCCATCGTCGCGCCGAACAGCAGGCTTGTCAGCGCGGCCCGCAACGGCGTCCAGCCCAGGCCGACCTGCATATAGAGCGCTCCGGTGAGGGAGAACAGGCCGAAGGAGGTGCCGAAGGTCAGCTGGACGACGATGCCTGCCGCGAAGCTCCGGATGCGGAACAGCGAGAGCTCCAGCAGCGGGGAGGCGTCCTTGCGGACCTTGGCGCGCTGGTGCAGGACGAACAGTACGAACAGTACGACGCTGCCGGCGAGGGATGCGAAGCACCACGCCGGCCAGCCCAGGTCACGGCCCCGGGTGAGCGGGAAGAGCAGCATGAACAGGGCGAGCGTGACGAGGGTGACGCCCGCCAGGTCCAGGCGTGGCGCGCTGGGCGCCTTGGACTCACGGACGAAGCGGTGGCCGAGGATCAGCCCGGCGATCCCGATCGGCAGGTTGACCAGGAAGATCGGGCGCCATTCGAGACCGAAGAGGTTCCACTCGGTCAGCAGGGCGCCGATGACCGGGCCGGAGACCGCACCGATGCCGCAGACGGCACCGAACATCCCGAAGACCTTCCCGCTCTCCTGGGGAGCGAAGGTGACATGGATGATCGACAGCACCTGCGGGACCATCATGGCGGCCATCCCGCCCTGGAGCACGCGGGAGACGATCAGCATGTCCGGGCCGGTCGCCAGGCCCGACAGCGCGGACGCGAGGGTGAAACCGGCCATGGCGAGCAGGAAGACTTTCTTGCGCCCGAAGATGTCGCCGAGCCGGCCACCGGTGACCAGGCCGACGGCGAACGCGAGCGTATAGCCTGCCGCGATCCACTGAATGGACGTGTAGGAAGCATCGATGTCCCGCTGGATGCTCGGAATCGCGATGTTGATGATCGTCGCGTCGAGCAGATCCAGCAGGGTAGCGGTCAGTAATACGGCCAGTGCCATCCAGCGCCGGGCATCCGCGACCGGTTCTGCCGCTGTTTCGCGGGCGGAGCTCATGGGCCTCTCCTGATACGGGGGTTTGGGCGTGTCTACCGAGCCTGCTGTACCGCGCTGGAGCCGCGCTCGGGTGCCGCCGGAGCCGGGGTCTCCGCCTCCGCTCCACGGAGGGGGCAGGGCAGGGGCGGCCGGCGCGGGACCGTAGGGGCGCTGGTCTTCAGCGACGCTCCACGGGCGTTCGAGTCCCGTCCACGACGGTGGGTCCCGTCCGAGCCGGCCCGGCTCGCCGTTCGACGCGCCCTGGAGGACGAATGGTCATCGATGCCTGCCGCATCTGCGACAACCGCACGCTGTTGCCCGTGCTCGACCTGGGCCCCTCCGCCCTCACGGGCGTCTTCCCCGCGACGCCGGAACAGCAAGTGCCCACCGTCCCACTGGAGTTGGTGATGTGCTCGCCCGACGGCTGCGGTCTGCTCCAGCTGCGGCACACCGCCGACCTGGGGCTGATGTACGGCGAGCACTACGGATACCGCTCCGGCATCCGGCCGTTCATGATCGAGCACCTGCGCGGCAAGGTGGCGGCGATCACCGGACTGGTCGAACTCGCCCCGGGCGACCTGGTGCTGGACATCGGCAGCAACGACGGCACCCTGCTCAGCTGCTACCCCCGAAACGGCCTCGCGCTGGTCGGCATCGACCCGTCGGGGGAGAAGTTCCGCGCCTCCTACCCGCCGGACGCCGAGCTGGTCACCGACTTCTTCTCCCGGCAGGTCTTCACCGAGCGGTTCGGCGCCCGGCGCGCCAAAGCGGTCACCTCCATCGCGATGTTCTACGACCTCCCGCGCCCGCTCGACTTCATGCGGGACGTCGCCGCGATCCTCGATGACGACGGCGTGTGGGTCATGGAACAGAGCTATATGCCCGCCATGCTGGAGGCCAGTGCCTATGACGTGGTCTGCCACGAGCACCTGGAGTACTACGCACTGCGACAGATCGAGTGGATGGCCGAGCGCGCGGGGCTCGTGGTCATCGGGGCCCGGCTCACCGATGTCTACGGCGGCAGCCTCTCGCTGACCCTGGCCAAGCAGGGCAGCCGGCTGCCCGTCGACCACACCGCCCTCGCCCGCATCCGCGCCCACGAGCGGAGGCTGGGGCTCGACACCCCGGCCCCCTACGAGGCGTTCGCCCGGCGGGCCGCCGACTCCCGCGACCAGCTGGTGGAGTTCCTTGCGGACTCCCGCAAGGCCGGCCGGCTGACCGTCGGCTACGGCGCCTCCACCAAGGGCAATGTCATCCTCCAGTACTGCGGACTGGGCCCGGACGACCTGCCGTGCATCGGCGAACCCAACGAGGAGAAGGCCGGCTGCTTCACCCCCGGCACGGGCATCCCGATCGTGTCCGAGGCCGATGCCAAGGCCCTCGCACCGGACCAGCTGCTCGTGCTGCCCTGGATCTACCGTGACGGCTACGTCGAACGGGAGGCCGCCTTCGTCGCCAACGGCGGAAAGCTGGTCTTCCCGCTCCCGGAAATCACCGTCCTGTGAGGGCGCCGACCGCGCCGTACGGGCCGCCCGCCCTCGGCCCGACGCCCCGTCAGGAACGGTGGTGAGCCCCGTGCGCACCCGAGAGCTCGCCGTGGCCGGCGCCTTCGAGTTCACCCCGGAAGTCCACGCCGACCGGCGGGGGATGTTCGTCTCGCCCATGCAGGAAGAGGCGTTCCTCGCCGCCGTCGGCCGCCCCTTCCCCGTGGCCCAGACCAACCACAGCAGATCGGCCCGCGGGGTGCTGCGCGGTGTGCACTTCACCACCGCGCCTCCCGGCCAGGCCAAGTACGTCCACTGTGCCCGCGGCCGGGCCCTCGACGTGGTGGTCGATCTGCGGCTGGGTTCACCCACGTTCGGCGCCCGGGACACCGTGGACATGGACGAGGGGACCTGCCGGGCCGCCTACTACCCCGAGGGCGTGGGCCACGCCTTCCTCGCCCTGGAGGACGACACCGTCATGTCGTATCTGGTGTCCACCGGCTACCGGGCCGAACGGGAGCTGGCCCTCGACCCCCTGGACAAGGATCTCGCCCTGCCGTGGCCGGCCGGCATCGACTTCGTGCTCTCCGACCGGGACCGTGTCGCCCCCGGCCTGGCGCAGGCCACGGCCCAGGGGCTGCTGCCCCGCCATGCGGACTGCGTACGGGTCTGACGGAGGCCTCGATGACCACGACTGACATGCCCCGCCGGGTCGCGGTCCTGGGCGCCAGCGGCTGTGTGGGCCGGCACCTGTGCGCGGCCTTCGCGGCCCGGGGGACGGACGTCGTCGCGATCGCCCGCCACAACGCCCCGCACCTGCGCCGCTATCCGTTCCGCTCGCTCGACCTGGCCCAATGCACGGGGGCCGGGCTGGCCGCGATCCTGGCGGACGAGGGCGTCGACACGGTCGTCAACGCCACCCTCGGCTGGGGGAGTACGCCCGAGGAGATGGCGCACTCCAACGTCCGTCCGGTGGAACGGCTGCTGGCCGCCCTGCCGCGGCTCCCGGACCCGGTCCGGCTCGTGCACCTGGGCACCATCCACGAGTACGGACCGGTCCCGGCCGGCACCTCCCTCGACGAGGACATCGCGCCGCGCCCGGCATCGCTGTACGCCCAGGCGAAGCTGACCGCGTCGCGCCTGGTGCTGGACGCCGTCCGCCGCGGAGAGGTCCAGGGCTCCGTGCTGCGGCTGACCAACACCGTCGGGCCGCACCCGGCCAGGGAGAGCTTCTTCGGGGCCCTGGCGGCACGGCTGCGGCGGGCCGACCCGGCCGAAGGGCTGGACGTCACGGTGGCCGCGGCCCGCCGCGACTATGTCGATGTCAGGGACGCGGCCGACGCGGTGCTCGCCGCGGCCGCGGTCCGGTCCGCCGAACCACTGCTGAACATCGGCCGGGGCGCAGCGGTGGACATCCACACCATGGTCCGCACCCTGATCACGGTCAGCGGCCTGCCCTCGGACGCGGTCCGGGTCAGCGTCGACGACGTAACCAGCCGCAGCGCCGGCGCGGACTGGATCCAGGTGGACCGCTCCCGGGCCGAGCGGTCCCTGGGCTGGCGCCCGCGCCTCGCCCTGGCCACGTCGTTGCGCGATATGTGGGACACCGTGGGCGCCGCGGACGGCCGGTACACCGCCTGACGGAAGGCCGGCGCGGGGAGCGGTGACCGCCACGCCGGGGTCACCGGCTCCCCGATGCGCAGCTCAGCCGATCAGGACCTGGCCCGCCGCGTGCACCGCGCGCCTTCGCCCCGCGGCGCCCGCTCCGCCGGGCCCCGGCAGAAAACCGAGCAGCGCTCCGGCCTCCTCCCGTACCTCGGCCGCCTCGTCCGGCGTCAGCGGCCGGAACGGTGTGACCTCCAAGGTGCCGTCCCGCCACGACCAGATGCCGCGCACAAAGCCGTCGACCAGGAACACCGGGCGCACCTCGCTGCCGGTGATCACTCGCCGGCGGTCCTCGTCGTCGATCACCCGTGTCCGGTCCGCATGGCTGAGGACCAGATTGTCGAAGGGCGGCAGAAAGCGCACCGGCGCGGGCCGGTCCGGGTCGGCGAGCGGAGCGCCGGGCACATCGAACAACTCCCGGCCCGAGGAGTCGTGGTACACCCGCAGCCGCGACCGCATCCCGTCGACCACCGCCCGCAGCCTGGTCAGACCGCACCACGCCTGGATGTCCATCACCCCGGCCGGCCCGTAGGCCGCGAGATAGCGCAGGATCACCTCATCGACGCGGGGCAGCTCCGCCACCGGGCGGCCGAGCCATTCCTCCGCGAGGACCACCGGAGTGGCGCCGCGGTGGCCCCAGACGCCGCTGGGCGGCGGGTGCACATGCGCCACCAGCGACTGCACGGCATAGGCCAGGGCGAGACTGTCCCGCCCGGGGAACCGCGCCGCCAGCGCCCGGCCCAGCTGCGGCCGGGTGAGCCCGTCGCCGCTCATCAACTCCCGCCCGGCCCGGCTGAGTTCGGCCGTGTCGAGCCCGTGGATGGCCCGCCCGAACGCGCCCTGGCGGGCCTTGCCCAGCACCGGGGCCAGCAGCGGATGCAGCGTACGGAAATCCTCCGCGTGCACCAGGTGCTGGGTGTTGCGCTGGAGCTTGGCGCGGACGACGGAGCGGTCGTGCAGCAACGCCGTCAGTCCGTCGTGCCGGAAGTCCGCGAGCCGTGCCCACAGGCCCACATAGGGCGCGTCGGGCTCCTGGCCCTGGAGGCCCATCAGATGGCCGACGGTTTCGAGGGGGGTGCGGGTGGCGCGGTCGAGCAGTAACTGCCGTTCCAGGTAGGTGCGGTTGAGCGTGCGCAGGGAGAGCTGGGACATGCGCCTCATTGTTGCCGCCCGTACTCGACCGGCACTCGAGGCCGCGCCGCCCCGCCGGTGCTGCGGTCAGTCCTGGAGGCCGGCGGCGCCGGTGGTGAGCAGCGAGAGCAGGCTGCGTGCCTGGACGTTGAGGTAGTGGCCGTGCCGGACCAGCGCACCGAGCATGCCGGGCGTGACCCAGCGGTAGCCCGGCGGCAGCTCCTCCGGCATGTCGTCCGCCGCCTCGACTAGCAGATAGCGGCTCTCGGCGTGGCGGAAGCGGCCGCCCTCCTCGGAGTGGACCGCCGCGTACCGGAGGCGGCCGGGCCCGGCCGTCAGCACCGTGTCGAGGAACGGCGGCCGGTCCCCGGGCGGCAGAGCGGCGTGGTTGCCCGGCACGCACTGGACGGTCGGCCCGAGCTCGACGGTGTCCAGGAAGCCGCCCTCCACCCGGGCGTGCACCAGTACTTGGGGGACGCCTCGGACACGACGGGTGAGGAAGGCGGTGACACCGAGTCCGCACGGTTCGATCAGGGGCTGGCTCCAGCCCGTCACCTCGCGGCTGCCCGCCTCGACGGCCACCGCCACCACACGGAAGTACCGGCCGTCCGGGCGCTCGATCGTGTCCGGCCCGCGCCGCCAGCCCGCCACCGCGTCCAGGGGGATGCGCTCGGCGCTGACGGTGTGGCGGGAGCGCTCGGCGGTGAACCAGGACAGCAGGTCCGTGTCACCGTACGGGGCGCCGGGCCCCGGAGTGCCGCCCGTGGGTACGCACGCCAGGACCGACCGGGCATCCATGTTCACGATGTTGTCCCGGCGCAGCAGCCGGCCGATCTGCCCCAGCGTCAGCCAGCAGAAGTCCTCGGCCACCGGCACTTCGTCGCGGGTTTCGACGATCATGTTCCGGTTGCTTTTGCGGAAGAACCACGAGCCGTGTTCGGACTGGAGCACATCGGCCACCACACTGCCCGGGGCGGGCCGCAGGAAGTGGTCGAGGTAGCGCACATCGGCGCCGCGGTGCACCTTGGTGTAGTTGCTGCGGGTGGCCTGCACGGTCGGCGACAGCTGGAGCAGATTGCGGTTGCCCGGTTCCATCTTGGCCTGCATCAGGAAGTGCAGGACACCGTCGAACTCCTTGGCGAGGATGCCCAGGATGCCGACTTCCGGTTGTTTGATGATCGGCTGCTGCCAGTGCGGGAAGGGCCCGGTGCCGACCGAGACCTGGAGCCCCTCCACGGTGAAGAAGCGCCCGCTGTCGTGTTGCAGGTTCCCGGTCCCGGGGGCGAAGGACCATCCGGTCAGCGCCGCGAACGGGATGCGCCGTACCGCGAAGCGGTGGGACGCGTGACGCTCCGCCATCCAGCCGGGGACCTCGGCGGTACGCAGCCACGAGCCGGCCTCGGTCACCGCGGCGGAGCGCGCACAGCGCTCCGCGAGATCCGCTGCCGTACGGGAGGGCGTGGCGGTGGCCATGGCCTCAGGCCCCCCAGGTGACCGGAAGACTGGTCAGGGTGTGGTTGATCTCGCCCGTGTGCCAGGGGAGTTCGCTCTGTGGCACGGCCAGCCGCAGATCCGGGAAGCGCCGCACCAGCCCGGCCAGGGCGATCTCCATCTCCATCCGGCCGAGCTGCTTGCCGAGGCAGTAGTGGATGCCGTGGCCGAAGGAGATGTGCGGATTGCGGCCGCGGGCCAGGTCCAGCCGGTCCGGGTCGTCGAAGACCGCCGGGTCACGGTTGGCGGAGGCCAGGGACAGCAGGACCGGCTCGCCCGCGGCGATGTGCACTCCGCCGATCTCCAGGTCCTCGACGGCCATCCGCGGGAATCCCGAGGTGTCGGTGGCGAACAGGTTGACGTGCCGCAGCAGTTCCTCGACGGCGTCCGGTATCCGGCTGTGGTCCTCGACGAGCGCGCGCCACTGGTCGCGGTGCCCGGCCACCAGCGCCAGTACGGAGTTGGCGAGCTGGTTGGCGGTGGTGTCGAAGCCGGCGCCGATCAGGGTGAAACCGAAGGTCACCAGCTCCTGTTCGCTGAGCCGGTCGTCGTTGTCCCGGGCCGCGATCAGATCCGAGAGCATGTCGTCGGAGGGCTCGGCCCGCTTGTCGGCGATCAGGCCGACGATGTACTCGTTCAGCTTGGCCAGGCCGGCCAGCGACTCCTCGCCGCCGGCCCGGTCGTCGACCGTGGCGAAGGCGCGGGCGTAGGTCTCGAACTGCCGCAGATCCTCACGCGGGACACCGAGCAGCTCACCGATGACCGTCAGCGGCAGCGGCACCGTCAGCTGCTGCACCAGATCCACCGGGCCGCCGCGGTCCGCCATGTCGTCCAGCAGCTCGTCGGCCACCTTCTGCACACCGGGCCGCATCTGCTCGACCCGCCGCGTGGTGAACGCGCCGACCACCAGCTTGCGCAGCCGGGCGTGTTCGGCACCGTCCAGCGAAATGATCATCTCGGGCGTGGTCGTCATCGAGCCGCCGATCCGCGGCGCGCCGGGCCGGCAGGTCTCCGCCCTGCTGAGCCGGGGATCGGCCAGTGCGGCCCGGACGTCCTCGTAACGGGTGACCAGCCAGGCGTCCACACCGCCCGCCGTCCGCACCCGTACCACCGGCTGTTCGGTGCGCAGCCGGGCGTAGTGCGGGGCCGGGCCCTGATAGGACGAGCCGGGGAAGGGGAAAGCATCGGAAACGGGGCAGGCGGACAAGGGGCACCTCCGCGGTGTGCGGCCTTTCGGAACGGATCGGACCAGGGGCGGCCGGCAGTCGGCCGGGCTGCTCAGGACGGGTTGTGGATCTTGTCGGCCCAGGCGGGAGAGTCATGTGTGACGACGCGCGAACGGGTGTACAGCTCACCGTCGATACGGACCAGGACGTCGTCCACGACGGTCGTCGGCTCGAAGCTGACCTTGCCCGCGGCGTCGGTCATGCTCACGATCGCCTGGTAGCGCACCTTCAGGGTGTCCTCGCCGACCGGCTCGATGTGCATCCGGTCGAACCAGTACCGGTAGACCAGGCCGTCGTAGTACGAGACGTTCTGCTCCCGCGCCTCGCGGGCCGAGATCTGCTCGACGAGCGGCCGCTCCGGGTCCCCCCGGCGGGCCTGCATCTCGGTCAGCAGCTGCCGGCGGCCTTCGAGCTTCCAGCCACCGGGACGGTGCTCGATCGAGCCGTCCTCGGTCAGGGTCTCCAGGAACTCCTCCAGCTTCCGGGCTTCCAGGAGCGGCATCTGCCGTGCGTAGAACTGCTGCACCTCGACATACAGATCCGCGGTCACCCGCTGCACGGTTGCCTGCGATACCTGGGACACATCGGCTCCTTCGGTCATGGCGCGCCACCGTCGCCGGTCGGGTCTGTGGCGCCGTCCACGGTGACCCGCCGGGCTGGACGCGTCCTGGAGAGGTGCTAGGGCCTGTCCTGGGGCGGGACGTTTGGGACGCGCCCCGGGCGGGCGCGTCGTACGGCGCCGCGTGTCCCCGGCCGGACGTGCGACGTTGTGCAGGCCGTACCACCAGCACGGACGAGAGGCGATCGGCATGCCGACCCCGGCGGACCCGCGGATGGATGAATGTGAAGAGCTGTTGGCCGCCTGGCAGGAGCACCGCACGGTGCTGCGCCGGGCGCTCGTCGGGCTCACCGAAGAACAGGCGCGCAGCACCCCCAGCGTCAGCACACTGTCGCTGGCGTCGCTGATCACCCATGCCGTGCGCGGAGAGCCGGAATGGATCCCGGTCATCGCCGGCCGGGGGGCCGACTGGCTTCAGCGCGACGGGCAGGCCGAGTTCGAGGTGCCCGCGACGGCCACGGTGGCCGGTCTGCTGGCCGAGCACGAGCGGGTGGGCGCGGAAGTGGCGCAGGCGGCACGGGCCGTCAAGGACTTCGACGAGCGGGTGCCGATGCCCAAGACCCCGTGGGGCCCGCAGGACGAGCCGCGTACCGTCCGGTGGATCCTGCTGCATCTGATCGGGGAGGCGGCCCGGCACGCCGGCCATGCCGACGTCATCCGGGAATCCCTTGACGGCGCCAACGCCTTCGACCTCCAGCAGGCCGCCCCCGGCGCATGACGGCCCCCGGCCCGCCGCCCCGCCCGGCGCTGCACCGGCGCCCGAGGCGGCCGCGAGCGGGCCGGGATATCCCTGGGGAGGTTTCAGCCCAGGCTGCCGACGGCACGAAGGAGAGTCATGAGCGCTGGTGTGGGTCCCGACATTCCGCAGAAGGCGCGGGAAGTACGGCTGTCCGAGCACTTGGAGGGTGAACTGACCCTCGGCCACTTCGACATCGTCGAGGTCGAGGTGCCCGAGCCGGCCCCCGGCGAGGTCCTGGTCCGTACGGACCATCTGCCGCTGGCGGCGGCCTACCAGGATCTGATGCGCGCCGACTGCCCGCTGCCGCTGCCCCCGTTCCAGGTCGGCGAGCGGCTCGGAGGGGGCGCGCTGGGCACGGTGGTCCGGTCCGCGAGCCCGGACCTGGCCGTCGGCGACATCGTGCAGTCGATGACCGGCTGGA
The DNA here is from genome assembly GCF_000719605.1 of Streptomyces sp. NRRL S-1813. Lineage (NCBI taxonomy): Bacteria > Bacillati > Actinomycetota > Actinomycetes > Kitasatosporales > Streptomycetaceae > Streptomyces > Streptomyces sp. NRRL S-1813. Next base: position 22,341 of record NZ_JOHB01000006.1, read on the forward strand.
GCGAGTACTCCTGCGGTCCGGCCAATACGTACTTCAAGGTCGACCCGGACCTCTTCCCGAGCCCGGTGTACTACCTGAGCCAGGGCCCCACCGCCTACTACGGCATGGCCGGCATCGCCCGGGTCGGCAAGGGCGACGTGGTGTTCGTCTCCGGTGCCGCCGGCGGTGTGGGCTCGCTCGCCGGGCAGATCGCCAAGTGCCGGGGCGCGGCCCGGGTGATCGGCAGCGCCGGCAGCAAGGAGAAGGTCGACTATCTCGTCGGCGCGCTGGGCTTCGACGACGCGTTCGACTACCACGACGGCCCGGTCGTCGACCGGCTGCGCGAGCTGGCCCCGGACGGCATCCATGTCTTCTTCGACAACGTCGGGGGCGAGCAGTTCGAGGCCGCGATCGAGGTCGCGGCCCCGCATGCGCGGTTCGCGCTGTGCGGCGCGCTGTCCGCACAGAACGGCGCACAGGCTCATCCCCGGCTCGACCTCATGACGGCCATCACCAAGCATCTGGAGCTGCGGCCGTTCGCGACGTACCACACGCCGGAACAGATCACGGAGTGGACGCGGCACTTCGCGATGTGGGTGGCCGAAGGCACCTTCGTCTTCCCGCACACGGCCGTCGAGGGCGGTATCGAGGCCGCACCCGCCGCCCTGATGTCGCTGCTCAAGGGCGCCTACCGGGGCAACGTCGCCCTGGACCTGGCGCACGCCTGAGGACACACTGAACGACCCGTGGGAAAGGGGGCGGGCACCGGATCTCCGGTGCCCGCCCCCTTCCACGCGCGGCCCGCTACCCCCACCGGCGTGCGAAGACCGCCACCGGCACGCGGTACCTCAGCACACCGTGCGCGTCATGGACGTGGGACACCCCGCAGCTGGTGAACCCCGCACCCCGGCACACGGCCGTCTGATCGATGTCCACCCAGCCCCGGAAACGGCCGTCCGCGTCCCACAGGGGCTCGGAGATCCGGTAGGAGAACGCCGACGCCCCCGTGGCGCTCCACGAGCCGCAGCCCGCGGTGCCGGAGAGCAGCAGGGCCGAGCCCCGCTCGGTGAAGACGAAGGTGCTGGCGGAGGTCTCCCGGGGCCGCCGCACCAGCGCCCGCCAGGTACCGGCCGCCGCCGGCCGGAGGGTGCGGTCGTCGCGGTCCGGGTGTGTGCGGGGGAGCAGCATCGGTCCTCCTCGGGGTCCAGGGCGTGTCTTCCGGATCAGCCCGGGGCCGCCCAGTGTCCCGACGTCGTCTCGCGCCCGGCTGGAGCGCGGTGCGTGCAGCGTCCTTCGAGCGCCCGTCGAGGCGGTGGCCGCAGCCTGTCCCGACCGGTTCACCACAGCACACGCGCGCCGCGCGGGGGAGGAACAGCATGAAGCGTTCGGCAGACACAGGGAGACGCCGCAGGACGCCGGCCGTCGTGGCGGCGGCCGTCCTGGCCGCGGTGCCGATGACCGGTACGTCGACGGCCGTCGCCCCGGCCGAAGCGGGCGCCCCGGCCGCAGGTGCCGGGCGGGCGGCCGCGGCAAGTCCGGTCGGGCGATGGGCACTGAAGGTGTCCTTCGAGGGCCATACCTACGACAGCACCGTGCAGTTCACCCCGGGCGGTACGGCGTTCATCGTGGGCGGCGGCGCGGGCCGCTGGAGCCGGACGGGGGACGGGCGCTTCACCTTCCGGATCGCCGAGCCCATGTGGAGCGAACAGGGCGACTACCTCGGCCGGGTGAGCGTCGACCAGAGCGCCCGGCTCACCGGCGACACCTTCACCAGCAGCGGGGTCTCCCGGCAGTACGACGCCGACGACGTGCTCACCCGCAGCGTGCAGGCGCACGACACCGGCACCCGTTCCTGACCAGCACGGCGCAGGGCCCGCCCCCGGCAGCGGAGGCGGGCCCTGCGCCGTGGCGTCACACGGTGGCGGCCTGCTGAAAGGCCTTGAAGCCGAATCCGGGCCGCGCCGCCTCCTCGGGGGTCGGCAGCGGCCCTCCCGTGCCCATCAGCCGCCGGGTGATCATGTGGTCGGCCGGCTGGTTCACCGACTCGGTGGCGAGCAGCTGCCGGCCCCGGTAACAGAGCAGGGAGAACCGGCCGGTGCTCGGATCGCCGACGGTCACCACCCGGTCGTGGCCGTCGCCGAGCCCGGCGATCTGCAACCGCAGCCCGTACTGCTCGGTCCAGAACCACGGCAGCGCCGCGTACGGCCGGGCCGCCCCGCAGAGCGTGGCCGCCACACACCGCGCCTGGTCGGCCGCGTTCTGCACCGATTCCAGGCGGATCGGGCGCCCGGTGTGCGGGCCGGGGAACCGGGCACAGTCGCCGACCGCATGGACGGCGGGGTCGCTGGTGCGCAGAAAGGCGTCGACGAGGATGCCGTCGTCCACGGCCAGACCGGCGTCGGCGGCCGGCCCGACCTCGGGCACCGCGCCGATGCCGACGACCACCAGGTCCGCCGCGATCCGCTCCCCGCCGTCCAGTTCGGCCTCCCGCACTTGGCCCGCGCCGTCGCCGCGCAGGGCCGTCACCTCGCGGGAGAGCAGTACCCGGACGCCGTGCGCGCGGTGCTCGGCGAGCAGATGCGCCGACATCGCGCCGCTGACCGAACGCGTCAACAGGCGGGCCCCGGCCTCGACGACGGTCACCTCCAGCCCGGCCGCCCGTGCCGTCGCGGCGACCTCCAGCCCCACGAAACCGCCGCCGATCACCAGGAGATGCCCGGCGTTGCGCATCCCGTCGCGCAGCCGGCCGGCGTCCGTGAGGGTGCGCAGGGTCAGCACCCCGTCCAGCCCGGCGCCGGGAACGGGGAGCCGGCGGGGGCGTGCGCCGAGGGCCAGGACCAGGTGCTGATAGCCGAGGGAGCGTCCGGACGCGAGGAGGACCCGGGCGCCGGCCCGGTCGAGGCGCACGGCCGGATCCCGGCCCACGAACTCGATGTCCTGGGCGGTGTGGAACGAGGCGGGGCGCAGGGCGAGACCGGTGCTGCTGCGGGTGCCGGCGAGGAACTGCTTGGACAGCGGGGGCCGTTGGTAGGGCAGGACGCCCTCGGCGCCGACCAAGGTGATCCGCCCGCCGAAGCCCTGGGACCGCAGCGCGGCGGCGGTGTCCGAGCCGGCCTGCCCCGCGCCGATGACGACGACCGACGGCGCTGCCATCAGCTCTGGGTCTCCGGCAGATGCACCACGAGCCCGTCGATCTCGTCGGAGACCGGCAGCTGGCAGCTGAGGCGGCTGTTCGCGCGGCGCGGGGCGGCAGTGCCGTAGAGGACGTCGTCCTCGGACTCGTGCATCTCGGGCAGCGGCAGCGCGTTGGCCTCGTCGATGTACACATGGCAGGTGCCGCACTGGGCGGAACCGCCGCACTGGGCCTCTATCCCGTCGATGTTGTTGATCTTCGCGCCGCGCATCACGGTGTTGGGCACCGGGACGTCGACGACGGTCTCGGTTCCGTTCGGATGCCGATAGGTGATCTTGGCCATGGAGCTCTCCTCGTCGGATGACGGCCGGCGGACAATCGTGAAGAGGGCCAACGGGCGCCGGTGCGACGCCGGTTGGGCCCGGGAGGTCACCAGGTGACCGGCAGCTCCCACAGCCCGTAGATGACCGCGCCTTCCTTGCGCGGGATCTCCAGGAACGGCTTGGCCAGCCGGAGGTCCGGGATGCGCCGGAAGAGCTTGCTCCACACGATCTCCAGCTCCAGCCGCGCCAGGTCCGCGCCGATGCAGTGGTGCACGCCGTGTCCGAAGCCGAGGTGCTTGCGGCTGCCGCGGGTGATGTCGAGCTTCTCCGGCTCGGGGAAGGTCTCCGGGTCCCGGTTGGCGGCCAGCCCCAGGCACAGGATGCCGTCGCCCTTGCGGATGACCTGCCCGCCGATCTCCAGGTCCTCCAGCGCGACGCGCGGTACCGCGGTGTCCCCGATGGTGGCGAACCGCACCAGCTCCTCGACGGCGGGCTTGACCAGCGCCGGGTCGTCCAGCAGCAGTTGCAGTTGGTCGGGGTTCTCCAGGAGGCAGGCGGTGCCCAGCGAGATCTGGCTGGCGGTGGTCTCGTGCCCGCCGTTCATCAGCAGCCGCACCATGTTGAACAGGTCCCGGTCGGTGTACTCCTCGCCGGACGCCGCGTAGTCGGCCATCGCCCGGCTCAGCAGATCGTCGCCCGGTTCGCGCTTCTTGAGCTGGATCAGTTCGTCGACATAGGCGTTGACCTCGACGATGGCGGCCTGCCGCTCCTCCGTGGAGCTGTGGCCGCCGAGCAGGGCGGTGCCGTGCTTGATGAAGAAGTCGTGCTTGTCCTGCGGGATGCCGAGGAGTTCACAGATGACGGTCATCGGCACCGCCAGCGAGAACACCCGGTGCATATCGACCGGCGGCTGCATGCCCAGCATCAGGTCGAGGTGCTCGTCGACGATCTGCTCGATACGCGGGCGCAGCCGCTGCACCTGCCGGTTGGTGAACGTCAGCGCGGCCTTGCGCCGGGTCGCGGTGTGCTCCGCGCCGTCGTACCCGATGAAGGAGGTCTCGGTGCGGTACTCCGGCGGCGCCACGAAGTAGAAGGGGAAGTTGGCGTGTTTGCGCGAGGCGCTGACCCGCGGATCGGTGAGCAGCTTGCGGATGGTGTGGTAGCCGGTCACCGTCCATATCCGCAGCCCGGAGCCGGTCAGCGTCACCTCCGAGACATCCTGCTCGGCCATCGCCGTGTACTCGGCCGGCGGGCTGAAGGGGCACCTGCGCTGATAGGGGAACGTCTTGGCGTCGGTGGCCGCGCCGGGTCCGGTGGCAGAGGTCGTCACGATGAGTCCTTTCCAGGAGAGGCGGGGGTCAGCGCAGGGTGCGGAAGAACGCGCGCAGGTCGCGGACGAGGTTCTCGGGCTGTTCCAGAGCCGGGAAGTGACCGCCGTGCTCGTGGTCCTTCCAGTCCCGCAGATCGGTGAAGCGGCCCTCGATCCAGGGCCGCGGCATCCGGCCGTCCTTCGGGTAGTTGGCGACGGCGGTGGGCACGTGGACGGGGGCCAGCGCGAGCTTGTTCTGGCTCTCCCAGTAGATCCGGGCCGACGACGCGGCCGATGCCGTGAACCAGGCCACCGACACGGCGTCCAGCAGCCGGTCGCGGGAGATGACCTTCTCCAGGTCCCCGTCGTGATCGCTCCACGCCCAGTACTTCTCGGCCATCCAGGCGAGCTGGCCGGCGGGGGAGTCGGTCAGCCCGTATCCGAGCGTCTGCGGCCGGGTGGTCTGGAGGACCGAGTAGCCGCCTTCCTCCTGCTGGAACCGCTTCATGGCGGCCAGCCCGGCCAGGTCCCGCTCGGACAGCTCGGCCTGTTCCTGCGGCGGCCGGGCGAACGGCATCGTCAGATGCAGCCCCAGCAGGCTGCCGCGGTCGGTCTCGCCGATCACCGCCGAGATGAAGGAACCCCAGTCCACCCCGTGCGCCGCATAGCGGGTGTACCCCAGCCGCGCCATCAGCTCCTGCCACGCCGCCGCGATCCGCTCGGCGCCCCAGCCTGCCTCGGACGGCTTGTCGCTGAAGCCGTAGCCCGGCAGCGACGGGCACACCACGTGGAACGCGTCGGCCGGGTCCGCGGGATCGGTCAACGGGCCGATGATGTCGAGGAATTCCACCACCGAGCCGGGCCAGCCATGGGTGATCAGCAGCGGTACCGCGCCGGGGTGCGGGGAGCGGACGTGCAGGAAGTGGAGGCCCAGCCCGTCGATCTCCGTACGGAACTGCGGCAGCGCGTTCAGCCGGGCCTCGGTGGCCCGCCAGTCGTAGCGCTCCGCCCAGTGGGCGCACAGGTCCTTCATGACCGCGAGCGGGACGCCCTGGGACCGGTCGGCGACGGTCTCCGCCTCCGGCCAGCGGGTCCGGGCGAGCCGCCGGCGGAGGTCGTCGATCTCCGGCTGCGGAATGTCGATGCGGTACGGGGTGATGGCCGGGCTCATAGGAACGTCCCCTCCAGCGCTGCGGCTTGCCTCGGTCGCACCGAGGCTAGAAGTGCGGCCTGAACGCCGGGTCGAGCCCGGCTGGACCAGGGCGTCGCGGCGGGTCAGCCGCCCTGCGGCCCGCCCACGTCCATCCCGCCGTCGATGGTGATGACCTGGCCGGTGACCAGGGCGGACGACGGATGGGCCAGCTGGACGATCCAGGGTGTGATGTCGTCGGTCTCGGCGACCCGGCCCAGCGGGATGCCGTGGGCGACCCCCGCGAAGAGGCCTTCGACCTCCTGCGGCGCCAGGCCGTTGGCGGCGTAGGCGTCGGTACGGACGAAGCCGGGGGCGACCGCGTTGACCCGGATGCCCTGTGCGGACAGTTCGGCCGCCCAGCTGCGCGTCAGGCTGTGCACGGCCGCCTTGCTGGCCGAGTACAGCGAGCTGCCGGGGCCCGGGTTGTGGCCGCCGCGGCTGGAGACCAGCACCAGGCTGCCGCCCGGCGAACGCAGCAGCGGCAGCAGATGCTTGGTGAGCAGGACCGGGCCCAGCACGTTGGTGTCGAGGACCTCCCGGGCGGCGGTCACGTCCAGGGCCGCCAGCGGGCTGAAGCGGAAGATGCCGGCGTTGTGCACCAGCACATCCACCGTCCCGCCGCGCTCGCGCACGGCCTCGGCGACCGCCTCGGCGCCCGCCTCGGTGGTGACATCGGCGGTCACCGGGACGACCGCGGAGTGTGCGGCGGCGGTCTCGGCCAGCCGTTCCTTGCGGCGGCCGGTGACGAGCACGGCGGCGCCCTGCTCGGCGAAGGCGAGCGCGGTGGCGCGGCCGATGCCGGTGCCGCCTCCGGTGACGACGACGGTCCGGCCGGTGAACGGTGCGTGGGGCATGGCGGGTTCCTCTCGGGAAGGCCGGGCGGCTCGTCCGCCCGGGGCAGGGGGTCGTACCGGGCGCACCGGCCAAGACGGGAGGGCGCGGTCACCCTCCGGGCGGTGCGAAGCGGATGTCGTGCGCGCGGGCGTCGGCCGCGGCGAACGCCAGCAGGCGGGCGCCCTCCTCCGACAGGGCGGCACGGTCCGGCGCGCCGAGCGGAGCGAACGGCTCGACGCGCAGCACCGCACCGTCACGGGCGCGGTCGATGGCCCACATGCCGCGGACGAAGCCGTCGACGAGGAAGGTGGCACGGACGATGCCGTTGCGGGTGAAGATCCGCCGGCGGTCCTCGTCGGTGATGATGCGGCCCCGGTCGGCGTGCGACAGCAGGATGTTGTCGAACTCCGGCAGGAACCGCACGGGGGCGGGGAGGTCCGGGTCGGGCAGCGGCGCTCCGGGCACGTCGAACAGCTCGTGGCCGGCGCCGTCCCGGAAGGTGCGCAGCCGGTCCCGCAGACCGTCGAGAACGGGCCGCAGCCGGGTCAGCCCCGACCAGATCTGCACGTCCTTCACGGTGGCCGGGCCGTATGCCGCCAGATAACGCAGCACCACCTCCTGGAGGGAGGGCCCGGCCGTCAGCGGCTCGCCGAGCCAGGACTCGGCGGTGGCGTACCGCGTCCGGCCGCCCACTCCCCAGATCCCGCGCGGCGGCACCTGCACCAGCGGCAGCAGCGTGCGCGCCGCGTAGGCCAGATGCCGCGCCGCCACCTCGGGCCAGCGCTGCTGCAACGCCTCGCCCAGCTCCGCGGTCGTCAGCGGCGCCTCGGCCAGCGCGGCGCGTGCGACGGCGGCCAGTTCGGCCGGGTCCACCACCCCGTCCACCGCCTTGCCGGACCCGCTGCCCACCCACAGGTCGCGGTCCAGGGCCGGCTGGGTCAGCGGGCGCAGCGTGCGGCAGTCCTGTGCCGTGACGAGATGCACCGTGCTGCGCATCACGGCGATTCGGGTCAGGGAACGGTCCTCAAGGGCACCCGCCAGATCCTCGATCGCGAACCCGTCCAGGCGGGTCCACAGGCCGATGTAGGGCGGGCTGGGTGCCTGGGCCTGGAGTCCGACGAGCCGGGTGACCGCGTCGAGGACGCCCAGCCGATGGCGCCGCAGCAGCAACTGGCGTGCCAGCAGGGCACGGTTGAGGGCGCGGGTGCTGAGGACGGGAGTGCCGTCCTCGCCGTTGTGCGGGCGGCTGCTCGCCGGCATCCGGGTGGCCATCGGATTCCTTCGGTCGTGGTGCAGGAGGGGCAGGCCCACTATGGACCGGGGAACTCGCCTCCGGCTCGAACCGCGCGCGGGCGGGTGTCGGCGCGGCGCGAGAGCCCCTCAAGGCCCGGTGCAGCGGCCGCTGTCACCCTCCGCGGATGCCGCCTTCCTCCGCCGCCGGCCGCTCGCCCGCCGGTACACCGCCCCGCCCCGCTGCCGTCCCACCCGCCGCGCCCGTTTCGCACCACCGGGACTCACGGTGAGCGGCGGCCCGCTGCACGGGCTGCGGGTGCTCGAACTCGCCGCGATCGGCCCCGCCCCGTACGCCTGCATGATGCTCGCCGACCTCGGCGCCGAGGTGATCCGCGTCGACCGGCCCGGCCAGGAGCGTGCCTTCGCCGCATGGCACCGCATCCTCGACCGCGGCCGCCGCCCGGTCGCCCTGGACCTCAAGGACCCGGCCGACACCGGTCTGTTGCTGCGGCTGGTGGACGGCGCGGATGTGCTGGTCGAGGGCTTCCGGCCCGGGGTGGCCGAGCGGCTCGGCGTCGGACCCGAGGTGTGCCGCGCCCGCAACCCCGCGCTGGTGTACGGCCGGATGACCGGGTGGGGCCAGGACGGGCCGCTGGCGCAGGCCCCCGGCCACGACATCAACTACATCGGCCTCACCGGTGTGCTGCACGCCATCGGTCCGGCCGGCGGCCCTCCGGTCCCGCCGGTCAACCTGCTCGGTGACTTCGGCGGCGGCGGGATGCTGCTGGTCGCCGGTCTCCTCGCCGCGCTCTTCGAACGGTCGCGCTCCGGGCTGGGCCAGGTGGTGGACGCGGCCATCGTGGACGGCACCGTCTCGCTGACGGGCATGCTGCTGGCCATGGCACAGGCGGGCCAGTGGCGGGCGGACCGGGGCGGCAACCTCCTCGACGGCGGGGCGCCCTTCTACGCCGTCTACACCTGTGCCGACGGCGAGCATGTCGCGGTCGGCGCGCTGGAGGAGCGCTTCTACACGGCGCTGCTGGCCGGTCTCGGACTGGCCGCCGACCGGCTGCCGGACCGGGACGACACCGCCAACTGGCCTGTCCTCCGGCGCGAGTTCGCGGACCGGTTCGCGACCCGTACCCGCGCGGAGTGGACCGCGGCCTTCGACGGCACCCAGGCGTGTGTGACCCCCGTGCTCAGTCTGCGGGAGGCCGCCGGGCACCCGCACCACCGGGCACGCGGCACCTTCCTGCGCACCGACGAGGTCGTCGAGCCCGCCCCCGCGCCCCGGTTCGGACGCACCCCCGCAGGGCCGGACCCGGCGGCGGCGCCCGACGGGCCCTGCCCGCGGCTGCTCGCCGACTGGGGGCTGACGGAAGCGGAGAGCGCCCGGCTGCGCACCGCTGAACCGTCTCCGGCCCGCTGAGCCGCTGTACGCCCGGTCCGTCGGACAACGGGCCGGAAAACCAGCGGGGGTTGAGCGCGCCGCGACCCGCCCGCCGCATTCTGCGGCGGCAGGTCCCAGGCCGCCCGCCGCCGTGCAGCGGCGGCCGGCGACGCGGTGAGGAAGGACTTCCCATGAAGGCACTCGTGTTGGCCGGCGGGCTGGGCAGCCGGCTGCGCCCGTTCAGCCATTCCATGCCCAAGCAGCTGATCCCGATCGCCAACCGCCCGGTGCTCGTCCATGTGATGGAAGACCTGCGCGCCCTCGGGGTCACCCAGGTCGGACTGATCGTCGGGGACCGCGGCAAGGAGATCGCGGCCGCGCTCGGCGACGGCACCGGCCTCGGCGTCGAGCTCACCTACATCCGGCAGCACGCACCGCTCGGCCTCGCGCACTGCATCACCATCGCTCAGGACTTCCTCGGCGACGACGACTTCGTGATGTACCTGGGCGACAACATGCTCACCGACGGGGTGGCCGACATCGCCCGGCAGTTCCGGGAGGACCGGCCCGCCGCCCAGGTGGTGGTGCACAAGGTGCCGGACCCCAGGGCGTTCGGGGTCGCCGAGATCGACGAGAACGGCCGGGTGGTGCGGCTCGCGGAGAAGCCCGCCGAGCCGCGCAGCGACCTCGCGATGACCGGCGTCTACTTCTTCACCCCGGCCGTCCACGAAGCGGTCGCCGCGATCGAGCCGAGCGCCCGCGGCGAACTGGAGATCACCGACGCGCTCCAGTGGATGGTGTCCCACGGCGCGGAGGTGCGGGCACGGATCTACTCCGGCTTCTGGAAGGACACCGGCAAGGTCGAGGACGTCCTGGACTGCAACCGCGAACTCCTCGACCGGCTCGCGCCCTCCGTGCTCGGCGACGTGGACGGGGCGAGCGAGGTGACCGGCCCGGTCGTGATCGAGGAGGGCGCCCGGGTCATACGCTCCCGCATCACCGGCCCGGTCATCGTCGGCGCCGGCACCGTGGTGGAGGACAGCCACATCGGCCCGCACACCTCCGTCGGCCGGGACTGTGTGCTGACCGCGGCGGAGGTGGAGTACTCCATCATGCTGGACGGGGCGACGGTCCGGCGCGTCGGCGGGGTCAGCGGCTCGGTCATCGGCCGGGACGCGACGGTCTCGTCGGCCGTCCGCACCCGTTGCTCCCGCCTCGTCGTCGGCGACCACTCCAGCGTCGAGGTCGCCGCCTGAGCGCGAGACGGCGAGCAGGCACAGCAGCGTTCCCGGCGGGCTCCGGTCCCACCGCCGGCCGGCCCGGCGCCGGCCGGCGGTCCCGTCGTCCTGCCCACCTTCTGCCGGTAGCAGGTCGCGCCGTCCTGCGCCCCCCTCGCCCCGCCCGTGCCGCCGCCCCGGCGCCCCGCGGCGGCCTCTCACGGCGGCTTGAGCGGCCCTCCATCCCCGCTCCACCCCACCGCCCGACCGTGACCGCTCCGAGCCGCCGACCGAGGGCGGCGTGAGTCAGGGACGGAGGGACCATGGCCGAGCAGCGTTTCCAGCTCTACGACACCACCCTGCGCGACGGAACGCAGCAGGAGGGCATGGTGCTCACGGTCGAGGACAAACTCGCCGTCGCGCGCCATCTGGACGCCTTCGGCGTCGGGTTCATCGAGGGGGGATGGCCGGGAGCGGTCCCCAAGGACACCGAGTTCTTCCGCCGCGCGGAACAGGAACTGGACCTGCGCACCGCGCAGCTGGCCGCCTTCGGGGCCACCCGCAGGCCCGGCGCGATGGTGTCCAACGACGCGCAGGTGCGTGCGCTGGTCTCCGCCGGCACACCGGTGGTGACCATCGTCGCCAAAAGCCACCCGCGCCATGTCGAACTGGCCCTGCGCACCACCCTCGCCGAGAACCTCGCCATGATCGGCAGTACCGTGCGCTTCCTCGTGCACGCCGGCCGGCGGGTCTTCGTCGACGCCGAGCACTACTTCGACGGCTACCGCCTCAACCGCGAATACGCCCTGGAGGTGGTGCGGATCGCCGCCGACGCGGGCGCGGAGGCGGTGGTGCTGTGCGACACCAACGGCGGGGGACTGCCGGACCGGATCGGCGCGGTGGTCGACGACACCCGTACCGCGACCGGCGTCCGCCTCGGCATCCACTGCCACAACGACTCCGGCTGCGCGGTCGCCAACACCCTCGCCGCCGTCGACGCCGGCGCCGACCACGTCCAGGGCACCGCCCACGGGTACGGCGAACGCTGCGGCAACGCCGACCTCTTCACCGTCGCGGCCAATCTGCTGCTCCAGCGCGGCCTGGAGGTGGTCTCCCTCGAACAGCTGCGGGAGATGAGCCTGTCCGCCCGGTCCGTCGCCGAACTGACCGGCATTCCGGTGCGCGCCGCCGCCCCGTACGTCGGTGCCGGCGCCTTCACCCACAAGGCAGGCCTGCACGCCTCCGCGCTGCGCGTCGACCCCGGCCTCTACCAGCACATCGACCCGGCGCTGGTCGGCAACGCGATGCACACCCTCGTCTCCGACATGGGAGGCCGCTCCTCCGTGGAGCTCAAGGCCCGCGAACTGGGCTACGACGTCGAGGCCGGCTCCGAGCCGGTCGCCCGCGCCGCCGCCCGCATCAAGGACCTGGAGAGCCGCGGCTACAGCTTCGAGTCCGCGGACGCCTCGTTCGAACTGCTGCTGTGCGAGGAGCTCCAGGGGGCCGTCGCCGGATCGCTGGAGTGTCCCTTCGACGTCGAGACCTGGCGGGTCGGCGTGGACCGGCAGCCGGGTGGCGGCACCCGCACCCAGGCCTCCGTACGGCTGCGGGTCGACGGGGTACCGCTGAGCGCCGCCGGCGAGGGCAACGGACCGGTCAACGCCCTGGACCGCGCGCTGCACACCGCACTCGACCCGTTCTTCCCCGAGCTCACCGCGCTGGAGGTCGTCGACTACCAGGTGCGGGTGCTGCCCGGCAGCGCCGGAGCGGGCGGCGGCAGCGGCGCGGCCGCCCGGGTGCTGATCAGCTTCAGCGACGGACAGCGCCGCTGGGGCACCGTCGGCGTGGACGAGAACACCGTCGCCGCGTCCTGGCGGGCCCTGCTCGACGCGGTCCGCTATGTGCTGCTGTCCGGTGCGCGCACCGGCGAGGACCGCTCCCGGGCGCTGCCGACCGCCGCCGTTGCCGACTGAACCCGCCGGCGCGCCGCCGGGCACCCGGCCGCGCCGGCCGCGAACCACACTCCAGGAGTGGCTGTGCGAGTGGACGACATCTTCATCCGGGGGACCGCGACCAGGCTGCCCTCCTCGTTATCGATCGCCGACGCCGTCGCCGACGGAAGCTGCCCGCCCCAGGTGGCACGGGCGACCGGCATGCTGTCGGTGGCCCATTCGCCGGACGAGTCGGCCGCCGAGATGGGCGCGGCGGCCGCCCGCGCGGCGCTCGCCAGGGCCGCGTCCGCCCCGGGCGACATCGCGCTGATCCTGCACGCCGACACCTACCACCAGGGCCAGGACCTGTGGCCGGTCGCCTCCTACATCCAGCGGGAGGCGGTCGGCAACACCTGCCCGGCCATCGAGATCCGCCAGATGTCCAACGGCGGGATGGCCGCCCTCGACCTCGCCACCGCCTACCTCACCGCCGCCGCAGGACGACGGGACGCCCTGCTCAGCGCCGCCGACCGGTTCTGCGCCCCCGGCATCGACCGCTGGCGCACCGACCCGGGAACCCCCTACGCCGACGGGGCCAGTGCCCTGGTGCTCTCGCGGCTGGGCGGCTTCGCCCGGCTGCGGTCGCTGGCGCTGCTCGCCGACCCCGAACTGGAGCCGATGCACCGCGGCGACGAACCCTTCGGCCCGGCCCCCTTCAGCCACCGCACCCCGGTCGATTTCGAGGAGGCCAAGCGCGCCTTCGTCGGCCGGGTCGGCATGTCCTTCGCCATCAGCCGCGCCAACACCGGCCAGCGCACCGTCGTCAAACAGGCCCTGGCGGACGCGGACCTGGAGCTGGCCGAGGCGGAGTGGGTGGTGCTGCCGCACTTCGGCCGCCGCCGTCTGGAGGCCATCTACTACCGGCCGTACGGCATCGACCCCGCCCGCACCACCTGGGAGTGGAGCCGCACCGTCGGCCACCTCGGCGCCGGTGACCAGTTCGCCGGCCTGGACCACCTCGTGACCTCGGGGCGGGCCGTGCCGGGCGACCGGGTCGTGCTCGTCGGCGTCGGAGCGGGCTACAGCTGGGGCGCCGCCGTGGTGGAGATCTGCGACCGCCCCGCCTGGGCGCAGGGCTGAGGCCCGCCCGCCGCCGGTCCGGACCCCGTCCGACCCATGCTCCAGCTCCGCTCAAGCACCCCCTGCCAGTCTGATGCCGCCGCCTGCGCGGCGCGTAACGAAGGGAAGGTCCGCCGTGGCGCCGACCGTTACCACCACCGGCACAACCCATGTCACCGAGCACACCGTCCCGGTCGCCGCCCCGCCCGGCACCGTCTACGCCCTGGTCGCCGATGTCACCGCCTGGCCGCAGGTCTTCGGGCCGACCGTGCATGTCGAGGTGCTGGAGGAGGCCCGGGGCGAACAGCTGCTGCACATCTGGGCGTTCGCCAACGGCGAGGTACGCAACTGGACGTCGCGCCGCACCCTCGACCCCGCCACCCACACCATCACCTTCCGCCAGGTCGTCTCCGCCGCGCCCGTGGCGTCGATGGGCGGCACCTGGCGGATACAGCCCGATGACGACGGCGGCTGCCGGGTGGTGCTGCTGCACGACTACCGGGCCGTCGGCGACGATCCGGCCGCCGTCGCCCTCATCGAGCAGGCGGTCGACCGCAACAGCCGCGCCGAACTGGAGGCGCTGAAGAACGCCGCCGAACTCGCCGGCCGGCGCCACGAGACCACCTTCACCTTCAGTGACTCGGTGGAGATCGACGGTGCCGCCGCCGATGTCTACGCCTTCCTCGACCGCGCCGACCGGTGGCCCGAGCGGCTGCCGCACGTGGCACGGCTGGAGCTGACCGAGGACGAACCGGGCCTCCAGCACCTGGACATGGACACCCGCAGTCCGGACGGCTCCACCCACAACACCACCTCCGTGCGGGTCTGCTTCGCCGACCGCGCGGAGATCGTCTACAAGCAGCTACGGGTGCCCGTCGCGATGGCCGGCCACACCGGCCGGTGGGAAATAGCGCCACGCGCGCCGCACGGCACGGGTGTCGTCGCCACCTCCTGGCACACTGTCACCCTCGATCCCGAGGGGGTGCGCCAGACGCTCGGGGCCGAGGCGACGCTCGAAGAGGCCCGCACCCTGGTGCGCAGGGCACTGGGGACCAACAGCTCGACCACGTTGCGCCATGCCAAGCAGTTCGCGGAGGAAGCACATGCCCGGACGTGACCTCAACGGGCCCGTCACCGTCATCAACCGGTTCCGCGTCAAGGGCGACACCGGTAAGTTCGAGCGGGAGTTCCACGAACACTCCCAATTCCTGCGCAGACAACAGGGATTCGACTTCCTGGTGACCGTGCGGCTCATCGAACAGCCCCATGTGTACGTGCACTTGGGGCACTGGCGCAGCCTGCGCAACTTTCTGGACGTCGTCCACGACGACACCTTCCTGGACCGGGTGCGCCGCCTCGGCGCGCTCGTGGAGACCGAGGCCGACCAGGCCGTCAGCGTGGGCCGGCTGCTGCACCACGACGCCGCCGTCGGCGACGCCGATGTCGTGCTCACCCACGTCCGGGTCCGCGGCTCGGGCGCGGAGTTCGAGCACCGCTTCGGCGCACTGACGGACCGCTGGTCCCGGCTCGGCGGCTTCGGCGGCAGCGACCTGCTGCGCTCCACCCTCAGCCCCATGACCTACCTCGGGCTGTCGTGGTGGCGCAACGGCGACGCCTGCGTCTCCGCGCTGCACGACCCGCAGGCCGAGGACCGGCTGCGGGAGGTCTCCGAGATCGCAGACGTCACCACCGAACGGACCGTGCACATGGCCTACCAGCGCGTCATCCGCTGATACCGGCGCGCACGCGCACCCCAGGAGCCGAGGACCCACCGGTCCTCGGCTCCGGCCGTTTCCGCCCGCGTCCGGACCGTATAGCGATCTTTGCGGCCGGACACGAGTTCCCTTCGAGCGGCCCGGCGCATCCTGCGGGCATGGCCAACGACATACGGTTCACCGTGGTCCGGGGGAGACCGGACGAGGCCGAACTGGCCGCCGTCACGGCCGTGTTGCTCGCCGTGCTGCGGGCCGGTGAAGAGGCCGGCTCCGGAGCCGGCGAGCCGCTGCCGCCCCGCGCCGGATGGGGCCGCGCACACGGCCCGCGCCGCTCACCCGTCGGCTGGTCCACGCCATGACCGCGCGGCCGCCGCGCGCACCGCACCACCGGCAGTCGCACACCGCCGGACGGGCCGTGCCCGGCGACCGCAACGCACCGCCGCAGGGGCCGACCGGGCCCGTACACCACGACATGTGAGGGGGAGGCGTTGAACGGCAACCACAACTTCACCCAACTCGTCCGCTCCAGGGCCGCCCAGACGCCCGACCGGGAAGCGCTGATCGTGCTGCCCGAATACGAGGGGCGGGCACAGCCCGAAGTGGTGACCTACCGGGCGCTGGACGAGGGCGCCCGGCGGCTGGCCGGCTGGCTCCAGGACCGCGGGGCCGCCGGCGAGCGCGTGCTGATCGTGCACAGCGACCGCAGGCTGTTCGCCATCAGCTTCCTGGCCTGCCTCTACGCCGGCGCCCTCGCCGTCCCGGTGCCGCCGCCCGACGGCCGCGGCAACCTGGAAGCCCGCCTCGCCGGCATCGTCAAGGACGCCGCGCCCCTCCTCGCACTGGCCGACGGGGCCGGTGCACCGGACGTCTCCCGGCTGCTCGCCCGGCACGGTCACGGCCATATCCCCTGCCTTGCCGCCGAGGTCGTCCCCGCCTCCCGGGCCTGGCAGGAACCGGACCTGCCCGGCGACACGGTCGCCTTCCTCCAGTACACCTCCGGCTCCACCCGCGAACCCCGCGGAGTGGTGGTCACCCACGACAACCTCCTCGCCAACCAGCGGGCGATCAGCCGAGTGCTGCACACCCTGCCCGGCGCCCGCCTCGGCGGCTGGCTGCCCTTCCACCACGACATGGGCCTGATCGGCCAGTTGCTGCACCCGCTGTGGCTCGGCGGCAGCAGTGTGCTGCTCTCGCCCGAGGCGTTCGTCCGGCGCCCGGTGCGCTGGCTGGAGGCGATCGGGCAGCACCACGTCACGGTCAGCGGCGCCCCGGACTTCGCCTACGACCTGTGCGTACGGCGCGTCACCGACGAGCAGCTCGCCACCCTGGACCTGTCCGGATGGGAGACCGCCGTCAGCGGCGGCGAGCCGGTGCGCCCGGCCACACTGCGCGCCTTCGCCGAACGGTTCGCCCCGGCCGGCCTGCGCCCCGAGGTCCTCACCCCCTGCTACGGCCTCGCCGAGGCGACCCTGCTGGCGTCCGGCGCACCGGCCGGGACCGAGCGCCGCGAGCTGACCGCCGACGCCGCCGCCCTGGAAACCCATGAGCTGCGGGCCCCCGCCGAGGGTGCCCCGCGGCGCCTGCTCACCGACTGCGGGGAGCCCGCCGACGGCGAACTGCTGATCGTCGACCCGGTCACCCGCAAGCCGCTCCCCGACGGACGGATCGGCGAGATCTGGCTGAGCGGCGACAGCGTCGCCCGCGGCTACTGGCGCCGCCCCGCCGAGACCGCCGCGGCCTTCAACGGCACCACCGCGGCCGGCCGCGGCGGCTATCTGCGCACCGGCGACCTCGGCACCCGCGAGGACGGCCGGCTCTATGTGACCGGCCGCCTCAAGGACATGATCGTGGTGGCCGGCCGCAACCTCTATCCGCAGGACCTGGAGACCACCGTCCAGCGCCTCAGCGCCCTCTTCGGCGCCGTCACCGCCTTCGTGGTCCCCGGCGAGCCCGAACGCGTCGTCGTCGTACAGGAGTTGCGGGCCGGCAGCCGCTACGACATCGACCTCGCCGCCCTCACCTCCTCGATCGGTGCGGCCCTCACCGAGGAGTACGACGTACGGGCCGGCGCGGTGCTGCTGGTACGGCCCGGCACGGTCCGCCGCACCACCAGCGGAAAGGTCGAACGCGCCGCCATGCGACGGCAGTTCCTCCAGGGCGAGCTACGGCCGCTGCACCAGCAGATCGAGCCGGACATCCAGCAGCTGCTGCCGGTCGGGAGCGTGCGATGAGCGGCCCGGCGCAGGACCGCATCGACCGCCTGGAGTCCGCGTTCGGCCCGCTCGACGACCCCCACAACCCCTGCGGCCAGGACGCCCTGCTCGCCGCCGACGCCGCCGGCGAGTCACTGGCCGCGGCCGAAGCGGTGCTGGACTCCTACGCCTTCGTCGCCGAGTTCGTGCCCGAGCGCCACGGCGGCCGGCTGGCGCGGATGGATGTCCTGGGCCGGGTGCTGCGCCCGGTCTTCCGCCGTGACGCCTCCCTGGGCTTCGGCTACGGACTGAACTGCTTCTTCGCGGCCGTCCCGGTGTGGACCGGAGGCCAGGACGACCAGTGCGCGCTGGCCGCCCGGCTGCTGCTCGACGGCCGGCGGATCGCGGTCGCCCGCCACGAGGTCGCCCACGGCAACGCCTTCGTCCGCGAGGAGTTCGCGGCGGAGCCCGTCGAGGACGGGTTCCGGCTCAACGGCAGCAAATCCGTCATCGCCAACGCCGCACGCTCCGCGGGCCTGGTGGTGTTCGCGCGCACCGGCGAGACCAGGGGGCGCACCCACTCCGTGCTGCTGCTCGACCGCGAACGGCTCCCCGCAGGACGGGTACGCAACCTGGGCCGCCGCGCCACCAACGGCATGCGCAGCACCGACTTCAGCGGCCTGAGCATCACCGACTGCGTCGTCCCGCGCGACTCCCTGGTCGGCTCCCTCGGCGACGGCTACGAGCTGAGCCTGCGCTCCTCCCTCGTCATCCGGGGGCTGATCCCGTCCATCGTGCTGTCCGGCGCGGACACCGCGCTGCGCACCGTTGCCCGGTTCGCCACCCGGCGCCGCGCCGACGGCCGCTCCTCGCTCGACGTGCGGCATGTGCGGGACGTGCTGACCGGCGCGTTCCTGGACCTTCTGCTCAGCGACTGCCTGGCCGCCGTCGCCACCCGCGCCCTGCATCTGCTGCCCCGTCAGATGAGCGCCTACGCCGCCGCTGCCGCCTACCAGGCGCCCAAGCTGCTCGCCGAGTCCATGGACGAGATGTCGGCGGTGCTGGGCAAGGCGACCTTCGCCGAGGCCGGGGCGTACGCCATGTTCCAGAAGCAGCTGCGGGATCTGCCGGTCACCTCGCTCGGCCACGCCGGCAGCGCAGGACGCCAGGTCAGCCTGCTGCCACAGCTGCCGTACTTCGCCCGCAACGCCTGGTTCGCCGACCCCGAGGCACCGGCCGCGCTGTTCCGCATCCACGACGGGCTGCCGCCGCTGGACCTGTCGGAGCCCGCGCTGCTCGGCGACGGCGATCCGCTCGCCGCGACCCTGGTGGCCTGCACCGACGAATTGGAGGGCGACACGGCCGCGTCCCCCGGCGGCACCCTGCGGTTCCTCGCCCGTGCCTTCACCACCGAACTCGCCGATCTGCGGGAGGCGTTCACCGATATCGCCCCCGACGACCGCAAGGCGCTGGCCAGCCCGCACGCCTTCGGGCTGGCCGACCGCTACTCGCTCGTACTGACCGCGGCCGCCTGCCTGGGGGTGTGGCGGGAGCAGCGCGCCGGCTCCGACGCCTTCCTCGCCGACCCGTCCTGGGCGACCGCCGCGCTCTACCGCCTGGGCCGCCGCCTGGGCCTGCCGCTGCCCGACCGCCCGGCCGCGGAGGAGGACCGGGTGCTGGCCGAGGTGCTGGCCAGACTCCACGGCCGCCGCAGCTACGACCTGTACGGATCCGCGCTGGCCTGACCACCCGCGCGCCCCGTCGCCGTACCGACGTACCCGACCTGCCCATGAGGAGCCCGCCATGCACAGCACGCCGCCGTCCACCCCGCCGAACGAACCGGACTACGAGGGCTGGCTCACCGCACGCCTGCGGCACTACCTGGGCAGGCCGGTCGCGGCCGATGTCGCCTTCGCGGAGTACGGACTGGACTCGGTGGCCGCGCTGAGCCTCTACGGCGACATCGAGGAGGAGTTCGGCCCGCTGATCGACCCGACCGACATCTGGGACTACCCCACCGTGCGGGAGCTCACCCGCTACCTCCAGCTCCGCGACATCCGGCCCTGCGGCGGCCGGCGGATCCGCGCCGCCTTCGTCTTCACCGGCCAGGGCTGCCAGCACCCGGGAATGACCGCCGGCCTCTACCTGCACTCCACCGGCTACCGCGGCTACCTCGACGAGGCCGCCGACGTCCTGCGGCCCTACACCGGCCTGTCCGTCGTCGACCTGATCCTCAGCGGTGACCGCCGGATCCACCGGACCGCCTTCACCCAGCCCGCGCTGTTCGCCGTGCAGTACGCCCTCGCCCGCACCCTGGAGGAGGCCGGGGTGCGGCCGGTCGCGGTGCTCGGCCACGGCATCGGCGAGTACGCCGCGGCCACCGCCGCCGGGGCGCTGCCGCTCGCCGACGCCGCCAAACTCGTCGCCCTGCGCGGGGCGTTCATGCAGTACCTCCCGGCGTCGAACGGCGGCATGATGGCCACCTGCGCCGCGCCCTACGAGGCCACCGAGGCGATCGCAGGTGAGCCCGGCGTCGTCATCGGCGCGATCAACGCCGCCCGGGCGACCGTGCTCTCCGGGGAACTGGCCGGCCTCGAACGGGTCCGGGCCCGGCTGGAGGAACGGGGTATCCGCTGCACCATGCTGGAGGTGTCGCACTCCTTCCAGTCGCCGCTGATGGAGCCGATGCTGCCGCGCTTCGAGGCGGTGGCCCGCCGGCTGCCCGGCGGCGCCCCGCGGCTGCCCTACTACTCCACGGTGCACGGCAGGCTCACCACCCAGCCGCTCTACGCGCCGTACTGGAGCCGGCAGATCACCGCCCCGGTCCGGTTCGCCGACGCGGCACGGCAACTGCTCGACCAGGAAACCCCCAGCCATGTCGTGGAGATCGGCCCGAAGGTCGTGCTCACCCCGTTCGTACGGCGGATGGGCGGCTCGGCCGGCCCCGTCTGTCTCGGGGTGTGCCGCGGCCCGGAGAGCAACGCCGTCGATCTGGCCGGCGTGCTCTCCGCGCTGGACGCCGGCCCGCTGTCCGACCCGCTGGTGCGGGCCTGACATGGCACCGGCGTCCCCCGCTGCCGGGCCCCCGCTCCGCCGCCCCCGCGCCGTCGCCGGCCCGCAGGGACCGTGGCACACCGTCCATGACGACCTGGCCGCCACCGGCGTGGTCCTCGTCTACGGGCGGCTGGCGCAGTGGCTGCCGCACATCCAGGACGTGGCCCTGGTGCGCCCCGTGCTCGGCCGCGACTGGCACCGCTACCAGACGCTGACCCACCCGCGGGCCAAGGAACGGTTCCTGGCCTCGCGGCTGCTGCTGCGCTACGCCGCGGCGCTGGCCATCGAGACCGCGCCGGACCTGGTGGACCTGGCCTACCAGCCCGGCGGCCGGCCGTTCGTCCGCGGCTGCGACCAGATCGACATCAGCCTCAGCCACACCGAGGAGGTGATGGTGGTGGGCATCACCAGCCGCGGACGGGTGGGCGTCGACGTGGAACTGGCGGCGCGCCGGATGGCCGGCACCGGCTCGGAGGCGCAGGGCTGCACCCCCTTCGAGCGGCAGCGGCTGGACGCCGCGGACGACCGGGTCCGCAACGACACGCTGGTGCGGCTGTGGACGCTGAAGGAGGCGTACAGCAAGGCGCTGGGGCAGGGCCTGCGCTTCCGCTTCACCGAGTTCGGCTTCGCGCTGGACGGCACCTGGGCCCGGCTGGTCGGGCCGGACGGACGGGACGCGGGGGCCGACGACTGGGCCTTCGCCACGTTCGCCGTCGACGGCAAATACGTCGTCAGCGCCGCCGTGCAGGACGCGGGGTTCGGCGGCGGCACCGACCTGTCCGTCCAGACGGCCCTGGACGCCGGGCTGCTGGACGCGCTGCTGGACACGACCGGCTGACCCCGTGCCGGACGTGCGGCCGCCGGCCGGCCGTCCCTTACGGGATCCAGCCGGCCTCCTCGGCGATCCGGACCGCGTCGATCCGGTTGCGGGCGTTGAGCTTGGTGACGATCGCGGTGAGGTAGTTGCGGACGGTGCCCTGTGAGAGGAACAGACAGCCCGCGATCTCCGCGGCGTCCGCGCCCCGGGCGGCCAGCCGCAGCACCTCCAGCTCGCGGGGCGAGAGCGGGTTCTCGGGGGAGTCCCAGGCGGCCAGGGCCAGTTGCGGGTCGATGACGCGTCGCCCCGCCGCCACGCTCCGCACCGCCTGGGCGAGCTGGTCGGGCGGCGCGTCCTTGAGCAGGAAGCCCGTCACCTGGGAGGCCAGTGCGCGGCGCAGGGTCCCCGGCCGCCCGAGGCTGGTGAGGATCAGGGTGCGGCAGTCCGGGAGGCGCTGGTGCAGCTCCGCGGCGGCGGTCAGCCCGTCGATGCCCGGCAGGTCGATGTCGACGACGGCGACATCGGGCCGGCTGGCGAGCGCGGCTTCCACGATCTTGTCGCCGCGGTCCACGGAAGCGATCACCCGCAGATCCGGTTCCAGTTCCAGAAGGGCGATGAGCGCACCGCGGATCATGTGCACATCCTCGGCGAGCAGGATCTTGACGGCGAGCATGGCAGGTCTCCCCCGGCCGGCAGGTGCCCGGCGCGGAGCCGGGCAGGCATCGATCAGGCCGCGGGTCTCGCGGCCATCCGGTCTTGCGTGGTGCGCGCGGCGATCGGCCGCGTCGGCGCCTCGGCCACCATCCGGAAGCACCCGTCGCGCGTCCGTTCCGCCTCCAGCCGGCCGCCGACCGCACCGAGCCGGGCCTTGAGATTGCCGATCCCGCTGCCGCTGTGGGGGGAGAGCGCGGGCAGATCGTCGGGCACCCCGTCGTTGGTCAGGGTCAGCGTCACTCTCTCGTCCTCCGTGACGGCGCTGATGCGGCAGGTCTCGACCTTGCTGTGGCGGAGAATGTTGGTGACACCCTCGCGCAGTGCGGTGGCGAGCACGGTGTCTATGACCGGATGCAGATGTCCGCAGGCGATCTCGACATCCGCCTGTACGTCCGCCGAGGCCAGGATCGCCGCGGCGGAATCCGCCTCGGCGGCGAGCGACATGTCACGGTACCCACTGGCCACCGTGCGCACATCCGACAGTGCCTGACGCGAAATGTCCAGCAGGGAGGCGACCTCGTCGCGCGCCTGCTCCGGCCGGCCGGGCACCAGCCGGTAGATCAGCTCGCTCTTGAGCGTGATCGCGGAGAGGCTGTAGCCCAGCAGGTCGTGCAGGTCCCGCGAGAAGCGCAGCCGTTCCTGCGAGACGGCCAGCCGGGCGAGTTCGGCGCGGGAGTGGTGCACCTCCTGGACGAGGTCGGTGAGCCGGGACAGCCCGTAGATCACCAGGCCCGTGAAGAGCGTCGACAGCACCAGATACGACGTCTCCAGCCAACTGAGCGACACCACCAGCTGGAAGGAGGCGGGCACGGCGACGGTCGCCGCGAACGGGATCCACGCCCGCGGAAACGGCACCAGCAGGAGAATCGATCCCGCAAGCGGGCCGGTCATGCTGACCCAGGTGCGGTGGAAGATCAGGACAGGTGCGTAGGTGAAAACCGCCTGGGTCAGCAGCATCAGCACCCGCGTCCGCGTCGTCCAGCGCTGTGCCCGTGACGAGGAGTGCAGGAATTGCAGGAAGAACACGGCCAGCACGATGGCCACCGAAGCGGCCAGCGTCGGCATATTGGCGCTGTACTCAAGGGAGTTGAGCGACACCACGATCGACAGGCATAAGAGCACCACGATGGTGATGGTCCGGGCGAGCCGCGGCGCGGGCAGATCACGGTCGGGCAGCCGTGCGGGCCACCGCGAACGCTGGTGTGACGGCTCCGCGTCGGCATCGGACGGAACGCCGGTGACACCCATATATGCCCCCCCGTGCCTTGGCTGCGCGGCTCTCGGACGTGACAGCATAGTATGGCCAAACCCAGGCCTGGACCGCCCCGTGAAGCGGGTTTTAGGAGCTGGGCGGGGCCTCTGGCATATGGCTCAGGGGGGCGCACCTACCGGTCTAGACGAAGAGCGGGACGGGGTTCAGATCCTCGTAGCGGGTCGGCCGTGCCAGCCGCCCCTCGGCCACCGGGACGTCGAAGAGCCTGCCGGGGGCGAACCGCGCCCAGAAGTGCCGCAGCCCCGGCACCAGCACCGCCACCACCGGAATGCCCACGTCCGGTCTCGTCTGGTCCAAGACCAGCAATTCCAGCCCCCGTTCGGCCACCAGCCGCTCCGCCGCCTCGATGTCGTCGCGCAGGTCGGCCCGCGGCCGGTAGCCGTAACTCCCCGGTGTGCGCGCGCTCTGCCCGCCGTCGGGCAGCAGATACGGCTGTCCGCCCACCGTCGCCCCGGTCCACCACGCGAGCAGGTCACGGTCCCGGGTGAGGTACCCCGTGCCGTCCTCGCGGGCGCCCAGCACCGGCGGCAGCAGCTGGTTCATCTCGGTCAGGGCGCGGCGCAGCGCCAGCCGCGGGTCGAAGTGCGCGCCGAAGCCGAAGGTGATGTCCTGCGCGGCCTTGTCCCGCCGCCGCGAGACGGCCGCCACCACCGGAATGCCGAAGTCCGAGGTGAGATCCAGCGCCCACACCTCGCGGTGCAGATCCCGTTCGTAGGCCGTGCGCAGCCCGGCGATCCACGGTTCGTCGAAGGCGTCGAGATCCAGCGCGGCATGCCGGGTCCGGTTGTACCACCACTGGGCGACCGCGTCCCGCTCCACCAGTTCCAGGAAGCCCTGCACGATGGCGTCCTCCAGGCTGCTGCCGGCCGCGTTGCCGTTGGAGTCGGCCGGCACCGTGGGCGGGGTGCCGTCCGGGGCGGGACCGAAGTACAACAGCGAGGTGGGCAGCAGCCGTTGACGTCGCTGGGTCAGCGACCACACCGGGGTCCAGTCGGTGGGCGCGGCGGCGTCGAAGGTCGCGGCGACCCGCTGGAGCGGGGAGGTGGTCGCGTTCCACCTCGCACGGTCACGGAACTGCCGCGCCGCCCACAGCTGGCAGCTGTTGGGGTGCAGCGCGTCGCCGCCCAGCGCCCGCAGCGAGTCACGGATCACCGGCTCATCGCCCTGCCGCGTCCCCGAGTAGCGCTCCACGGCCTCACACAGCGCACTGACCTGCGCCTCGACCGCGGTGACGCCCTTGCCGCCGCTGAGGCTGCGC
The DNA here is from genome assembly GCF_000719605.1 of Streptomyces sp. NRRL S-1813. Taxonomy (NCBI): domain Bacteria; kingdom Bacillati; phylum Actinomycetota; class Actinomycetes; order Kitasatosporales; family Streptomycetaceae; genus Streptomyces; species Streptomyces sp. NRRL S-1813. Next base: position 47,024 of record NZ_JOHB01000006.1, read on the forward strand.
AGCCCGCCACGCAGCCAGCCCAGCCCGCCGCCGAGCGCCACGTTGTGCCCCGAGGTGTAACAGTGCAGCGCGGCAGGGGCGTTGTCCGCCCGCCGGATCTCGCTGACGACGCCGGTCACCGGCCCCACCAGATGGCCGTGGCGCGCCAGCATCTGCTCGGGGGGCAGTGCCCGGTGATTGCCGCCGCCGTGCGCGGCCTTGGTACGTGAGACCGGTTTCACCGGCCGGTTCACCGTCCGCGCCACCAGTCCCGGGTCACCGCAACCGGGGCACTGGGGTCGTCGGTGCACGGCGTGGTGCCGGGTGTGCAGCGTCAGGGTGTCCAGCGCACAGATCGCGTCATGGCTCTCCCGTCGCATCCCGCCCAGCCAGGTCGCCGCCATCAGCACGGCGAGCTGAAGGCCCATGGCGCGGCCGGCGGCCAGTGAGGCCTCGGGCGCCGCCACCGGGCGGTCCGCCCCCAGGGCGCGCTGCACGGCCAGTTCGCCCCGCCGGTGACCGCGCAGCCGGTCCGCCAGACAGCGCCAGCAGGCGCCCGCGTCCGGCCGGAACACCGGCCCGGCCCACGGCTCGACGCCGCCGGGTCGCACCGGCAGCCAGGGCCGGCCCTGCGCACGGTGCCAGGTGTCGACCGCCGCCAGGTCCGGGGCGAGGTAGTCGTCGCAGAGCACCAGGGAGAGGTCCGCCGTGCCCGGGGACGAGCCGCCGCCGGGGCCGGGCCCGACCACCGTGAGCCCGGAGTCGGTGCATGCGGCGCGCAGCCCGTCGGCCGCACCCCGTCCCACGGCCAGGATCTCGACCGTGGGACGAAGGCGCGGCGGGGCGGACCGCAGTCCGGAGACCTCCGCCAGATCCCAGAAGGCCGCTGCCGCACCGTCGGACGGCACACCGGGATCGGAGCGGTAGCCGATGAGCCCGGCCGTCGCCAGCTCGGCCACCACCGCACCGGCCTGCATCGCGGGCAGCTCCCGGGCCGCCTCCGTCAGCAGGTTCGACAGTGTCCGCGTCCCGTCGAGCAGCGGCGCGACGACCTCGGCGGGCCGGCCGAACAGCGCGGTGACCCCCCGCCCGGACAGCAGATAGATGGCCTCGTCGGGCACCACCTCGGCACGCAGATGGCGGCGGAAGCCGACGAAGGGCTCCGTGGTCTCCACGGCGTCAGACGGCGTACGGGATACCGGTCAAAAGCGTGGTGGCCGCGGCGTCAGGCCGTCCGAGATCCTCGATGAGGAGCGACGGCACGGTGTAGACGGGCTCCGCGCCCAGCAGCCCGAACTCGGCGAACACGGCCGCCGGGTCACTGGTGTAGCGGCGCTTCAGGTCGGGCTCCAGGCCCGCACGGGCGACGAGTTCGGCGAAACGGCAGAGGTCGGCGGCGGTGTCGGTCGTGGTCTGGGCAGACAGGGTCCGGTGCGTCGCGGGCATGTGACTGTTCCCTCCGTTGTCGGACGGTCCGTCGGGGTGGCCTGAACTACTCGGCACAACGACCCGGCGTCCGGTGAGGCAGTATTCTGCGGGCGCCGGAGGCACAGGCCCCAGTGCCTGGTTCACCACATCGGCATGACATTTTCATGATTGTGTTCATGAGTGGCTCACTGGGCTCGTGCGCTCCCCGGTGCGAACCTCGCTTGAAGCTCGAGATGACCCGCGGCCCCGTGGCCGGCGGTTGTGACTCACGAGGGGAGAGCACGCATGGAAATCAAGGTTCTGGGCCCGCTGACCGCCCACGAGCACGGTGTCTCGCTGGTGCCGAGTGCCGCCAAACCGCGCCAGATACTCGCGCTGCTCGCGCTACAGGGCGACCATGTGGTGACCGTGCCCACGCTGATGGAGGAGATCTGGGGGCAGAACGTGCCGCGCAGCGCGGCCACCACCCTTCAGACCTACATCCTCCAGCTGCGCCGCAAGATCGCGGTGGCCCTGGACGGCGACCCCGTGCGCAACGCCAAGGAAGTCCTGGTCACCCAGCACGGCGGCTATCTCCTCCAGGTCCAGCCCGGCCAGGTCGACGTCCAGGAGTTCGAGCAGCTCGCCCTGTCGGGACGCGGCGCCTACGACGCCCATGACTACGCCGCCGCCTCCGCCCTGCTGGGCAAGGCTCTGGCGGTCTGGCAGGGGCCCGCGCTGGTCGATGTGCCCGTGGGAGGGGTGCTGGAACTGGAGGTGCTCCGGCTGGAGGAGGACCGGATGGCCTGTCTGGAGCGCCGGATCGACGCCGACCTCAAACTCGGCCGGCACACCGAGGTGGTGCCCGAACTCTGCTTCCTCGCCGCCCGGCACCCCATGCACGAGAACTTCTGCGCCCAGCTGATGACCGCACTGCACTGCTCCGGCAGCTCCTGGCGTGCGCTGGAGGCGTACCAGCGGCTGCGCGACGCGCTCGTCGGGGAGCTCGGCATCGAGCCGTCGGCCCGGCTCCAGCAGCTCCAGCACGCCGTACTGTCCGGCGACGTGGACCTCGGGCAGTCGCTGACCGCCACCGGCTGACGACGGTCGCGCGCCGCCGCGGCCGGGCCGGGCCACACCCGGCCGGCAGCCGCCGCCGCCGCGTGCTCTCCAGCGGGGTTCGAGCCGCCGTTCCTACGTTCGGCCGATGACGATCCTTCAGGAAACCGCGACCCCGTCGCTCGCCCCGCCGCGCCCCGACCTCGGCCGGGCCACCGACGAACTGCACCGCCTCAAGGAGGAGGTCAGCCGCGGCCCCGACGCGGCCGCCACCCGCCGGCAGCACGCCAAGGGCAAGCTGACCGCCCACGAGCGGCTGGAACTCCTCTTCGACGAGGGCACTTTCACCGAGATCGAACCGCTGCGCCGGCACCGTGCCACCGGCTTCGGGCTGGAGTCCCGCAAGCCGCACGGCGACGGCGTGATCATCGGCTGGGGCCTGGTGCACGGCCGCACCGTCTTCGCCTACGCCCATGACTTCCGGGTGTTCGCCGGGGCGCTGGGCGAGGCGCACGCGACGAAGGTGCACAAGGTCATGGACCTCGCGGAGGCGTCCGGCGCCCCGCTGGTCTCGCTCAACGACGGCGCGGGCGCCCGCATCCAGGAAGGCGTCACCGCACTCGCCGGCTACGGCGGGATCTTCCGCCGCAACGTCCGCGCGTCCGGGGTGATCCCGCAGATCTCCGTGATGCTCGGCCCGTGTGCCGGCGGCGCGGCCTACTCCCCGGCGCTGACCGACTTCGTGTTCATGGTGCGCGAGACCGCCCAGATGTTCATCACGGGACCGGACGTCGTCCAGGCCGTGACCGGGGAGAAGATCACCCACAACGGTCTGGGCGGCGCGGATGTGCACGCCGGGACCTCCGGCGTCGCCCACTTCGTCTTCGACGACGAGGCCGCCTGCCTGGAAGAGGTCCGCTGGCTGCTGTCGCTGCTGCCCCGCAACAACCGTGAACTCGCCGCGCCCGTACGGGGCGAGGACCCCGCGGACCGGCGCACCGACGCGCTCACCACCCTGGTCCCCGCCGACCCCGGACGCGCCTACGACATGCGCGCGGTGATCGAGGAGATCGTCGACGACGGCGAGTACCTGGAGGTGCACGAGGGCTGGGCCCGCAACGTGGTGTGCGCCCTGGCCCGGCTGGACGGGCAGACCGTCGGCGTGATCGCCAACCAGCCGAACACCCTGGCCGGCGTGCTGGACATCCATGCCTCGGAGAAGGCCGCCCGCTTCGTCACCACCTGCGACGCTTTCAACATCCCGCTGGTGACGCTGGTGGACGTGCCCGGCTTCCTGCCGGGCGTCGACCAGGAACACGGCGGCATCATCCGGCACGGCGCCAAGCTCCTGCACGCCTACTGCAACGCCACCGTGCCCCGTATCTCCATCGTGCTGCGCAAGGCCTACGGCGGCGCGTACATCGTCATGGACTCCCGGTCCATCGGCGCCGACCTGTCCTTCGCCTGGCCCACGAACGAGATCGCGGTGATGGGCGCCGAGGGCGCGGCCAATGTCGTCTTCCGGCGCGAGATCGCCGCGTCCCCCGACCCGGACGCGACCCGCGAGCGCCTGGTCAAGGAGTACAAGTCCGAGCTGATGCACCCCTATTACGCGGCCGAACGCGGCCTCGTCGACGACGTCATCGACCCCGGCGACACCCGGCGGGTGCTGGTGCGGTCCCTTGCCATGCTCCGCGAGAAGAAGGCCGAACTGCCCGACCGCAAGCACGGCATCGTCCCGACATGAGACCGCCGGCACCTCGCTGACCAGCACCTACGGCATCCCCGTCGGCAGATCCACGCACATACGAGCGGGTATCGAGGCGAGGGCCGAACCATGGCGGAGCCGGCAGCGGGGGAAGCGCCACAAACGGCCACCGAAGCTGTCCGCCGCGGCGGCGGGGCGCCGGGGGGCCACCCCCCGGCCCGGCCCCGGCCGCCGGGCTCATCGAGGAGCGGACCGACCGAAGGGAACACCGTGGCCCGCAACGTTCTGTCAGGCCCGTACCCGCAGGGGTACTCGGCCCCGTCGAAGGCGAGGTAGCGGCGATGCGCAGAGTCGCCATCACAGGACTCGGGGCCGTGGCGCCCGGGGGAGTGGGCATCAAGAACTACTGGGACCTGCTGACCGCCGGCCGGTCGGCGACCCGCACGATCTCCTTCTACGACGCCTCCCCGTTCCGCTCGCAGGTCGCCGCCGAGTGCGACTTCGACCCGGTGGCGGCCGGACTGACGCCCCAGGAGATCCGCCGGCTGGACCGCGCCGCGCAGTTCGCGGTCGTCTCCACCCGCGAGGCGCTCGCCGACAGCGGCCTGGACACCGCCGGCATCGACCCGGGCCGGATCGGCACCTCCCTGGGCAGCGCGGTCGGCTGCACCACCAGCCTGGAGCGCGAGTACGTCGTCGTCAGCAACGGCGGACGCAGCTGGCAGGTCGACCACACCTACGCGGTCCCCGAGCTCTACCGGCACTTCGTGCCCAGCTCGATGGCAGCCGAGGTCGGCATGGCGGCCGGCGCCGAGGGCCCCGCGGCCGTCATCTCCACCGGGTGCACCTCCGGACTCGACTCCCTCGGGCACGCCGTCGAGCTGATCCGCGAGGGCACCTGTGACGTGATGATCGCCGGCGCCACCGAGGCCCCCATCTCCCCGATCACCTCGGCCTGTTTTGACGCCATCCATGCCACCACCCCGCGTAACGACACCCCGGAGAGCGCCTGCCGCCCCTTCGACCGCACCCGCAGCGGACTGGTCCTCGGCGAGGGCGCTGCCGTCCTCGTGCTGGAGGAGCTGACGAGCGCACAGGCACGCGGTGCGCACATCTACGCGGAGATCGCCGGGTTCGCCGCGCGCTGCAACGCGTACCACATGACCGGCCTCAAGCCGGACGGCCGGGAGATGGCGCAGGCCATCGACGCCGCCCTGGACGAGGCGCGGATCGACCCCACCGCCATCGACTACATCAACGCCCATGGCTCCGGCACCAAGATGAACGACCGGCACGAGACCGGCGCCTTCAAACGCAGCCTCGGCGCGCACGCCTACCGCACCCCGGTCAGCTCCATCAAGTCCATGATCGGGCACTCGCTCGGCGCGATCGGCTCGCTGGAGATCGCCGCCTGTGCGCTGGCCATGGAGCACTCGGTGCTGCCGCCCACCGCCAATCTGCACGAGCCCGACCCCGAACTCGACCTGGACTACATCCCGCTCACCGCCCGCCGGCAGAAGACCGACACCGTCCTCAGCGTCGGCAGCGGCTTCGGCGGGTTCCAGAGCGCGATGGTGCTGGCCCGCCCGGAGAGGAGCGCCGTATGACCGCCACGACCGTGGTGACCGGCATCGGCATCACCGCACCCAACGGCCTGGGCACCGAGGACTACTGGAAGGCCACCCTGGACGGCCGCTCCGGTATCGGCCCGGTCACCCGCTTCGACGCCTCGCAGTACCCCGCGACGCTGGCCGGCGAGGTCCCCGGCTTCGTCGCCGAGGAGCACATCCCCAGCAGACTGATGCCGCAGACCGACCACATGACCCGTCTCGCCATGACCGCCGCCGCCTGGGCCATCGACGACGCGGGGGTCGACGCGGCGGCCCTGCCCGAGTACGGCATGGGTGTGGTCACCGCCGCCTCGGGAGGCGCCGTCGAGTTCGGCCAGCGCGAACTACAGAACCTGTGGAGCAAGGGCAAGGAGTACGTCAGCGCCTACCAGTCCTTCGCCTGGTTCTACGCCGTCAACACCGGCCAGATCTCCATCCGGCACAAGATGCGCGGCCCCAGCGGGGTGCTGCTGACCGAACAGGCCGGCGGTATCGACTCCCTCGGCCACGCGCGGCGCCACATCCGCAAGGGCATCCCGCTGGTCGTCGCCGGCGGCGTCGACGCGGCCCTGTGCCCCTGGGGCTGGGTACCGCAGCTCGCCTCCGGGCGGATGAGCACCGCCGGTGACCCGGCCCGTGCCTATCTGCCGTTCTCGCCGGACGCCTGCGGATATGTTCCCGGCGAGGGCGGCGCCATCCTCGTCACCGAGGACGCCGGCAGCGCCCGCGAACGCCGCGCACCACAGGTCTACGGCGAAATCGCCGGGTACGCCGCCACTCTCGACCCGGCTCCCGGCTCCTCCCGTCCGCCCGGTCTGGCCCGGGCCGCGCGCAACGCGCTGGCCGACGCGGGCCTGACACCCGCCGACATCGATGTGGTCTTCGCCGATGCCGCGGGCGTACCGGACCTGGACCGGGTGGAGGCCGAGGCGATCACCGGCCTCTTCGGCCCGCGGGCCGTGCCCGTCACCGCCCCCAAGACCATGACCGGCCGGCTGCTCGCCGGCGGCGCGGCCCTGGACGTGGCCACCGCCCTGCTCGCCCTTCGCGACGGCGTCATCCCCCCCACCGTCAACGTGGCCGCCCCGGCCACGGACTTCCCCCTGGATCTGGTCACCGGGTCACCGAGGGAGCAGGACCTGCGCGCCGCGCTGGTGCTCGCCCGCGGTCACGGTGGCTTCAACGCGGCCCTCGTCGTACGACGGCATGCCGCGACGACGGACCCGGCATCCGGCCGGAACGACTGAGAGGACACGCCATGCCCACCACCACCACCCACGTCACCACCACCCACGTCACCCTCACCGACCTCACCCGGATGCTGCGCGAGAGCGCGGGCGAGGAGGAGGGCGTCGACCTGGACGGCGACGTCATCGACACGCCCTTCATCGAGCTCGGCTACGACTCGCTCGCGCTGCTCCAGGTGATCGGCGAGATCCAGCGTGAGTACGGCGTGGAGATCCCGGACGACGCGGTCGTCGACGCCGAGACCCCGCGCGCCCTGCTCGACCTCATCAACGCCGGCAGCACGTCGGCCGCATGATCAGGCGTCGAAGGCGGCCATCCCGGTTCCCCCGGCCGGACGGGCCGCCTTCGGCGCCGCTCCAGGAGGAGTGAGGCTGCCTGGTGGCGGGGCCCGCACCACCGCCGGCTCCCGCCACGCAGGCCCCTCTTCCCGTCACGTTTGCCGCCCGCCGGCCCACGGCCGCCACCGCCGTCCCCCCACCGCCGCCCTCCGCACCACGCCTCGCCCCGCACCACGCCCGACCCCGCACCGCCCACGCCCCTGCCCCGCCCGGCAGACCGCCCCCGCCCGGCATCCGCCCGCCGCGCACCACTTGCCACACCCCGCATGTGCACCCGCCCGGAAGGAGGGCACCCATGTCTCTCGCCAACCAGACCGCGGTGACCAGAAGGCTGGAGATCACCCCCAAGGCACCACCGCTCCCGGGCGACACGGACACCCCGGTCGCCGCGGACGAAGCGGGCACCGGCCCGGCCCTCGGCACCGCGGCACCCGGCGCGGCCACCGGCACCGATGCGGCGCCCGATGCAGCCACCGGCACCGACGCGGCACCCGGCCCGGCCCTCGGCACCGACGCGGCACCCGGTGCCGCCACCGGCACGTTCCTCGACACCGTCCTCGACGCATCCGCCGGCCGCGCCCTCCCGCCCACCGCCGTCACCGCCGTGCTGCACGCCTTCGGCGGCCGGACCCGTGAACTGCCGCCCCGTACCGTCGTCTTCATCGGATCCACCGCCGCGCTCACCGGACTTCCCGCCACCCACGAGGGCATCCCGGTGCGTACCGCCCCCTCACCCGCGCACGCCCTGCACCTGGCCCACCACGAACTCCAGGCCAAGACCGCCGACCTGGCGTTGGTTGCGGGCTTCCAGGAGCCCCTGGGCCGGGCCGTCACCGTCCAGACCCTCCGGCGGGCGGCCGAAGCGGTCGCCGCCGACGACAGTGTGCTGGGGGTGCTGGACTTCGAGGGCTGTGCGGGACCGGCGGACGAGCCGATCCTGCGCCCCTCCCGGCACAGCCGCCGGCTCACCGACCCCGCGGCGCCCCGTCTGCTGCTCTGGTCCGGTGGCAACGCGGCGGAGGAACAGCGCGTACGGCGCGAACTGGCGCCCCTGCTCGACGGATTGTTCCCCGAGGCGTTCCCCGCCCTGCCCACCACGATGCCCTGCGGCCAGGCCCCCGGCCCCGTCCGCGCCGGGGCCGTCACCACCGCCGAGCGCGCCCCCGCGGCGGTCGCCGCGGCCCGCGCCGGGTACGCGCCCCGCCCCCGCCCGGTCGCGCTGCTCTTCCCCGGCCAGGGGTCCCAGCACACCGCGATGGCCGCCGGACTCTACGGCCGGGAGCCGGTCTTCACCGCCGCCGTCGATGCCGTACTGGAACTGCTGGGCCCGGAGGGGCCCGCCATCCGCGCCGACTGGCTCACCGACACCCCGTCCCTCGCCATCGACGACGTCCGCCGCGCCCAGCCCCTGCTCTTCGCGGTCGACTACGGCCTGGGGTGCATGGTGCTCAGCTGGGGCATCCGCCCGGCCGCCTTCCTCGGCCACAGCGCCGGTGAACTGGTCGCCGCGGTCCTCGCCGGAGTGGTCCCGCTCAGCCACGCGGTCGCGATGATGCGCGAGCGGGTCGTCGCGGCGGTGCGGATTCCCGCGGGCGGCATGCTCGCCGTGGCCGCCGGCGCCGACACCCTGCGTCCGTACCTGCGCGCCGATGTCGTCGTCGCCGCGGTCAACGCCACCAGCCAGACCATGCTGGCCGGTTCGACCGCTCCGCTGGCGGAAACCGCCGCCGCACTGCGCGCCGACGGGCACACCGTCGTCACGGTGCCCGCCACCAGCCCCTTCCACAGCCCGGCCATGGCCCCGGCAGCGGCCGCGGTGGAACGCGCCTGCACCGGTATCCCCTTCCGTATCCCCGCCCTGCCGCTCTACTCCGGCTACACCGGCGACCTGCTGGGGCCCGACGACGCGGTGAGCCCCCGCTTCTGGGCCCGTCAGATCACCGACCCGGTGCTCTTCCAGCCCGCGCTCGACCAGCTGCTGGCGGCCGACGACATGCTCCTCGTCGAAGCGGGCCCCCGGCAGACCCTCACCGTCTTCGCCCGCCGTCACCGCGCCGTCCGCCTGGGCGCCTCGGCCGCCGTCCCCCTCCTGCCCGCCCGCCCCACCACCCCGGAGGCCGACCGGCACGCCGTCCTGACCGCAGCCTGCCGCCTCTGGCAGGAGGGCCACCAGCTCAAAGGAGAAGCCCTGGCCCGCCTGTGGACCTGCGCCGCCGAAGAGGCCGACCCCGCCCCCGCCACCCGTGCCGGCACACCCCCGGTGGGCGTCGCGAGCTGAAGCCGCCGCGCACGGGAATCCGGCGTGCCCCCGCCGGATCTCCTCTCCCGTCGGCCGCTCCCCCTGCCGACTGCCGGGGCGCGGCCGGCTGCTCCCCGCACCGGCCGTGCCCCCGAGAGCGGTCCGGGACCGGAGATCTTGCCCCGGCCCCCGCTCTCGCCCATTGGCCTCCTTCTGGCACATCGGGGGCGGACCTGGCTGTACCAATGGCACAGTCCCCACGACCTAGGTTGAGCAACCTGCCGCAATGATGCTGTGATGGGCCCGTCGATGGCGCTGCGGATCCCGCGGCGCCTTTTTCATGCGGGAAAGCCGAAGGGGCGGAAGCTGTGCTGAAGAGGATGTTCGTGGCTCCGGATCCGGGGTGGCTGCGGCTGCGCAGCGCCGCCCGGTCCGTCCTCGGCATCGGCCTGGCGGTCACCGTGTGCGGCTACGCCGAGCACTCGCTCGTCGCGGCCATCACCGGCGGGCTCGCCGCGCTGCTCGCCCTCTTCACGGTCACCGACGCAACGGTCGGCAAACAGATGGTCACCACGGGCCTGCTGCCCGCGGTCGGCTTCCCGGTGCTCGCCGCCGCGGCGGCGCTCCACGATCACCCGGTGGCACGGGGCGTGGCCTTCGCCGCCGTGGTGGGTGCGGGGGTCTACGCCCGCCGCTGGGGGCCGCGCGGGCACGCCCTGGGGGTGTTTGCGTTCATGACCTTCTTCGCCGCGCAGTTCCTGCACACGGTGCCGGACCAGCTGCCCCAGCTGTATACCGCGGTCGCCCTCTCGTTGCTCGCCTCCTCGACCGTCCGCTTCGGGGTGTGGTGCTACGAGCGCCGGCTGCCCCCGGTCGTGCTGCCCGCTCCGCCGGGCGGCCGGGGACTCGCCCGGACGACCACCCGCCAGGCGATCCAGGCCACCGCCGGCAGCGCCTTCGCCCTCATCCTGGGCCAGTTGCTCTCCGAACAGCGCTGGTACTGGGCCGTGGGCGCCACTTGGTGGATCTTTGTGAACACCGCGTCGCGCGGCGAGACGCTGGTCCGCGGCTTCCGCCGGACCCTCGGCACGGTCGTCGGCATCGCCCTCGGGCTGCTCGTCGCCGTCCCGCTGCACGGTGCCGTCGTCCCCACCGTGGCGCTGGTCGCGGCCAGCGTTTTCGGCATCTTCTACACGGCCGCCGTCTCGTACACCTGGATGATGCTCGCGGTGACCTTGATGGCCACGCTGCTGTACGGGCTCCTGGGAGTGCTGGACGCCGACCTGCTCACGCTGCGTCTCGCGGAGACCGGTGTGGGCGCGCTCGGCGCGGCGCTGGCGGTGCTCCTGGTGCTGCCCGTCACGACCCACGCCACCACCGACGCCTGGATCCAGCGGGCCCTGCGCTGTGTGCACCACTGCACCGCCGAGGCGGCCGCCCGCCTCGCGGGCTCCGCGACCGCGGACCCCGCCCCCCACGTCGCCGACCTGGAGCTCCTGCTGGGCAGGGTGCGGCTGTCGCTCTCCCCGCTCGTGCACCCGCTGAGCCCGCTGCGGGCCCGCAAGGCGCGGGCGCGTCAGGTGCTCGCGCTGCTCGACGACTGCGCCCGTGAGGTCCGCGGGCTGGCCTCCATCGCCGCCGACCCGGAGGCATCCCACGACGCCCGGCTCACCGCCGCCTGCCAGCGGGTGGAGGCAGCCGTCGAGGCTCTCACCACACCGCGCGGCGCACGCGACGCGGCAGCCGCCACCGTCGCCGAGTCGCACCCTCCCGCGGCGGAACCCGCACTGGTCCATCTCCACGGCCTGGAGCGGGCGCTCGCCGAACTCGCGGCGCCACTGCGCAGTACCCGGCGCTCCCCGCTGGTCGACGCCTGACCCCCGGCGCCTCCGGACGCAGCTCTCCACGCCCGCTTCGCTGCGCCCGGAGCGCCCTCCGGCGTAGCCGCGATCACGGGCACCCGGGCCCACGGGCGCGCGCCCGTGAGCAGGAACCGGCCAACGCCCGCAACGCCCCGCCCCTGGCTGTTAGCGTCGCCCGGGGCACCTCAACGGGCGGGCGGACGAAGGGCGGACCAGTGGGGACGAGCGACCACGGCCGACGGGCATACATCGGATCGTTCACCGCGGCCGGCGGCCTCGGCATCACCACGGCGGCTGTCCACCCGGACACCGGCGCACTCACCCCGCTGCACTCCACCGACGCCGTCCCCAACCCCTCCTACCTGGCCCCGAGCCCAGACGGCCGGTACCTCTACGCGGTCAGCGAGACCCCGGACGGCGCCGCAGCCGCCTTCGCCCTGACCCGCAGGGGACCGGAACTACTGGCACCCGCCGTCCCCGTGGACGGCGCCGACCCCACCCACCTCACCCTGGCCGGCAGCCGTCTCGTCACCGCCAACTACAGCTCCGGCAGCCTCAGTACGCTCCCCGTACGGGCCGACGGCACGCTCGCCGGACCCGCCACCGTGCTCGCCCACCGGGGCAGCGGCCCGCGGTCCGACCGCCAGGAGGGCCCGCACGCCCACGCCGTGCTGCCCGACCCCAGCGGCCGCTGGCTGCTCAGCGTCGACCTGGGCACCGACTCGGTCCGCAGCTGCGCCCTGGACACCGAGGGGGCGCTGACCGTACACACCGAGACCCGGCTGCGGCCCGGCAGCGGCCCGCGCCATCTCGCCTTCCATCCCGACGGCGACCGCGCCTATGTCCTCAACGAGCTCGATCCGACGGTCACGGTCTGCCGCTGGGACCCCGGGCTCGGTGCGCTGACCTCCTTGGGGGAGACCCGCCTGCTCCCGGACGAGGCCAGGGCGGATGCGGCGGACACCTTCCCCTCCGAACTGGTCGTCTCCCGCGACGGGCGGTTCGCCTGGGCCGCCAACCGGGGCCACGACAGCCTCTCCGTCCTGTCCCTTCACGGCGGCACCGCAACCCTCGTCACCACCGTCCCCTGCGGCGGCCATTGGCCCCGCGATCTGGCACTGCATCCCGACGGCCGGCACCTCTACGCCGCCAACGAGCGCTCCGGCGACGTCACCTGGTTCACCGTCGACCCGGCGACCGGCGTCCCGGCCCGGGGCGGATCCGTCGAGGCACCGGCCGCCTCCTGTGTGGTCTTCGTCTGAGCTGCCCCCGGGCCGCCTCACCCCTGCGGAAAGCGCCCGCCGAAGTACACCTGCGTCTCGGCGAGCCGGCCGTCCCGCACGCTCATCACCTCGACGTTGCGGTGCCGCTCGCCCGTCGTCAGCTCGTACTCGTACCGGACGAAGACCTGCTCGCCGTCGAGGGCCACGGCGTCGAGAATCTCCTGCGACCGCAAGCGGTCCGCCGTGGGGAAGCAGATCTCCAGGAAAGCGGCCTTGCCGATGTGGTCGTCCTGGGGGCTGGTGAAGACGAAATCCTCGGCGAGCAGCCGTTCCATGGCCGCGCGGTCCTGGGCGAGACAGGCCGCGAAGGCGGCGCGGACAAGGCCGACGTTCGACATGAACTTCCTTCCGTGGGCGGCCCGGCCGCGCCACGAACGGCGAGCGGCAGGTGAATGGCCTTTACAGGGTGGGGGACGCCGCCGGGTCCTCCGACTCATCAGTCGGCGCTCAAGGGGTACGGAAAGCCACCTGTAAGGGCCTCTCGCGGACGTACACCCACGCATCCGCCAGCACCGCGACCGCCGGGCTCCTGGGTCACCTCAGGCGCATCTGCGCCGCTCGGAGCGGAATCGGACGTATCGCCTCCGCCTGGACGCGCCGGACGCCGAGCCGGGACACCGCACCCGGACACGGCGAAGGGCCGCCCCCGCGCACTGCGCGAAGACGGCCCTTCGGGGAGATGCGTCCGGCCCGGGGAGACCCCTAGCGGACCGGCGCCCCCTGCGTCTGCGTCGGGAGGGTGATGCCCACCGCCGCCGCGTAGTTCGACAGCGCCAGCCGGCCCACCGTGCCGTAGGCGCCCAGCGCCTCGGCCGATGCGCAGCCCGCCTCCGCCGCGGCCGCCCCCAGAAGGCCGTCGGTGATCTCCGGGCCGATCAGGTACGGGGCCAGCGCCAGCTGCTGCGAACCCGACCCGCGCAGCTGCTCGGCCGTACGGGAGATGGCGCCCTCCTCGTCCAGGGCGGCGGCCAGCACCGGCACCGCGAGCCGCGCGGAGAGCAGCATGCCGGTGATCCCGGCGGCCTGCACGGCCTCCTCGCCGCCCACGGTGGCGAGGATGATGCCGTCCGCTGCCGTCGCGACGGTGAACAGCCGGGCGCGGTCCGCGCGGGCCAGACCGGCCTCGGAGAGCCGGACGTGCAGCGCCTCCGCGAGCAGCGGGTGCGGGCCGAGGACATCGGTCAGCTCGGCGCCGGAGCCGCTGTTCATCATGGCCTGGCGTATCCGGCGCAGCAGCGCGCTGTCCGGTCCGGCCAGCAGCGGCACCACCACAGCGGCGGGGCCGGGGTCGGGCTGCCCGTCGGCGCCCACCCGGGCCTTGTGCTCCGCGGCGGCCTGCGCCAGCACGGCCTCCAGGGACGGGAACTCGTCGTCGCCGCCGTCGACGTAGCCGATCCGGGCGTCGAGGCCGGGGAGCTCCGAGCGGGCGATGCTGGAGACCTCTTCCGCCAGGCTGCGCGAGGCGGCGGAGGGGGTGCCGGGTACGGCCAGCACCAGGGCGGGTGCGCCCTCGGGTGCGGCGAGCGGCTCCGGCTTGCGGTGGCGGCCGGTCTGCCGTCGCGGCATTCGTACAGGCAGGCCGGGTGCGGCTCCCGGGCTCGGGGATGCGGCGTCAAAATCGGGCGAGCCAGGTGCGGGCCCAGTGGGGGAACTCATGGCGCCGCATGCTAACGGTTCGGACCACCCCCGCGCGGAGGGAGGGTTCGGTGCTGAGGTATCCGTCCCGATTTATCCCGCGCGTCACGCCAATTACCCTGGCGCAGGCCGTGTGATCTGCAACAACTGCGCGTCGGCGGGCAGTGCCAGGCGGTCGCCGGCCAGTGCCGCGGCGATGGTCAGCGCCCCGTCGAGCGGGCTGCCCGCGGCCGCTGCCGGGCGGGCGTCGGGCAGCCGCTCGGCCAGCGCCGTACGCAGCGGGGCCAGCAGGGGTTCGCCCAGCCCGAACAGCCCGCCGGTGCAGGCCACCGCGGTGCCGGTCCCCGGCGGGCAGACCGCGGCGGCGGCATCGGCGATATGGCCCGCGGCGGCTTGCACGATGCCGAGGGCCGCCGGGTCGTCCTCGGCGGCGCAGCGGGCGACCTCCGGGGCGAACGAGGCCAGTACGGCGGGCCGGTCGGGGCGCGGGTAGAGCGCGCCGGGAAGCCCGGCGACCGGCCCGAACGTCGCTTCCGCCCGCGCCAGCAGGGCGGCCGAACCGCCCGGCCGGCCGTCGTACGCCCGCATCGCGGCCTCCAGCCCGGCCCGGCCGATCCACGCGCCGCCACCGCAGTCGCCCAGCAGATGACCCCAGCCGTCCGCGCGGCGCCAACCGCCCTCCGTGGTCAGGTCCGTGCCCAGGGCGATCATGCCGGTGCCCGCGGCCACCACGGCACCGGGCCGCTGGCCCAGCGCACCGGCGTACGCGGTCACGGCGTCCGCCGCGAGGGCGAGGTGGTGCACCCCGAACGCGGCGGCCAGTGCGGCCGGCAGCCGGGCGCGCAGATCGTCGCCCAGCGTCGCCATACCGGCCGCGCCCACGCACACCGCCGCAAACCCGTGCGCTCCCGCTTCGCGCCGCAACTCCTCCGCCATGGGCAGGAGTTGGGACAGCATGTGGTCCGCGTCGATCCCGGCGGGGCCGGTGCGCACCGGCTCGGGCGAGGTGCGGCCGGCCAGCGGCCGGGCCTCGGCGTCGTCGGCGCGTGCGACGGCGATCCGCAGCCCCGACCCGCCCGAGTCGACTCCGAGAACCCCGAGAAAACGGCCGGACCCGAGGGCGTCCGGGCTGTGGCCGGCGGGCTCAGCCAAAGCCGCGGGCGTCCTGCTTGAGGGCGGTGTCGACGGTCAGGGCCGTGGCGACGACCAGGCTCAGCAGCGGGTCGGGCAGCTGGTGGTGGATCTGGAGGACGTAGTTGTCCGCGCTCGTGAACATCGTCTTGGCCAGGCCTTCCCAGGTCTTGGTGATCCGGGCGACCTCGGTCTCGGCGTGGTCCACGATGGCGAAGTTCCAGGCGCGCCAGTTCTCGGCCTTGATGGCGCCGATCTGCTGGCCGTTGACCATCATCGCGAAGTTGATCTTCCCGATGGCGTTCTGCTGCACGATCTCGCCGACCGGTGAGCCGTCCGGACGCTGCACGATCACCTTGGACTTGATGATCTTCGCGGGCCGGGTCAGGATCAGCTGCGGCTGGCCGTGAGCGTCCCGGATCTCCAGCTTGTGGGTCATGTACTGATCGAGGCTGGAGACGACGCGGAGCACCTTCTTGGCCGTGCTCTGGCCGACCTGGACGACCGCGCCGATCGTGTTGCCGTGCTGGTCGAAGACGCCGTACTCGTTGGTGACCTCGATGAGCTTGGCCTTCTGGTTGACCACCAGCACCGGTTCGGTGAACAGCGTGCCGCCGCCCGGTCCGCCGGGTGCCACCCCCGCCTGGTGCTGCACCTGCTGCTGCACGGCGCCCGGGTGCGCACCCGGCTGCTGCATCGGCTGCTGTCCGTACGGCTGCTGCACGGGCTGGCCCGGCGCCTGCTGGCCGGGCGCCTGCTGGGGATAGCCGTACCCTTGCTGACCGTACGGAGCGCCGCCCTGCTGCTGGCCCGGATACGGGGCCTGGCCCGGCGCCTGGCCCGGGGCCTGCTGCTGCGGCGCGGACTGCTGGGGCATCGGCTGCTGCGGCGCGGGCTTCTGGAGCGTCTGCTGCTGCGGAGGCTGCTGACCGGCCTGCTGCTGAGGAGCCTGCTGATGCGGGGCCTGCTGAGCCCCGGGCTGCGGCGCCCGGCCTTGGCCCGGCGCTGCGGCCTGTTGTCCCGGGTGGGTGTGCTCCGTCCACTGGGACCCGTCCCACCAGCGAAGTTGGTGGGGGGTGCCCTGCGGGTCGGCATACCAGCCCGCAGGGATGTTCGCATTCGTCATGCCAGGCACACTATCGCCCGGTGTCAGGGCAGCCTCCAGTCGACGGGCTGTGCGCCCTGTCGCACCAAGAGGTCGTTCACCCGGCTGAAGGGCCGCGAGCCGAAGAATCCCCGGTCGGCGGACATGGGGGAGGGGTGCGCGGACTCGACGGCCGGCAGATCGCCGAGCAGCGGCCGCAGATTGCGCGCATCGCGCCCCCACAGCACCGACACCAGCGGGCGCCCGCGCGCCACCAGCGCGCGGATGGCCTGCTCGGTGACCTCCTCCCAGCCCTTGCCGCGGTGCGCGGCGGGCTTGCGGGGCGCCGTCGTGAGCGCTCTGTTCAGCAGCAGCACGCCCTGGTGCGTCCACGGGGTCAGATCGCCGTTCGACGGGCGGGGCAGTCCGAGGTCGGAGTGCAGCTCGCGGAAGATGTTCTCCAGGCTGCCGGGCAGCGGACGCACATCCGGCGCCACGGAGAAGCTCAGCCCGACCGCATGCCCCGGTGTGGGGTAGGGGTCCTGTCCGACGATGAGCACCCGCACCTCGTCGAAGGGCTGTTGGAAGGCGCGCAGCACATTGCTGCCGGCCGGCAGATAGGTGCGTCCCGCGGCGATCTCCGCCCGCAGGAACTCGCCCATCGCGGAGATCTGTCCGGCAACGGGCTCAAGTGCCTTGGCCCAGCCTGGTTCGACAATGTCTTGGAGAGGTCGTGCAGCCACGGGATCACCCTACTGGCCGCGGCCCGCTCCCCTTCAACCGATGGCCCGAGCCTCGTCCGGCCGGCACGGTGATCCATCCCAACTGACGCCCCGTAAGGTGCCGTTATCCGATATGCGAGCCATCGCGCCGCCTCGCGTCCCTTGCTCCTCCGCCTCCCTCAGGCCACCGCGGCCCGTACGCACAGCACATCCGGCAGATGGGAGGCGAGCTGCTGCCAGCTGTCGCCGTCGTCCGCGCTGGCGTACACCTCGCCGTTGCGATTGCCGAAATACACCCCCGCGGGATCGGCGTCATCGACCGACAGCGCGTCCCTGAGCACCGTGCCGTAATGGTCCTCGTCCGGCAGTCCGTCGCTCAGGGCCTGCCAGCTCCGGCCGGCGTCGGTCGTGCGGAAGACCCGGCAGCGGCGCCCGGCCGGCACCCGGTCGATATCGGCGGTGATCGGGAAGAGGTAGGCGACATCTCCCGTGCGCGGATGGGCGGCCACGGCGAAGCCGAAGTCGGAAGGCAGCCCGCCGCCGATGTCCGTCCACTCGGCGCCCGCGTCGTCGCTGCGGTAGACGCCCCAGTGGTTCTGGAGATACAGCCGGTCGCGGTGCACCGGGTCCTGCGCGATCTTGTGGACGCACTGGCCGAACTCGGGATGCTGGTCCGGCAGGAAGACCGCCTTCACGCCCTTGTTCGACGGGGCCCAGCCGGCGCCCCCGTCGAGGGTGCGGAAGACCCCTGCCGCGGAGACGGCGACGGTGACCGCGTCGGCATCCCGCGGATCCGTGATCACCGTATGGACGGCCAGCCCGCCGCCGCCCGGCACCCACTGCTCCCGGCTCGGGTGGTCCCACAGCGCCCGTACGAGCTCGAAGGTCTCACCGCCGTCCTCGGAGCGGAACAGGCCGCCGGGTTCGGTGCCCGCGTAGACCACATCGGGGGCGGCGGGACCGGCCGGATGCAGCTGCCAGACCCGTTCCAGTGAAGTCCCGGTGTACTTCGGGTACTTGACCGCGGCACGGGAGGGCTCGTGCCAGGTTTCGCCCAGGTCGTCGGAGTGGAACACCGACGGGCCCCAATGGGCACTGTCGGCCCCGGCCAGCAGCCGGGGCGTGGCACGGCGGGTGTCGATCGCGAGGGAGTACACCGCCTGCGCGGGGAAATGCGGACCGCTCACGTCCCAGTCACCATGCCGTCGACGGCCGATGAAGAGCCCTTTGCGCGTGCCCACCGCGAGTAGTACGTCAGTCATGCCGGAACACCTCCGGGACGCCGTTGTCTCAGATAGTGGCAAGTTTGCACCCGGCCACTGACAACGGCGTCCCGGAACGTGTCCGCGCAGGTCGGACGGTGCGGCCCCGCTCCTGCCACGGGCCCCGCACGCCCTTGCGGGCAGCCTCGGACGGGCTCAGACGGCCCGGTGGTACGGCTGCGGCACGGCGATCCGCGCGCCCAGCTCCCGGGCCGCGTGCTGCGCGAAGCTGGGGGAGCGCAGGAGTTCACGGCCGAGCAGTACGGCGTCGGCCTGACCGTCCGCGATGATCTTCTCGGCCTGCCGGGCCTCGGTGATCAGACCGACCGCGCCCACCGCGAGACCGCTCTCCTTCTTGACCCGCTCCGCGAACGGCACCTGGTAGCCGGGCCCCGTGGTGATCTTCGCGTCCGGCGCATTGCCCCCCGTGGAGGTGTCCAGCAGGTCGATCCCGTGCTCCCGCAGCTCGCGCGCGAAGCGAACGGTGTCGTCGGCCGTCCAGCCCTCGCGCGCGTCGCTCTCGTCCTCGGTGAGCCAGTCGGTCGCCGAGATCCGGAAGAAGACCGGCAGTTCGTCGGGCCAGATCTCCCGTACGGCGTCCACGACCTCCAGCGCGAACCGCGTCCGGTTCTCGTACGAGCCGCCGTACTCGTCGGTGCGCCGGTTGGTGAAGGGGGAGAGGAACTGGTTGATCAAGTAGCCGTGCGCACCGTGGATCTCGGCGACCTCGAAGCCGGCCGCCAGCGCCCGCCGGGCCGTCGCGCGGAACTGCGCGACGATCTCGCCGATCTGCGCCACGGTCAGCTCCGCGGGGGCCACGAACCCCTCGCCGAACGGCACCGGGCTCGGCCCGACCGGCTCCCAGCCGTACCGCTGCCCCGGCAGGAGCGGCGCGCCACGGTCCACCCAGGTGCGCTCGGTGGAAGCCTTCCGGCCGGCGTGGGCGATCTGGATTCCAGGGACGGTGCCCTGCTCCTTGAGGAAGCCGGTGATGCGCCGGAAGGCCTCGGTCTGGGTGTCGTTCCACAGGCCGAGGTCGTACGGGCTGATGCGTCCCTCGGGGCTCACCGCGGTGGCCTCCGTGAGGATGAGGCCGGTGCCGCCCGCCGCTCGCGCGGCCAGGTGCTGGAAGTGCCAGTCACCGGGCACCCCCTCTGCCGGGCCCTCGGGAGCCGCGGAGTACTGGCACATGGGTGCCATCCAGAGGCGGTTCGGGACGGTCAGCGAGCGAAGGGTGATGGGCTCGAACAGTGCGCTCACGGCAGGCTCCTGTACCTGAAGGCGAACGGGTGCCGGCCGGCCCCGCACTCATACGATAGGCGTCGTACTACGGTGGATGTCAAACTACGAAGCTTCTCGTACAATGAGCGGGCGGGCGCGGCGCGCCAGGCCCCACCGAGCCCCGCAGAACCAGTCAGGAGCCCTCATGCCGACCGAAACGACCTCCCCGCACGCTCCGTCGGGCTCCCGGTCGCTGGAGCACCCGGCCCGTGAGGACATCCGGCTGGCCGATGTGCTGCATGCCCTCGCCGACCCGGTGCGGCTGCGGATCGTGTGCGCACTGGCGGCCGCCGAGGGCGAGCTGAACTGCGCGGACATCGAGCTCCCGGTCAGCAAGTCGACCTGTACCCACCACTTCAGGGTGCTGCGTGAGCACGGCGTCATCCAGCAGCTCTACCGGGGCACGGCCAAGATGAACGGGCTGCGCCGGGCCGATCTGGAAGAGCTCTTCCCCGGCCTGATCGACGGTGTCCTGCGGGCGGCCGATCTCCAGGCCGGCCGCCTCGGGGCGGAGTAGCAGAGCCGGGCCGCTCCGGCGGGCCAGGGTCCGTTCGCCCTCGCCCGCCCCCGGCTCAGCGGGTCATCTCCACCGAGTGCGCCGCGTCCAGCAGTCCTGCCCAGTCCGGCAGTTTGACCGTGCCTCGGCCCAGTCCGCGGCCCCACTCCGCCTCGGCGGCCTCGATCGCCAGCCAGCCCGGCCACGGCACCGGCCGCTGCCCCGCCCGGATCAGTGCGGCGAGCGGGTCCCCGGCGCTGCCGCGCTCCGCGAGCGTGGGGGCGTCCGCCAGCAGCGACAGCGCGGTCTCCTTCGCGCACGGCCGGTTGGTGCCGATCACCCCCGTGGGGCCTCGCTTGATCCAGCCCGCCACGTACACACCGGGGAGCGGCGTCCCGTCCCGCAGCACCCGCCCGGCCAGGTGCGGCACCGTCCCGGACGTCTCGTCGAACGGCAGGCCGGGCTGCGGCGTCCCCCGGTAGCCGACCGAACGCAGCACCAACTGCCCCTCGATGTCCTCGAATTCGCCGGTCCCGGTGACCCCGCCACGCCCGTCGGGTGCCGTCCGCTCGAACCGGACCGCGCGCACTCCGGTGGCGTCCCCGAGCACCTCGACCGGTCGCAGGAAGAACCGCAGATGAATCCGGCGCCCGGGCCCCTCGGCCCCCGCGTCCGGGACCGGCGGGGCGGCAGCCGTCCGCTCCGCCCAGCCGCGCAGTACCTCGACATTCCGCCGCCCCGCCGCGGGCAGCCCGCCCGGATCCCGGAACGCCGGATCCAGCGTCAGCTCCTCGGGCCGTACGAGCACCTCCGTACCCGCAAGGGAGCCCAGTTCCCGTAGCTCCTTGGTGGTGAACTTGGCCTGGGAGGGGCCGCGTCTGCCGACCATCCAGACGTCCTCGACGCGGCTGTCCGCGAGCGCGCCGAGCGGTCCCTGAGGCATATCGGTGACGGCGAGCTCGTCGGCACCTCGGGACAGCATCCGCGCCACGTCCACCGCCACATTCCCCACGCCGATCACCACGGCGGACCGTGCCGCGAGGGTGAAACGGACCGCGGCCGCATCCGGATGTGCGCTGTACCAGGCGACGAACTCGGTCGCCGGATGGCTGCCGGGCAGATCCTCACCGGGGATGCCCAGATGCCGGTCGGTGGCGGCGCCCACGCAGAACACCACCGCGTCGAAGATCTCCCGCAGCTCCTCGACGCCCAGCCCTTGCGCCCCGACCTCGACGTTCCCCAGGAAGCGCACCTTGGGATGCTCCAGCACCGTGCGCAGATTGTTCTGGAGCGATTTGATCTTCTCGTGGTCCGGGGCGACGCCGTAGCGCACCAGGCCGTACGGGCAGGGCAGCCGGTCGAGGACGTACACCTCGATGTCCGGCACGGTCTGCTGCTCGATCAGGGACTGGGCGGTGTAGACGCCGCTGGGTCCAGAACCGATCACTGCGACACGAAGCACGAGTGGCCCCTTCCGCGGGATACCCCCAGGATCGCACCGGCAGGCGCGCGACGGGAGATGCGCTATCGGGGTTGCTCCCGGTGGGATGAGCGTGCCGCGCTACTGGGCCGGGTGAGCGGGGGGCTAGGTTTTCAATGTGTCGGAAAGTGACTTTTATACCGTTAATCACCGATATGAAGCCAAGGGCGCGCCATTGGAGTGGCCCACGTGGGAGCTCCAGGCGCACGGCTCCGCCGCGCCCGCTCTCGCCCCCGACCCTGCCGCCCCCGACGATCCGGCCGGACCCCGCGGCCCCGGATGCCCACTGCCCCGGCTCGATCCGCTGGGCCCCTGGTGCAGCGCCCGGCTGACCTTCGCCGACGGCGCCCGGGTCGATGTCCTGGTGACGGTCTCCGACGACCGCATCACCGTCGAGGACGTGCGGGCCGACCCGCCGCTGACGCTCACCGGCCTCACCGACCTGGCCCGCTGGATCGAAGGCCCCCTGGACGACGCCTTCCGGGCGGCCACCGGGCGGCCGCGCAGGACACGGCCCGCACCCCGGCAGACCGGTCCGGCGGCCACCTCGCCTGAGCGCGGCGGAAGGCCGCCGGCCGGGCCGCCGACGGAGCCGGCGAGAGGCGCGGCACCCGAGCCGGCGACCGGCCCGCGGCCGAACTCGCCGAACGGGCCGACATCGTCGACACCACGGCCGATGGCCGGGACGGCGCCAGGACGCGAGCCGCGACCGGAACCGAGGGGTGCCGGAGCGGGAGCGGCGGCAGGGGAGGGTGTGGCGCCCGCGCCTCAGGGTGCGGCCGCGCCAGGCGAGGGGCCGACGGGCCCGACGGGCCCGACGGGCCCGACGGGTGTCGCGCGGGGCGACAGCGCAGTCCACGGGACGCCAACGCACAGGGCTACCGGCCACCCTGCCGAGCCGTCCGCCGAGGCGCCGGCCGAACCGGCAGCCGAGCCCTCCGCCGAACCGTCCCCGGCTCTGGCCGCCTCGCCCGCGTCGTCCGCTCCCGCCACGGCCTCCACGCCTGCCACGTCACCGACGTCGAGCGAGCCGCCGCCCGCCTCGGCCAAGGCGTCCGAGCGCGCCCGCTCCGCCGTCCTCGCCCGGTCGCGGGCCGGTGCGCGCCGCAGGGTCGCCGCGGACGCGTACCGCCAGGCCCAGCGGGAAGGGTGCGATCCGGTGCTGGCCGTCATGCTGGCCACCGGCCGTAACCGCCGAAGGGCCTTGCGGCTGATCGCCGGCGCCCGTGACGAAGGGCTGCTGACGCCACGTCACAACAAGCGCTGACCGGCAACGTCAGGGCGTCTCCCCGGCGTCCGGCTGCATCCGCTGCATCCGCCCGATCTCGGCGCTCTGCTGCGCGATGACATCGTTCGCCATCTCCTCCGCGAGCGTGTTCCTGCCCTCGGAGAGCAGATCCGTGGCCATGGAGACCGCACCCCGGTGGTGCGCGATCATCAACTTCAGGAAGAGCGCGTCGAACTTCTCGCCGCGCGCCGCCCGCAACTGGGCGAGCTGAGCGGCGGTCGCCATTCCGGGCATCTCTCCGTGATGGTGGTGCCCGCCCTCCGCGCGCGGCCCGCCGAAGCCGCTCAACCAGCCCTCCATGGCGCCGATTTCGGGCCCCTGGGCCGCGGCTATCCGCTCCGCCACCCGCCCGACCTGCTCGGTATGGGCATACCGCTTGGCCAGGCCCGTCATCACCAGCGCCTGCCGGTGGTGCGGGATCATCATCTGGACGTAGCCGAAGTCGGCGGAGTTGGGGGAGTCGTCACCGCGCGCCTTCCTGGCCTCGTCGACGGTGAGGGTCTTCGCGGGTTCACCCGGCTTGCCCGGTGCCACCACGTTCGGTGCGGCGGCACGGTTCGCTCCGGCGCCGTCGTCGGACGAACAGCCGCTCAGGGCAAGAGAGATGGCCAGCCCGCAGCCGGCCGCGGCGAGGATGATCGCTCTCCTGGGACGCTTCAACGCGCGCACTCCTGTCCGTCGGACCCTCCGCCGGGGCGCGCCCGGCCTCGTCCGCCTCACTCGGGCGTTACCTCTTCATTGCCTTCTATTGATATGTACATGAGCAGCGCGATACTACCGGGGCCAAGAACCGTTCACATCGGAACGGACTTCAGGAGGTCCTCGTGACGTCGTTGCACACACCCCGCGTGCGGCGCAGACCCCTCAGGGTGGTGGCCGCGGCCTTCGGGCTCGCCGCTTCCCTCCTCGTGGCCGGACCGGCGGCCGCAACTCCCGACCCCGGCGACCACCCCTCAGGGGCCCGGGAGGTGAGCCGCGGCCAGGAGGCGGACACCCGGGCCGCGATCAAGAACGGCGACATACCCGGCGTGGACGAGGTCGTCCACAGCGCCAACGTCCGCCATCTGGCGAACATCCCGAAGCAGGCCCTCCAGGGCACCAACTCCGACCTGGCCTTCCAGGGGAAGTACGCCTTCGCCGGCAACTACGACGGCTTCGTGATCTACGACATCTCCCGGCCCAAGGCGCCCAGGACCGTGAGCCAGGTGCTCTGCCCCGGCTCACAGAACGATGTCTCGGTCTCCGGGAACCTGCTCTTCCTGTCCACGGACTCCTCGCGCAGCGACAACTCCTGTAGCAGCGCCGCACAGCCCGCGACGGAGAAGTCCTCCTGGGAGGGCATGAAGATCTTCGACATCAGCGACAAGAAGAACCCCCAGTACGTCGCCGCCGTCGAGACCGCCTGTGGTTCCCACACCCACACGCTGCTTCCCGAGCGCCGGAACGTCTATGTCTACGTTTCGTCCTACTCGCCCAGCGCGGCCTTCCCCGACTGCCAACCGCCGCACGACGGCATCTCCGTCATCAAGGTGCCGCGCTCCGCGCCCGAAAAGGCCGCCGTCGTCGACTTCCCCGTTCTTTTCCCGGACGGCGGCAACCCCGGCGGCTCCACCAACCCGGGCGTCTCGCAGACCACCGGCTGCCACGACATCACCACCTTCCCGAAGCTGAAGCTGGCCGCGGGCGCCTGCATGGGCGACGGCGTCCTGATGGACCTCTCGAACCCGGCCGCACCCAAGGTCATCGACCGCGTCCAGGACAACGTCAACTTCGCCTTCTGGCACTCCGCGACCTTCAACGAGCGCGGAAACAAGGTGGTGTTCACCGATGAACTGGGCGGCGGTGGAGCGGCCACCTGCAACGAGAAGACCGGACCGAACCGCGGCGCCGACGGGATCTACGACATCGTCGGCAAGGGCACCCATCGCAAGCTGGTCTTCATGAGCTACTACAAGATCCCGCGCCACCAGGCCGACACCGAGAACTGCGTCGCCCACAACGGCTCGCTGATCCCGGCCAGGAACCGCGACATCATGGTCCAGGCGTGGTACCAGGGCGGCGTCTCGATCTGGGACTTCACCGACTCCGCGCACCCGAAGGAGATCGGCTACTTCGAGCGCGGCCCGCTCTCCACGGACGCACTGGTCACCGGCGGCGCGTGGTCCGCGTACTACTACAACGGCCACATCTACTCGAACGACATGGCCAAGGGCTTCGACGTCCTCGCGATCGACGACCGTCGCACGGACAGCGCCGAGCCGGTACGGATGCGGGAGCTCAACGTCCAGACCCAGCCCGACTACCGCTGACCGGACACCCCCGTACCACTCCTCGCGTCGGCAGTCCCGCCGGGCGGCTCCTCGCCCGGCGGGACCCCGAACTCCCAGGCCAGTCCGTACCGTTGGAACAGTTCGGCACGCAGCCGCACCCGCGGCATCGACGCTCCCGGCAGCAGCATCGGCACCACCGCGCCCATCAGCAGCGCCCGCAACAGCGGATAGTCGGCATCGGGATCCGACGAGCCGTATGCCACGACCGTCTCCCGCAGCAACTGGGCCAGCCGCTGCTGCTCGGGGCACTGGATGAATCCGTCGGCCGTCAGAATGCCCGCCATATGCGTCCGCATCAGCAACGGGTGATCATGCGCAAGCCCCAGGATCGCGTCGATGGCCCGCGCCATCAGCTCCCGCCCCGCGTCCGGTCCGGCCGGCGGAGGCTCGCGCTCCAGCGCGGCCTGCAAGGTGAGGTGCATCAGTCGGTGCACGGCGGACTGGAGCAGCTGACGCTTACCGGGGAAGTAGTACGAGACGAGCCCCCGCGCCGCCCCCGCCCGATGAGCGATGTCTCCGAGCGTCGTGGCCTCGAACCCGCGCTCTCCGACCAGCTCGATCGTCGCCTGGAGCAGCCGTTCGCGGGACCGCCGCCGCAATTCTTCATTGACCGATGCGCTGCGGGGGGACATCCTGTAACTCCTGCGTTGACTGGCTCAGGGCCAACATACTCTGTATGACTCCGGATGTCCGTCTTCAGGCGGAACCCGGGCAAGCTGCCTGATTCGGGCGACGCGGGGGATCGCCCGAATCGGGTGGCGATGAGACCAGTGGCGGTCTCGCGACCTGCGCCTTACCAGGTCAAGAGGCCGCCCCTGGCTCATATCGGGATCCTGCCCGCCCTTCTGAAAGGCCCGCGGGTGCAGCGAGCGCCGGACGGCGGTGCGCCCGGCGGCCCGCGCCGGACGTTCCCCCTTCGAACCGTCCGTCCTCCCTGCTCAGGGCCTTGTCGCAGGCTCCGTTGCCTGGTCTTCTGTACGCCGAGTGATCCGTAGCGCGTTCGCGGCCCGTTTGCGTACGCATCCGGCACGGGCACGGGAGCGACGAGGAGAACGGCGTGGAAACAGCGGCTGGGCAGGATGCACGGGGCACTCTGCCCGAGGGGCTCGGTGCGGCCCTGCGCGAGACCGCCGAGGAGATCGCCGCGCTGCTGCGCGGGGGCGCCGACACGGGGCTTCCGGTACCCGGGTCGGAGTGGAGCGTCGGGGAGGCGGCAGCGCATCTGGCGCAGGCCAACGAACTGATGGCGGAGATCGCGGCAGGGCACGTACGCAGTCATGGGGACGGCACGCCGCAGAGCCTCGCCGCGGCCAACGAGCGAGCGCTCGCCGCATTCGACGAGCGCGGGGCCGAGCCGCTGGCCGCGATGATCGTGGCCCAGGCGGAGGCCTATCTGAAGGCGAGGGACGAGAGCGCGACGGAAGGAACCGTCGCCACCCCGTTGGGTCCGATGGACCCGGACGTCCTGGGGTCGTACCTGCTCACGCACATGCTCGGTCACGGATACGACCTCGCCCGTGCACTGGGGCGTCCGCACATGATCGACCGCGCCCGGGTCGAGCTGACCCTGCCGTTCCTGATCACGGCCATGCCACGGGTGACCGACACCGCCCGCACAGCCGGGCTTTCCGCCCGCTACGCGATCCGCTTGTGGGGCGGCGCCCGATTCGGCGTGACGGTGACCAACGGTGCGGTGTCCGTGGGCCCGCAGCCCCCGGCCCGTCCGGACTGCACCATCCTCATCGAGCCGGTCACCTTCCTCCTGATGGCACTCGGCCGCCGCAACCAGTGGGGCGCCCTCGCCCGGGGCCGCATACTCGTCCGGGGCCGTAAGCCGTGGCTCGCCCCTCGCTTCCCGGCTCTCTTCAAGGCGCCCTGAACACGGCGGGCAGGGTTCGGCCACAGGCAGCCGGTCTTGAGGGGACCGAGGCGACCGGGGTGTCGTCGACCCCGACGCCTGACGGACAGAGAGCCGATGGGGAGGGCGGCAGGTCGGCGGACAAGGGCTCCTGAGCGTGTGTCAGGTGAGGAAAGCGGTCAGCAGAAGGCCGCTCCCGAGGAGTGCGGGCAAGATCAGCCGGGTGGGGCGTACCACCCCGAAGACCGCGGCGAAGGCGGTGAACGGTGTGCCTGTTCGTCAGGGATGGGGCTCGGGAGTCAGTCGTAACGGCCCCCGCGGCTCCCTCAGTTGGCACCTCTCGCTCAGGGCGCGGGCCGGAGGGCGAGGAAGACGAACTCCCTCCCTGGCCGGTCGGGGGCGTCGCGCACCTCCTTCACCACATACCCGTGCGCGAGCAGGTCCGCCTCGACTTCCTGCCGGTCACGAAACCGCAGAGTCGAATCCGACGTCAGCACCTGCCCATCGGCGGCGAACACATAGGTCCAGCGGAATGTCACCAGCGGCCCGTCGACGTCGATCAGGTCGACCCAGCTCTCCACCGAGCCGGCACCCGGGACCTCCGTCACGCTGTAGGAGGCCTCGCGGTTCCACTCCTCCCAGGCGCGCCGGGACGGATCGCGGGTCTCGAATGCCAGATGGCCGCCCGGACGAAGTGCCTCGCGGGCTCCCTCCAGTGTCTGCCGCCAAGCCTGTGGATCGACGATGGCCTGGGCGACGTTCGCCGTCATGGTGGCGAGGTCGGCCCGGAGCGGGGGCAGTGCCGTCGCGTCGCCGCAGATCCAGCGGACCCGATCACCGCCCGGTTTGGCCTTGGCCACGTCGAGGGAAGCCAGGGCGGGATCCACACCGACGACCTCGATCCCGCGATCGGCCAGCAGGAGCGCCAGCACACCTGTACCGCAGCCGATGTCCAGCACGTGACGGGCGCCGAGCTCCTCTGTGAGGTGCAGGTATGCCTCCAGGTCGCGGCGATCGGGATCGAGCGGATCGTAGAGCGCGGCCAGTTGTGGGTCTCGGAAGGATGCGTCGGCCATGTGCCGGAACGTAGCCGAAGACAACAGCCGCTGCGGTGAAAGGGCTTGACGGGGGTGCACCGTGATGGTGCAGTGGATCATCCACTCAGTCACTGGCTCACCTGGCCCCGCCGGGTGGCGCAAGGGCAACTGCCTGCCCCGGGAGGGAAATCGTGGAGACGCTGCCCCGTGAGACCGTCGTCGACGTCCTGGAGAACCGGCTGCGGGAGGAGATCCTCACCGGCCGCTACCCCACCGGCGGCTATCTGCCCACCGAGCGCCGGCTGGCGGAGCGGTACGGCGTCAACCGCACCACCCTCAAGCACGCCTACGGCCGTCTCCTCCAGGCCGGACTGCTGGAGACGCGGCACGGCGTGGGCACCCGGGTGCGCGACTTCCTGCGCCTCGGCGGTGCCGATCTGCTGCCGATGCTGGTGCGGCACAGCCCGGACTGGATCGGTGAGATCTTCGAAGTGCGGCGCGGTGTCGGCGCGTTGATCGCCGAGCGGGCCGCCGCACGGTCGCAGGCCGCGCAGCACGCCGAGCTGCGCGAGCTGCTGGCGGTCGTACGGACGGCCGAGAGCGGCGACGCCGTACAGCTCGCGGACATCGAGGTGCACCGCGCACTGGCCCGCGCCACCGGCAACCGCGTCTACGTGCTGCTGACCAACACCCTCTTCCAGGCCTATCTGCCGTTCCGCTCCGCCCTGGTACGGCCCTTCACCGACCCGGACGCCGCGCACGCCCGGCTGGCGCCCCTGGTCGAGGCGGTGGCGGCGGGCGACGCGGGAGCTGCGCGCACCGCCGCCGAGAGCTATCTGACCGCCACCGAACGGATCATGCTGGAGGAGCTCGCGTGAGCGACGGCGACAGCGCCCGCGGCACCACCTTCACCGAGACCATGCTTGGCAGCGCCCGGATCGACGGCGAGGACGGGACCCGGCCGGCCCGGCTCGATCTGCGGGTGGCGGCGCAGGACGTACTGCGTCCGCTGGGGACGACCAAGGCCAGGCTGAGCGGGCGCCTGCGCATCGCCGGATGGGCCGACGACCCGTACGTCACGGGCGAGATGGAGATCTCGCCGTTCGCCCGGCGCCGTATCCGCTACCGGCTGACCTGCACCGTGCAAGGGCGCCGGCTGACCCTGGACGGCTGGAAATCCGTCTCGCTGCGCCACCCCGTCCGCTCGATGACGGTGCTGCCCTACGCGCTCCATGACGGAGAAGAGCGGGTCGGCACCGGCACGTTGCGCTTCCCCCTGGCCACCGGCCTGGCCCCCTTCCTGGGCAGCGTCCGCTTTCCGCGCCGCGAGGACGGCAGCCGGCACCTGGCGCCGCGCTGGCGCGGAGAGCCCGGCCGCACCGAGGTCTGGTACACCACCGTCACCGACCCGGCGACCGGCCACGGCCTGTGGCTGCACCACGAGCTGACCGTGCCCACCGACGGTTCACCGCCCTTCGTACACGGCTGGGCCGCCGTCTTCCCCCGGGCGGAACCGGACGGCCCGCAGGACGCGGTGCGGCACGTGCGCTTCGGCCCCGAGCCCTGGCACGGCGGCCCGGACGGCTTCCGTGCGGACGGCATCGTCGCGCGTGCCGGGCATCTCGAAGGTGCGGCCGGTGACTTTCGCTGGGAGCTGACCGAACGCCCCGAGGACGGCCCGCTGTTCACCTTCCCCCGCTGGTCCTGGCGCCGCCCCCGGCTGCCCGCCGCGCAGATGCTCCCGGCGGCCCGCGCCTCGTACGACGGCACGGTCACCTATGGCGGCGAGAAACTGACCCTTCAGGGTGCGCCGGGCGCCTCCGCCCGCATCTACGGGCACGGCAACGCGCTCCGCTGGGCCTGGTTGCACGCGGATCTCGGCGAGGGCGACGTACTGGAGATCGTCGCCGCCGTCTCGATGCGACCGGGACTGCGACGGCTGCCGCCGCTGGTCTTCCTGCGGCTGCGCCGTGGCGGCCGCACCTGGCCCCGGCGGGCGGAGCGCGCCGCGCTCGGCTGGGCGGGACTCGGCCGCTTCCGCGCCGCCCTCGGGCGTCCGGACTGGAGCGTCACAGGACGCGCCGGGCTGCGCCGCATCCGGGTCGAGGTGAGCCTGCCCGCCGAACGCACCCTGCGGCTCGACTACGCGGACCCCGACGGCAGTCCGGCCCGCTGCCACAACAGCGAGACCGCCGACGCCGTCGTCCGCCTGGAACGCTGGTGGGGGCGCTGGCGCCCGGAGGCGGAGTGGCTCCTCGAAGGAACCGCGCACGCGGAGGTGGGGGAGCGATGAGCGCCGCCGGACTCGTCGCCGCCCTCCTCGCCGACGACGGCAGCGAACGCTGGCCGGCCAAGGTGCCCCGCCGGCTCGACGACGTCCTGGCCTCGATGCCCGCACCGGCCCGCGCCGGGGTGCGCGGCGCCGCACGGGCCGTCGACGCCTATGCGCTGGCCCGCACGGGACGCCCGCTCGCCGCCCTCGACCCGGTGGAGCGCGACCGGCTGATGACTGCGCTCGCCGCCCGGCCGCGCCTGGCCTCGCTGCTGGACCTGCTGAAGGTTCCGGTGCTGCTGGCCGCGGGCACGGAGCGGATGCTCGACGACCGGGCCCGCGCGAGACGCGGTGCCGGTGCCGGGGGAGCGCTCCCGCTCGCCTTCGCACCGCCGCGCGATCCGCCGCTGGACTGCACACCGGCGCGGCACTGGCCCGCGCGCAGCACCGCGGACGCGGTGGTGATCGGCTCCGGCGCCGGAGGCGCCATGGCGGCGCGGGCCCTGGCCCGGGCCGGATTGCGTACCGTCGTCCTGGAAGAGGGCGACCACCACACCACCGCATCCTTCGGACGGCGCACGCCCCTGGAACGGTTCGCGGACCTCTACCGCGACGGCGGCGCCACCGTGGCGGCCGGCCGCCCACCACTGCTGCTGCCCACCGGACGGGCCGTGGGCGGGACCACCCTCGTCAACTCCGGCACCTGCTACCGGACCCCCGACCACGTGCTGGAGCGCTGGCGCACCGCCTTCGGACTCGACCTCGCCGACGGCTTCGGGGCGCATCTCGACGAGGCGGAACGCACCCTGGGCGTGGCCACCCAGCCCCTCGACGTCCTCGGCAACAACGGTCTGCTCACCCTCGCCGGGGCGGAACGCCTCGGCTGGCGCGCCGCACCGCTGCGCCGCAACGCCCCTGGCTGCCGGGGTTCCTGTCAGTGCGTCGTGGGCTGCCCCAACGGCGCCAAGCAGAGCGTGCAGTTGTCGGTGCTGCCGGACGCCTGCGCCGCCGGAGCCCGGATCGTCACCGGGGCCCG
The DNA here is from genome assembly GCF_000719605.1 of Streptomyces sp. NRRL S-1813. Lineage (NCBI taxonomy): Bacteria > Bacillati > Actinomycetota > Actinomycetes > Kitasatosporales > Streptomycetaceae > Streptomyces > Streptomyces sp. NRRL S-1813. Next base: position 78,669 of record NZ_JOHB01000006.1, read on the forward strand.
GGTGCGGCGGATTCTGGTGGATGCCGACCGGCCCGGCGGTCCGAGGGCGGCGGGGGTGTCCGTCCACCGCCCGGACGGTGCTGACCTGGAGATTCTGAGCCCGCTGGTGGTGGTCGCGGCAGGCGCCCTTCAGTCGCCGCCGCTGCTGCGGCGCTCCGGGCTGGGCACCCATCCCCGGCTCGGCCGAAACCTCAGCGTCCATCCGGCGACCAGCGTGGCGGGCCGCTTCGCCGAGCCGGTGACCGCCTGGGAGGGGGTGTTGCAGAGCGTCGGCGTCGAGGAGCTGCACAGCGACGGAATCCTCATCGAGGCGACCGCCACCCCACCGGGCATGGGCAGCTTCGTCCTCCCGGGCGTGGGCCGCGAGCTGCGCCGCGAACTGGACGCCGCCGACCGGCTGGCCACCCTCGGCGCCATGATCGCGGACCGCCCGTCGGGCCGGGTCCTGGGCCGGGACCGCACCGTACTCCGCTACGACCTCGATCCCCGCGATGCGGGGCGTCTGATGACCGCGGTGCGTGCCATGGGCGAACTGCTCTTCGCAGCCGGCGCCCAGGAGGTACTGACCGGCATCCCCACCGCTCCGCGCGCCCGTTCCCTGGCCGAGCTGTCCGCACTGCTGGACGGGGTGAGCGCACGCCGGCTCCACCTCTCGGCCTTCCATCCCACCGGAACGGTGGCCGCGGGGTCGGACCCCCACCGATGCCCCGCCGACGGGGAAGGCCGCCTGCGCGGCGTCCACGGGGTCCTGCTCGCCGACGGCTCGCTGCTCCCCAGCTGCCCCGAAGTGAACCCGCAGTTGAGCATCATGGCCGCGGCCCTGGGCGTCGCGGAGCGAGCGGTGGAGGCGGGGTGAGGGGGCCCGGCGAGACCCGCAGGGGTGTTCACGCGGCTGACGGTCTCCCGGCCGGTCATCTGCCGGCCTTGTTGGCGCAGCCAATGCAGGTCCTCGCCGTCGGGCGGGCGGTGAGCCGTCCTGAGGAGATCGGCCCGCCGCAGCGCTCACAGCTGCCGTAGGCGCCGGTGGCTATCCGCCGGGCGGCACGATCGAGGTCGTCCAGGTCGGCGTGTGCCTGCTTCAACATGTCGCGCAGGTGGGCCCGTTCGAACGCGACTGTGGCGCCCTCGGGGTCGTGCTCGTCGTCGTTGGCCGTCAGACTCGCCGCCTCGACGACCCCGTCCCACAGGCGCGTCAACGAGCCGATCAGCCGCTCGGTACCGGCCCGGTCCTCCGCGATCCGCTCTGCCGCGGCAGTCCATTGTGCGCGTGAGCCCCCGGCGCTCTCGGTACGGTCTTCCACGCCACAACACAACACATTGCGTGATCCGCCTATTCCAGTATGCCCGGAATCTCGGGTATGCGCGGGGTCCCGCCGAACCCGTCCGTGCACAGGGTCGCCGTCCGCACGGTGCGCGACGCGCGACGCACGACGGAGAACTCCCGTGCCCGCCCTTGATGTGACTGATGGCGCGCGGCGGCGAGCCTCTTTGGCGTCTTCCGAGCTGTCTGTACCGTCAGCCCGGCGAGGGGGGCGACCACGTGCGATGAGGAGCCCGGACCGTGACTGCCGTACAGCAGACGGAATCGTTGCAACCAGCCAGGCGGCGGAAGAATGCCGGACGGGTGGTGGTGGATTGGCTGACGACCACCGACCACAAGACCATCGGCACGCTCTATCTGAGTACGGCGTTCGGATTCTTCATGGTCGGCGGTCTTCTGGCGCTGGCCATTCGGGCGGAGCTCGCCCGGCCGGGTCTCCAGATTCTCTCGAACGAGCAGTTCAACCAGGCTTTCACGATGCACGGCACCATCATGCTGCTGATGTTCGCGACGCCGCTGTTCGCCGGGTTCGCGAACTGGATCATGCCCTTGCAGATCGGCGCGCCTGATGTGGCCTTCCCTCGGCTCAATATGTTCGCCTACTGGCTCTACCTGTTCGGTTCCCTGATCGCCCTCGGCGCCTTCATCACACCGGACGGGGCCGCCGACTTCGGCTGGACCGCGTACACCCCGCTGTCGGGTCCTCTCCGTACCCCCGGAATCGGTGGCGACCTGTGGGTGATGGGCCTGGCCTTTTCCGGCTTCGGGACGATCCTGGGGTCGGTCAACTTCATCACCACGATCATCTGTATGCGCGCGCCCGGCATGACGATGTTCCGGATGCCGATTTTCACCTGGAACATTCTGCTGACGGCCGTGCTCGTGCTGTTCGCCTTTCCCGTGCTGGCCGCCGCGCTGCTGGTGCTGGAGGCGGACCGGAAATTCGGCGCGCATGTCTTCGACCCCGCGAACGGGGGCTCGCTGCTCTGGCAGCACCTCTTCTGGTTCTTCGGCCACCCCGAGGTGTACATCATCGCGCTGCCGTTCTTCGGCATCGTCACCGAGATCTTCCCCGTGTTCAGCCGCAAGCCCATCTTCGGCTATATCGGACTCATCGCGGCGACGATCTCCATCGCGGGGCTCTCGGTCACGGTCTGGGCGCACCACATGTTCGTGACGGGCGCGGTACTTCTGCCGTTCTTCTCCTTCATGTCCTTCCTCATCGCGGTACCGACGGGAGTGAAGTTCTTCAACTGGGTCGGCACGATGTGGCATGGTTCGCTGTCCTTCGAGACACCCATGCTCTGGTCGATCGGGTTCCTGGTGACCTTTCTCTTCGGCGGACTCACCGGCGTTCTGCTGGCCTCGCCGCCGATGGACTTCCATGTGTCCGATTCGTACTTCGTCGTCGCCCACTTCCACTACACCGTGTTCGGCACCGTGGTCTTCGCGATGTTCGCCGGCTTCTACTTCTGGTGGCCCAAGTTCAGCGGCAAAATGCTCGATGAACGGCTCGGCAAAATCCACTTCTGGACCCTGTTCATCGGTTTCCACCTCACCTTTCTCATCCAGCACTGGCTCGGCGTCGAAGGCATGCCGCGCCGCTATGCGGACTATCTGGCGTCCGATGGCTTCACCACGCTGAATACGATCTCCAGCATCGGCTCGTTCCTGCTGGGGCTGTCGGTGCTGCCGTTCCTCTATAACGTCTGGAAGACGGCGAAGTACGCACCGAAGGTGACCGCCGACGACCCTTGGGGCTACGCACGCTCCCTCGAGTGGGCCACCTCGTGCCCGCCGCCGCGTCACAACTTCACCACGCTGCCCCGGGTCCGCTCCGAGTCGCCGGCCTTCGACCTGCATCATCCCGACGTCGCCGCCCTGGAACTGGCCAGGAAGGGCGCGCGGCGCGATGTGGTCGAACCCGAAGAGCCACATCACGGCGACCGCCCCTCGGGGGACGAGCCGCGCTGAGCCGGCCGCGCCATGACCCACAGCCGAACGCCGGACAGCCGCTCCGTCGAGGCGGGGATCGCCCGCATGGAGGGCTACCTCCTGTGGCAGGCGGAGATCGACCGCGCCCGCACCGACGCCGAAGCCTTCGTCGACGCCCTCGACTGGCCGACATCCGCCCAACGGGACGAGCTGGTGGCCCTCTTGGCCCGTCGCCAGCTCGACCTCTCACAGAAGGCCGTCACCCGTATCGCCACCCGCGCACTCCAGCTCCGCCGGGAGTACCAGCAACGCTATGACGTCCTCAAACGGCGCGTCCTGGTCACCGCGTTGGCCCTGCTGACGGTCCTCACGTTCCTCGACGTCCTGCTGCTGGCCCGCTGACCGGCGTCACGAGCCGAGAGGGTGCGCTGCGTACGCGGGTCGAGGACACCCTCTCAGGTCGCGCAAACATATTTGCTGAAACGGCAAATGGAGAGGGCGTCATGCCCCGGCCCCGGCCCACATCCCGGTCCCCGCCCCGGCCCCGGACCGCCCCGCCCCGTTTCGGGAGGCAGCGTCACCCGTCCGGCCATAGCGTGAAGAGACGGGCGGAGAACTTCCCCGCAATGGAGCAAAGGGGTGATGCGCGATGACCGAGATCGCCGAGCGCGGGTCGCGGAAGGCCGGGGACCTGGGGCGCACGACCATTGCCGACGGTGTGGTCGCGAAGATCGCCTTTCTGGCAGCCGGTGAGGTGGTAGGGGTCCATGCCCTGGGCAGCGGGATTTCGAGATCGGTGGGAGCCCTGCGCAAACGCGTACCCGGGGGCGGCACGACCAGCACGCACGGCGTCAAGGTCGAAGTCGGCGAGAAACAGGCGGCGGTCGATCTGGACGTCGTCGTCGATTACGGCGAGGTCATCCCCGAGGTGGGGAAAGCCGTGCGCGAGAACGTGATTTCCTCGGTCGAGCGGATGACGGGTCTCGAAGTCGTGGAGGTCAATATCGCGGTCAGCGATGTATGGCTCCCCGAGGAGGAGGAAGAGCCGGAACGAGTGCAGTAGGCGGCCTTGCGGCCGGCCCCTGAGGCCGGTCGGTCCGTCGCTGCGCCGGCCCTGGTGCGCCGGTCACCGTCCGGGAGCCGGGCCCGCGCTGCCCACGCCGTCCGGCCCGGGAAGGGTGCAGACGGCGATGCCGCGTTCCTCGACGCTGCTCATGAGCAGGAGGTTTTCCGTTCGGCAGACACTGGTGACCATCCGGTACGGGGAGTTGACGGCGCGCAGGTCGCGCGCCGTGCCGCCGTCGGGCCGCAGCGCCAGCACGCGCACTGTCTGCTGCACGGGCGGGCGCAGACGCAACCGCTTGCACACCTGCCATGACAGTCGCCGGAAGGCGCGCGGCATGCCGTGCAGCAGCTCCAGGCCGGCCGCCCGCGGTGCCGCCAGGGCGACCCAGAACGCGCCGTCGGGGCCACGGGAGATGTTGTCGGGGTAGCCGGGCAGGTCACCGGCCCAGATGTCGGCGGTGCCGGCCCGCGGGCCGGTCAGCCGGTAGCGGCGAAGGCGGCGTGCCCCGGTCTCGGCCACGACGAGGAAGGACTCGTCCGGGTCCAGGGCCACCCCGTTGGCGAACTGGAGCCCGTCCAACAGGACTTCGGGGGTCGTCGCGTCGGGGCGCAGGCGCAGCAGCTGCCCGGTTCCGGTGTGCTCCAGGAAGTCGCCCAGCCACTCGTCGAGGCCGTAGCGGCGGCTGGAGACGGTGAAGTAGAGCGTGCCGTCCGCAGCCGCGGTGACGTTGCTGGCGAACCGCAGGGGCGCTCCGGCCGCCTCGTCGGCGAGGACGCGTACGGTGCCGTGCCGCGGGCTGATGCGCAGCAGTCCCCGTACGGCGTCACAGACGAGAAACTCGCCGCCCGCGAGGGGCTGAAGACCGAGCGGCCGGCCACCGGTGTGTGCCACGACCTCCGCTCCCTCCTCCGCGCCCGACGCCGAGAGCCGCAGCCGCCAGATCGCGCCGTCCGCCGCGCCGGCGAGGAAGCTGCCGTCGGCGTCGGCCACCACATCCTCGGGTCCCTGGATCGCGGGGGCGACGATACGGGGCACCGGCAGCGGCTGGGGGCCGTCCCTCCTGACGCCGGCCGCCAACTGCCCGCTCATCGCGTGCCGCGGCGCCGGGCCGCCCTCGGGCCGCAGTGCAGGTCCATCTCCCACCTCCACCTCGTGCGGGTGCCGACGACGTGCGACACCGTCCGTACGCGCCGCGCGCATACGTCGGCAAGCCAAGCAGAAGCGGACGCATCCGGCATCCGGCATCCGGAGATTCCTCCACGGCGGCGAAGGCCGTTACCGGAGAGCGACGAGTCCCCGCGGGGTCAGTGCATCCGACGGCTAGAAACCGCGCCGGGAGCCGCTCCCGTCGCCCTTCAGCTCGTGCGGTGTGCGCCGTTGGTCCGTTCGGGGGAGCTCATCGGGCTCGCGGCTCTCGACGACATCGCCCACGGGCCCGCCCTCCGGCAGTCGTGGCTGCTCCTCGGGCGTGGGCGGGGCCGGTGCGCGGGCCTTGAGGCGGCGTCCCCAGGCGAAGGCCGCAATGATGACGGCGACGAGGAGCACGCCGACGAGGATGAGCAGGGCGCCGCTGGTCACGTGAGGAGCGGCGAGTTGTTCGGGCACGGTCGTTGCATCCATCACCAGATTCTCCATTCGGCCCGGGTACCCGGCGTGGCGGGAATGACGCGCAGACCGTGGCGGCCAGGGCCTGTCGTGTGGATCAGGCCGGACCCCGCGAGCCCGGCCTGATCCGAACGACAGTTCCTAAGCCGTTTCCGACGGGTCGTGCGGCAGGCGGGCCACTTCGGGGGTTTCCGTGTCCAGCGGTACCGACCAGGAGCTGAGCAGACCCAGCTGTACGCCGTGGCGCGGCAGCACGGCCTCCAGGAGCCAGTCGGCGGCCACCCGGATGCGGTTGTCCGGCATCGCCATGAGGTGGTAGGCGCGGGTGAGGGCGCCGGCGAGCGGGCCGGAGAGCGGGACGTGCAGGGGGTTCGCCGCGGCCTGGACACCGCCGAGGTCGACCATGAACCCCAGATCGCGGTGCTCGTACGCGCGCGGTGCGCCCTGGCCGCAGGACGCCGCCACATTGCGCGCCGCCACCTTGCCCTGCCGCTGGGCGTGCTGGGCGGTCATCGGCGTCACCTCACCGGGCCGGGTCAGGTCCGGAACGGCCGCGGCATCACCGCAGGCGAACACCTCCGGCCGGCCGGGCACCCCCAGGAACTTGTCGACGCACAACCGCCCCCTGTCGGTGGGCAGCCCCAGCGAGTCGACCAGCGGGTCGGGCCGTACGCCGACACACCAGATCAGCGAGCGGCTGTGGAGGAACTCGCCGTCGTCGAGCAGTACGCCGTCCGGGGTCGCCTCCTTGACGGACGTGCGGGTGCGGACATCGACGCCGCGGGAGCGCAGGACCCGGTCGGCAGTGCGCGACAGCCGTTCGTCGAGTCCGGGCAGCAGCCGGTCGGCGACGTCCAGCAGCAGCCAGCGGGGGCGTGGACCGTCCCGCAGTCCCGTGTTCTGCCGGGCCAGGTCGTCGGTGAACAGCACGCCGTGGGCGGCGACTTCGGTGCCGGTGTAGCCGGCGCCCACCACTACGAAGGTGGTTCTGGCGGACCGTTCGGCCGGGTCCTCGGCCGCACCCGCCAGTTCGATCTGGCGGGTGATGTGGTCGCGGAGGTACAGCGCTTCGGGCATGCCGCGGAAGCCGTGGGCATGCTCGGCGACCCCGGGGACGGGCAGCAGTTTGTTGACGCTGCCGACGGTCAGGACCAGACGGTCGTAGGACAGGGATCCCTCCTGGTCCTCGGGGTCGGTGTAGCTCACCCGACGGGCATCGAAGTCCACGTCGTGGGCGTGCCCGAGGACGAGCCGGACACCCGGCAAGGTGCCGGTGAGCGATACCGCCACCCGCCGGGGTTCGAGAATCCCGGCCGCCACTTCCGGCAGCAGCGGCACATACAGAAAGTAGTCATGGGGGTTGAGGAGCACGATCTCGGCGGCTCCCTTGGCCAGCCGGGAGAGCGTGCGGGCACATTCGTAACCGGCGAAACCGGCTCCGACGATCACGATCCGAGGACGACGTCGCTGCACGTGGACTCCCGCGGTCGAGGGGGTGCTCAAGCGCCGGCCACACGGTCACGGTCCGCGGTGAACGGTCGGCCCGCGCAGATGCACCGGTCGAAGAGGTCGTGCTCTGTCGGCTTACCGGTGAGCGGCCGGGTACACATGGTGGTGAGGGCGCTTCGCTGTTCTCAGTGTGACGGCAGCAGCCCTTGGGCGGCTCGTTGAGGCAGGACCGTGTAGGCCGGGTCCTCGGCGGAGGCGAGGCCGGCCGCGAAGACGCCGAAGCGGGTGCAGGCCGAGCCGGCGAGCAGTGCCAGGCCGCCTGCGACGGCCGCTGCGCGGTGGCGACGGCCCCCGAGCGCCGCCATCGCCGCGCCGCCGCCGGTGAGCACCTGCGCACCCCGCAGCAGCCTGCCCGCCCGCCCCTCCCGGTAGGTTTCCGCCACCATCCCCAGCCGCCGCTCGGCCGCCCGGACCGCCACCGAGTCCGCCACCGCGGCCAGGGCGGCGGCGCAGCGGGCGGGGGCGTTCTCCTGGGCGGGGGCGAGAACCAGCGCCATACCGGACGCGGCGGCGGTCGCGGAGGCGGCGAAGAGGTACGGCAGCTCGCGGTGCGCGCCGTGCCAGGCCGGTACGGCGGTGTCCGCGGCGAGCACGGCGGTATAGGTGGCCACGGCCGGTCCCAGGACCGCGGCGGCCGCGGTGGCGGCGGCGCCGGCCCGCGGCAGCCGGCCGGTGACTGCGCACAGGGCCGCCGCGCCGGCCGCCGGACCGTAGCCGCCGAGCAGCCAGGAGCCCACGCTCATCGGCGAGGTCGGCTTCAGCACGCGCAGCATGTGGGCGAAGCGGGCCGGGCGGCCCAGGTCGTTGATGAGCGCGGCGGCGGAGAGGGACACGGCTGCCAGGGAGGACACCTTCATCGCGGCGGCCAGCGCCGTGCGGCCGGTCAGCTGGGCGCCCGCCGCGAGCACCGAGCCGGCTCCCGCCAGGCCGCCGAGGAAGAAGTATCCGGCGATGTCGCGGGCCGCCCAGGAGGGGGCTTTGATGACCGGACGGCCGTAGTAGGAGCGGAACTCCGCCCGAGGGACCATGAGTTGCTCGCCCTTGGGGCTGCGGCGCGAGCGGGTGCCGCCCCTGCGGGGTGCCTGGTCGGTCATCGTCATACCTTCCTTTGCAGGAGCGTCGGCAGCGCGAAGGAGAGGGCAATACCGCCCGCCAACGACAGTGCCGCCGCGCCGGCGTGCTTCCACATCGCGGGCAGGTCCCGGGTGGTGACCACCGGATCGGGTGGCAGCCCGTACACCTCGGGTTCGTCGAGCAGCAGGAAGAACGCCCCGTCACCGCCGACCCCGTCCTCGGGATCGTGGCCGTAGAGCCGGGCGTCGGTCACGCCCGCCGCATGCAGCTGGTCGACCCGCAGTGCCGCGCGGGCGCGCAGTTCGTCCAGCGGGCCGAACTGGATCGACTCGGTCGGGCACGCCTTGGCGCAGGCAGGCTCCAGCCCCACGCCCAGCCGGTCGTAGCACAGGGTGCACTTGAAGGCCCGGCCGTCGGACGGGCGTTGGTCGATGACGCCGTAGGGGCAGGCCGGGACGCAGTAGCCGCAGCCGTTGCAGATGTCCTCCTGGACCACGACTGTCCCGAACTCGGTACGGAAGAGCGAGCCGGTCGGGCAGACATCGAGGCAGGCAGCATGGGTGCAGTGCTTGCAGACGTCGGAGGACATCAGCCAGCGGAACTCGCCGCCCGCCGGTACGGCATCCGCGGTGAGAGGGAGTTGCGTACGGCCCTCGGGGGCGGGCACCGCCGGCGCGGCCGGTGGCGCCGACTGCTCGATGAAGGCCACATGACGCCAGGTCGAGGCGCCGAGGCCCCCGGTGTTGTCGTACGACATGCCGGTGAGGGACAGGCCGTCCTCCGGGATCGCGTTCCACTCCTTGCACGCCACCTCGCAGGCCTTGCAGCCGATACAGACGGAGGTGTCGGTGAAGAACCCCACGCGCGGCGGGGCATCGGCATGCCCGGCGTCGCCGGCCGGGTCGGGCTCCGGGCCGCTGAGCAGGCTGTCGGTCATGACCGGTGGTCCTCTCCGGTGTGCTCGGTGATACCCGCGCGCCGCCGGTAGTCGGCCACCAGTCGGGGAAGCGCGGGGCCGCGCGGCCGCCGTCCCGGCCGGATGTCGGCGGTGAGGGCCTTGTCCTCCTGGATATGGGAGTTGGGGTCCAGTGCGATGGCGACCAGCTCGTTGGCCGCGTCGCCGGTGACGATCCCGTTGGGCCCCCAGTGGAACGGCAGCCCGATCTGGTGGACCGTACGGCCGTGCACCGTCAGCGTCCTGATGCGGTCGGTGACCGCCACCCGGGCCTCGATGGCATTGCGGGCGGTGATGAGCGTGGCCCATCCGTTGTGCTCCAGACCGCGCTCCGCGGCGAGCTGCGGTGACACCTCGCAGAACAACTCGGGCTGTAGCTCGGCCAGATACGGCGACCAGCGGCTCATCCCGCCCGCCGTGAAGTGCTCGGTGAGACGGTGGGTGGTCAGCACGAACGGATAGACCTCGGCGCCCGGTTCGTCGCCGCTGGGGTGGTAGCGGTTGCCTTCGCGGAAGTAGAGCTGCTTGGTGGGGGAGCGTGGGCGGTCGGGGTAGAGGGCGTTGGGGAACGGGGAGTCCTGCGGCTCGTAGTGCGTGGGCAGCGGCCCGTCGTGCAGCCCGGCCGGTACGTAGAGCCAGCCCTTGCCGTCCGCCTGCATGATGAAGGGGTCGTCGCCGCGCAGGGCGTCAGGTCCCGTGGCGTCCGTCGGCGGTACGTGGTCCGGGGCCCGGTCGGGAACGAAGTCCGGGACGTCATGGCCGGTCCAGTGCCCGTCGTCGGCGTCCCACCAGACATAGGCCTTGCGCGCGCTCCAGGGAGTGCCGTCGGGGGCGGCCGAGGCCCGGTTGTAGAGGATCCGCCGGTTCGCGGGCCAGGCCCAGGCCCATCGTGCGGCGACCCAGTCCTGCTCGGTGTGCGGGGTGCGGCGGGCGGCCTGGTTGACACCGTCCGCGAAGACCCCGCAGTAGATCCAGCAGCCGCACCGGGTCGAACCGTCGTCCTTGAGCTCCGTGTACGCGCTCAGCGGCGCCCCGTCGGGACCGTGCCCGTTGATCTCGGCCAGCACGGCCGCCGCCACCGGCTCCCTGAGCGGCCCCTCCACCGGGTAGTCCCAGGTCAGATCCTGGATCATCCGGTCCATCGGATCGGTGGACGCCGCCAGCTTCTCCTTGATGCGCCGGCCCAGGTGGTACATGAACCACAGATCGCTGCGCGCGTCACCCTGCGGCTCGACGGCGGCATGGTGCCACTGGAGCCAGCGGTTGGTGTTGGTGAAGGACCCGGACTTCTCGGTATGGGCGGCCGCCGGGAGGAAGAACACCTCCGTCCCGATGTCCTCGGTGCGCAGTTCGCCGGTCTCGGTCTCGGGCCCGTCCTGCCACCAGGTCGCCGACTCGATGAGGGAGAAGTCACGGACGACCAGCCAGTCCAGGTTGGCCATTCCCAGCCGCTGCAACCGGGTGTTGGCGGAGCCGACGGCCGGATTCTCACCGAACAGGAAGTAGCCCTTGCAGACGCCGTCCAGCTGGGCGAGCACGGTGTCATAGGTGCTGTGCGAGCCGGTCAGCCGCGGCAGATGGTCGAAGCAGAAGTCGTTGTCGGCAGTGGCCGCGTCGCCGTAGTAGGCCTTGAGCAGACTGACGAAGTACGCCCGCATCTCGCCCCAGAAACCCTTGTCGGTACGGCTCGCCGCGACAAAGGTGTGCAAGTCCTCGTGGGCGTGCGCATGCGGCATCGGCAGATAGCCGGGCAGCAGGTTGAAGAGCGTGGGGATGTCGCTGGAGCCCTGGATGGACGCATGGCCGCGCAGCGCCTGGATGCCGCCGCCGGGGCGCCCGATGTTCCCCAGCAGAAGCTGGAGCACACTGGCCGCCCGGATGAACTGGGAGCCGGTCGCATGCTGGGTCCAGCCCACCGCGTAGACGAACGCGCTGGTGCGCTCGCGCCCGGAGTTCTCCGTCAGCGCCTCGCACACCTGCAAGAACGTCTCGCGTGGCACCCCGCAGGTCCGCTCGACCATCTCGGGGGTGTAGCGGGCATAGTGCCGCTTGAGGATCTGGTACACGCAGCGGGGGTGTTGCAGCGTCGGGTCCTGCGGTGCGCGGGAGTGGGCCTGGGGGCCGCCCGCGCCATGCGTCTCGGCATGACCCGGGATCGCCTGCGGCTCGACCGTGCTGCCCCGGAGGCGCTGGTCGTGCAGCTGCTCGACGTCGCCCGCCGGTGCCTGGACGTCGGTGCCTTCGTACTGCCAGCTCTCGGGGTCGTAACGCCGCCGCTCCTCGTCCATGCCGGAGAAGACGCCGTCGAGATCCTCGGTGTCGCGGAAGTCCTCGCGGACCAAGGTGGCGGCATTCGTGTAGGCGAGGACGTACTCCCGGAAGGCCTTCTCCTCGTTCAGGACGTGATGGATGATCCCGCCGAGGAAGGCGATGTCGCTGCCCGCCCGGATCGGCACATGCAGATCGCACAGGGCGCTGGTGCGGGTGAAGCGCGGATCGACATGAATGATCCGGGCACCCCTGGCCTTGGCCTCCATGACCCACTGGAAGCCGACCGGGTGCGCCTCGGCGAAATTGGAGCCCTCGATGACGATGCAGTCCGCGTGCTGGAGGTCCTGCATGAAGGTGGTCGCCCCGCCGCGCCCGAACGAGGTGCCGAGGCCGGCGACCGTGGAGCTGTGGCAGACCCGGGCCTGGTTCTCCACCTGGATCACGCCGAGGCCGGTCAGCAACTTCTTGATCAGGTAGTTCTCCTCGTTGTCGAGGGTCGCGCCGCCCAGACTGGCGATGCCGAGCGTCCGGGCGACCCGCCTGCCGTCCTCCTCCCACTGCCAGGTGTCACGACGTAGCTTGATCACCCGCTCGACGATCATGTCCATGGCCGTGTCGAGATCCAGTGGCTCCCACTCGGTCCCGTAAGGGCGCCGGTAGAGCACCTGATGGCGCCGTGACGGGCCCGTCGTCAGCTGAAGCGTCGCCGCCCCCTTGGGGCACAGCCGCCCCCTGCTGATCGGGGAGCCGGGATCCCCCTCGATCTGCACCACCCGTTCGTCCTTGACGTACACCTGCTGGGCGCAGCCGACCGCGCAGTACGGGCAGACCGAGGCCACCACGCGCTCGGCGGTGTCGGTGCGCGGCCGCAGCTCCTCGGTGCGCCGGGACATTGCGGCGCGTCCCCGGCCCAGCGGGTCCTCGCCCCTGAGCTGCCGGTAGGCGGGCCAGTCGCGGAGCAGCCTGCCTACGCCCATGGTTCCTCCCACGCCTCGGCTCGACAGGTATGCCTCCAAGCTCTCTCCCGTGGGCTCCGTCCGCTTCCTGGCAGGCCTGTCACTGACCCAACCGGGCACCCGGAAGGGGCACGGGCACCGGCGGCGCGTCCGCACATGCGCCGCCGGCCGCCGCGCGCGACAGTGAGAGATGCGGCCATCGGCACGAAGGGCAGGCGGGGCACGTGGGTGGCAAGGACGGGCTGACGCCGTACCGCGGGAAACGGCACTTCGACCGGACCCGCGAGCCACCGGGCACCCGGACGTCCACGGGCGAGGCGCCGTCCTTCGTCGTGCAGATCCACGACGCGAGCACCCTGCACTTCGACTTCCGGCTGGAGGCCGACGGCGTGCTGAAGTCCTGGTCCGTCCCCAAGGGCCCGTCCGCCGACCCGCACGACAAGCGGCTGGCGATGCCCACCGAGGACCATCCGCTGGAGTACCTCGCCTTCGAGGGGGTCATTCCGGCGGGGGAGTACGGCGGGGGCACCGTGATCGTCTGGGACCGGGGTACCTATCGCCCGCTGCCCGGGAAGAAGAAGGGCCGCACCCGGTCGTTCGGCCAGGCCCTGGAGGACGGACACGCCTCCTTCTGGCTCGACGGCGGCAAACTCCACGGCGGCTACGCCCTCACCCGCTTCCGTACCGGCGAGCGCCCCGGAGAACGGGAGGCCTGGCTGCTGGTGAAGGAGAACGACGACCGGGCCGGCCGGCGCGGTGCCCCCGACCCGCGGCGGGCCCGGTCCGTGCTCAGCGGGCGGACCCTGAAGCAGACCGCCGCCGAGGAGGCCGCGGGGCATGGAGCGGCCTGAGGGGCATGGTCAGCGGCCCTCCGGCATCCCTGCCTGCCACGCGGCGGTCGCTGACGCGGCCCGCGGGCGCGGTCCGGGAGAAGCCCGCCCAGGGCCGACGAGAGGAAGGCTGCCATGCCGGCAAAGGCGCTCATCGTGATCGATATGCTCAATTCCTACGAGCACGAAGACGCGGAGCTTCTTCTGCGGTCGGCGCGCCAGGCCCTGCCACACCTCGTCACGCTGCTCGACAGGGCGCGACAGCACGGTGTCGAGGTCATTTATGTCAATGACAACTTCGGCTTGTGGCGGTCACACCACGACGAACTCCTCGAAAACGTGCTGAGCAGCCCGCACGCCGACCTGGTGGAGCCGATCCGGCCGGACGAGAAGTCCCTGTTCGTCGTGAAAGTGCGGCACTCGATTTTCTATCAGACGCCGCTCGAATATCTGCTGCGCCAGCACGGTATCGACACCATCGTGCTCTGTGGCCAGGTGACCGAACAATGTGTGCTCTATTCGGCACTCGATGCCCATATCCGGCATATTCGGGTGACCGTCGTCGAGGATGCCTGTGCGCATATCCACAGCGATCTCGCCGCGGCCGCGCTGCACATGATGGAACGCAATATCCAGGCCCGTATCGTGCGGTCGGCCGACGAAGACATCTTCTGACGGTACCGCCGCCCCGGCCCGCCGGAGGGGACTAACCGCTCTCCGGCTCCCCGTCCCCCGCATTGTCCCGGGCGATATGCACCGCCGCCTCCTCCGCCGACGCGGCGCCGCCGTCTATGCCGACATCCCGGGCGGAAATGTCATTGCTGCCCCCGCGCCAGAAACCCTCGTCGGACCCCACGAGACGCCCCGCCCGCTCGTCACCGCATTCCAGGTCCGTGGGTTCACCGACCCCGCCCGGCAGGTCGCCGATACCGTCGCCGTCGGGTGCGCAGACGTCCGGTACCTCCACGGCCAGCCGATGGTCGAGCGTCTCGCGGTCGTGCAGTTCCTGCGCGGTGGTCCCGTCGTGATTCACCACGAAGGGCCGTTCCGGAGGCGAGTAGCCCGTGTCCAGCGTCTGATCGAGATCCGGCTCGTCCAGGGCGTCCTCCATGTCGAGGTCGTTGGGGTTGTCCTGGGGATCGGATCTGGGCGGCTGGTAGACCTCGTCGCCCATCGCGTCGTCGGACATGACCGCCCTCCCTCTTCCCGTCCGGTGGCCCGGCCGCGGGGTGCGGCTGGTGCCTGTACGACCAATTGTCCGCCTCCTGGTGCCTCGCGGCAGCGCCAGGAGGCGGAGCCGGGCTCAGGCGCGCCGGTGTTCGGTCGCGATGCCGACGGCCTCGGCGATGCTCTGCACATTGCCGAACCGCTCGTGTGCGGGCAGCCGCTCGGCCATGGCGACCAGCCGGTCCGGTGCGTTGTTCTGCCGAAGGGTCTCGATGACCGAGTTTTTGTCGGCCGGATACAGGCTTCGCCCGAGGTGCTGGGCGAGTTCGGAGCGCAGCCCGACGTCCTGCTCGGTCATGCCGTACGGCGTGCCGCCCCTGAAGTCGCTCTCGGGGGACCATGCCGCCACCGGCTGGTCCTCGCCCGCCGGCTGGAGTTCATGCTCCTCATCGGTCCGCAGGGAGCGCTCCGCCGTCATCTGCGCCCGCAGTTGCTTCTTCATGACGTCGTCCCGGGCGGGGCCGGTCTTGTCCGTGCCGTGTTCCATGACCATGGGTGCCTCCGGCTCTACGGGTCCCTGCCGACCCGACGCGTTACTCCCAGTTTCCCTGGTCCCTCAGCCCTAACAACCCGGCGGCGGCTGTTTCAAGCGTGCATACGGAAACCGTCCGGGCATGCGCGGAACGTGACGGCAGATGCATATGCCCGCCATGCATACGCCTTTCGGGAACGGGAATTCGTATGTCAGCCCACCACACACCGATGACAGCCCCTCGCACAACGGGAGAATCCGCGGAATCCGAGGAAGCCAAGGAGGCAGCACCATGCGACTCTCGCTCCTGAAACCGGTTATCGACCGGCCAGGCCCCTGGGCATCCGTCTATGCCAATATCCCGCAGAGCACCGAGGACGCCGCAAAACAACAAGAGTTGACGGCAAGTGCCACCACGGCGCAGTTGTTCGCGCTCGGCGCCGACGAGGCCACCTGTGGTGCGGTGCACGAGGCACTGCTCACGTGGCGCGGTGGCGAGAGCGGGGCGCACGCCGGGCGGGCGCTGTTCGCCGCCCACGGTGCGGTCGTGCTCGACACCCCCCTTCCCGGGCCCCCGGCCTTCCCCTTCGCGGCCTGGGGCCCGGTGCCCCGGGTCACCCCCTTGCTGGCGGCGATCGGCGACGACCCCGTCTGCCTCGTGGTCCGTCTGGACCGGGCCGGAGCGGACTTCGCGGTCCTCGGTCAACGGGGCACCGAGGACGCCGGCCAGGTCAGCGGTGCCGCCCGGCACCTCCACCGCACCTCGTCGGGCGACCCGTCCGAACGGAACTTCCGGACCAAGGTGGAGAACACCTGGGAACACAACGCCGCAGAGATCGCCGACGCGGTGCGCGAGGCATTCGAGAGGAGCGGCGCCGAGGCCGTCCTCCTGATCGGGGAGGCGCGGGAACGCCACTCGGTACACGACAAGCTGCCCGAACCGCTGCGCGCCCTCACCTACGAGAGCGAGCACGGCGGGCGTGCGCCCGGTGCCGAGAGCGCACTGGTGGACCGGGACATCGCCCAGGTCAGGGCGGTCCAGGAACGCGAACATGTCGCGCAGGTGGCGGACCGCTTCCGCACGGGCGCCGGGCCCGGGAACAAGAGCGCCCCGCACGCCGCCGCAGGCATCCCCGCCCTGGTCGAAGCGGCCCGGGAACACCGGATCGACACGCTGCTGGTCAGTCCGCACGGCGCGGACATCGCACGGCATATCTGGGTGGGCTCGGATGCGGACCAACTTGCCGTGCGCGGTACGGAGTTGACGTATCTGGGTGAGGAGCATCCGGTCGCCGCGCGGGCGGATGACGCCCTGGTGCGGTCGGCGGCCGCGACCGGCGCCGACGTCGTGGTGGTCCGTGACCCCGAGCGGGCGCCGTCCGGCGGGCTCGGCGCCATCCTGCGCGGAACCGAAAAGACGGCACCGGAGTGACCTGGTGACCTACTCTCCTTCGGCGGGCAGCCCCCGACCGATCGAACCGGCCGACGGCGACGCATCTCCCGCGTTGCCGGACGCCATGATGGAGGCTCAGAATGCTGACGGCGATCGCAGATGTTCTCAGGTCGATCGGTGGCGCCATCGCCACCGTCGTCACCCTGCCGTTCAGGGCCGTGGCCCGGCTCTTCGGCGGGGCCGCGGACACCGCACACGGACGCCACTGAAACGCACGCGGAGAGCGTGGCCTGCCGCACGGGCACTCCCGCGCACACTTCCGCCGACACACCGCCGCCCGCCGACCGGAATCCGGTCGGCGGGCGGCGGTGTGGTACCGGGCGGCTGCCTCAGCTCTCGGCTTCGGCCGCCACCGGCTTCGGGATCAGGAAGGACGTCGCGATGGCCGCGGTCAGAATGACCACGCCCGCGATCATTCCTGCGGTGTAGCCGCCGGCTGACGACGGGTCCGTCGGCGTGACGGCCGTCTTGACCGCGTAGAGGAGCGCAAAGCTCAGGCCCGCGCCGAGGTTGAACGCGCCCGCGTTGAGACCGGGCAGGAAGCCCGGGTTCTCGCTGGGGGAGAGGACGATGCCCAGCCCGTTGAGGACGATGTTGGCCACGCCCGCGTAGGCGACGCCCACCAGGATGGACGTCACCAGCAGCAGGACCTGCGAATGGCTGTGCATCGTGAGCAGCATCAGGACGACCGTCGCCACCGAGCCGACCAGGCCGAACCGCAGGATCCGGCCGTAGCCGAAGGTGGCGGCGAGGCGGCCGGCCAGCGGGCCCATGGCCAGCCCGGCGAGCGCGTACGGCGACAGCGTCCACCATGCGGAGGCCTCGGCGCTCATCCCGAGACCGGCCTGGGCGTCCTGGGCGAAGGCCGGGATCAGCCCGTTCATGACGGCGAACACACCGGTCATGGTGAGCACGGTGGTCAGCAACGTCGCCCACGTCGCGCGCTGCTTGAGGTGCCGGGTGGCGACCAGCGGGTGCCCGCTGCGGTTCTCGGTCCGCCAGAACAGGGCGAAGGCGGCCGCGGACACCACGAGGAGGACGGCGATCAGCGGCCAGTCGGCGGCGGCCAGCTTGCCCGCCTCGTTGAGCGCGGTCAGCAGCGAGCCGACGGAGACGACGAGCAGCGTGACCCCGGGCCAGTCCATACGGGTCGCCGCGGGCGCCTTCGACTCCGGGGTCAGGGTGGCGACCAGCACGGTGGCCAGGGCCGCGACGACCGCCATCGCCCAGAAGACCGACCCGAACCCGTGGTGGTCGGCGAGGTAGCCGCCCGCCAGGGAGTCGACCCCGGCGATACCGCCGTTGACCGCGGTGATCACGCCGAGCAGGGTGCCGTAGCGCTTCGGCTCCTTCACCTCGACCCGCAGCATGATCAGACACAGCGGGACGACCGGACCGCAGACCCCCTGGATGACCCGGCCGGCGAACAGCATCGGCACGCTGGTCGCCAGCGCGGCGACCACACATCCGACGACCATCAGGCCGAGCATGCCGGCCAGTACCCGGCGGCGGCCGATGACATCGCCCAGCCGCGGGAGGAACAGGGAGAACAGCGCCGCCGAGGTGAAGAACGCGGTCTGGGTGAGGCCGATCTCCGCGGAGCTGGCGCCGAGCGAGTCCTCGATGTTCTTCAGCGCGGGGCTGAGCATGCTGGCGTTGAGCTGGAAGGCGAAGCACGCCGCGAGCAGCGCCGCGACCAGGACGCCTATCCGGACGCCGGAGCCGCCGCCGTCCGTCACCTCGACGGGGCGCTGGGTGGTGGAAACGTTCATGCCTCGACGTCGCCGATCCGCTCGAGCGCGTCCACGACGAGGTTCCAGAACCGCTCGTGGTCGAGCTTGACCGCGACCTGGGTGGTGCAGTCGTCCGGGGCGGGCGCACGGAAGTCCGTCACGGTCATCCCGAGCGTCAGCGCACCGCGCAGCTCGATGTCCACCGGGGCCTTGCGCACGGTCATGACGTCCGGGTCGATCACATACGCGACCGCGCACGGGTCGTGGACCGGCGGGTGGTCGAAGCCCTGGTTCTCGCGGTAGGCCTCGCGGAAGAAGTCCAGCAGCTCCAGGACGAAGGTGGCGGGCCTGGTACCGACCGCGGCGATCTTCTCCTCGACCGCGGGGGTGGCCAGTGCCTGGTGCGTGAGGTCCAGGCCGACCATCGTGACCGGCCACTTCTCGTTGAAGACGATGTGCGCGGCCTCGGGGTCGATGATGATGTTGAACTCGGCGACCGCGCTCCAGTTGCCCTCGTGGTAGCCGCCGCCCATCAGAACGACCTCGCGGACCCGCTCCGCGATCCGCGGCTCCTTGCGGACGGCCAGCGCGATGTTGGTCAGGCCCGCGGTCGGGACGATGGTGATCTCGCCGGGCTCGTGGGACATCACCGTGTCGATGATCAGGTCCACCGCATGCCGGCGGTCCAGCTCGATGGCCGGCTCGGGCAGGTCCGGGCCGTCGAGGCCGGTCTCGCCGTGGATGTCCGGCGCCGTCTCGATCGACCGCACCAGCGGACGCGGGCAGCCGGCGGCAAAGGGCACGCCCGTGATCCCGGCGATGCGCGCCACGGACAGGGCGTTGCGGGTCACCTTCTCCAGCGTCTGGTTCCCGACCACGGTCGTCACGGCGACCAGCTCGACGTCGGGATTGCCATGGGCCAGGAGCATGGCGATCGCATCGTCATGCCCCGGGTCGCAGTCGAGGATGATCTTTCTGGCCAACGGAGGAGCCCCTTTGCTCTGCTGCTCGGAAAAGCGGTGATGTGTGCGGGCCGACATGGGCTCCGGCGCACAGCGCGCCCGGCGGTCACCCATGGTGAGCCCGGGCGTGGGGTCAGCCGACGGGCGAGCAGCATGGGAAAACGTTCTCCGGAAACTTGACGCATGGACCGGCCGGTTGTCAACGGTTCAATCTCTGGCCTTCCGCCCCTTATCGGGATGAAGGGTGGGTGGCGCGGCCGGTGAATCCACGTCCTGTGGGACAACGATTGCCAGGCGTTCAAAGGGGCGTATGCTCCCTCCGGTTCGGGTGGGCCGAGCGAAGGGAGCCGGGAGACGGTGGCCGAAGTCACGTTGAAGGATGTCGCGCTGGCGTCGGGCTGCTCCATTGCCACGGTCTCCCGCGTCCTGGCCGGCACCCGTCCGGTCGGCGCCGAGACCGCCCGCACCGTACGCGAGGCGGCCGAGCGGCTGGGCTACCGGCCCAACCATGTGGCCCGCGCCCTGCGCAGCCGTTCCACCGGCACCGTCGGACTCGTTCTGCCGCAGATCACCAACCCGTTCTTCCCCTCCCTCGTCCGGGAGCTGGAGCACGCCCTGCACGCCGAGGGGCGGGCCGTGCTCCTCGCCGACTGCGACGACGACCCGGTGACCGAGGCGGCCCGGATCGGCGCGTTCCTGGGGCGGCAGGTCGACGCCCTGCTTCTGATACCGGTCGACGAGCGGCGCAGCCGGGAGGCGGTGGCGAGCGCGGCCGCCCGGGTGCCGCTGGTGCTGCTGGACCGCGGATGCGGCCCCGGCGTCGCCGACTCCGTCGCCGTCGACAACGCGGCGGGCATGGCTCTCGTTCTCGATCATCTGGCGGCCACCGGCCGCCGCCGCCCGTGCTTCGTCGGCGCCGCCGGTACCGCGTCGGCGGCGGTCGAGCGGCGCGCGGCCTACGAGGCGGGCGCCGGGGCGCTGGACCCCACGGCCCCCGGCCGCATCGAACTCGGCGACTTCTCGGTGCAGTGGGGCCGGGCCGCCGTCGACCGTGTCTGGCCGTCCCGGCCGGATGCCCTGATCTGCGCCAACGACCTCATCGCCGCCGGTGCGCTGCAACGTCTGCGGCAGTTGGGCGCGGACGTACCGGGCGAGGTCGCCGTCACCGGGTTTGACGACATCCCGCTGGCGGGGCTCGCCGATCCGGCGCTGACCACCGTCCGCCAGCCGGTCGGCGAACTGGCCGCCGAGGCCGCCCGTCTGCTGAGCCGGCGCCCGGCCGGAGGGGAGCCGGGACCACGGCACACGGTCCGGCTCGCACCGCAGCTGGTCGTACGGGCCTCCAGCGCACCGGTCGGCGCCCCCTCGGCCCACTGACCGCTGCCTCTTGGTCCGCTGACCGCTTCCCCGTGGGGGAGTATCGGAGCGGCTCCGCAACTCTTGACCGTACGCGGTCAGCGAGTAAAGTCTAGACCAATCAGCACACCCTCGCGTCATCCACCCCACACTCGACGAGGCCTCCCGGGGCGGGCGTTCGGCGCCGTCGGCGGCGTCGGGTCCGCCGTTCTCGCGTGGCGGTCTCCTTCGCGAAAGGGTTGTCATGCACAGGAAAAGAAGGCTGGCCCTCGCCATCGGGGCGGGCATCGCCCCGCTGCTCGTCGTCACCATGCCGGTCAGCCCGGCAAGCGCGCACGGCTATGTGTCCTCGCCGCCGAGCCGGCAGGCGCAGTGTGCCGCGGGCACCATCGAGTGCGGCCCCGTCAAATGGGAGCCGCAGAGCGTCGAGGGGCCCAAGGGGCTGACCAGCTGTAGTGGCGGCAACAGCCGGTTCGCCGAACTCGACAATGACGCCAAGGGCTGGAAGGTCACTCCGATCGGCAGCTCCCAGTCCTTCAACTGGAGACTGACGGCCCGTCACTCCACCAGCACCTGGCAGTACTTCGTCGGCGGGCAGAAGGTCGCCGAATTCAACGACGGCGGTGCCCAGCCGCCCGAGACCGTCTCGCACACCGTCAATTTCGGCTCCCTCAAGGGCAAGCAGAAGATCCTCGCGGTCTGGAACATCGCCGATACCGCGAATGCCTTCTACGCCTGCATCGACGTCAACATCGGCGGCTGAGCGTCTCCCCTCGGTGCCCGCTCCCTCGCCCCTCCCGGCACCACCGCCCCCGTCTCCCTTCGCCGGTCACAGCCGTGAGCAGCCGAGCGGCAGGGCGACGAGGGCGGTGAGGCACCCGTTACGATCGGCCCATTCAAGGCCGTTGTGCGTGGCCGCTGCCGGGAGGAAGAGATGGGCCTGTTCCGCCGAGGACCGAAGCGGGATTCCCGCGAGCTGGCACGTGACGGGGAGTTCGGCTTCTTCTCCGAGCGCGAAGGCGGCGTCTTCAGATCACAGGTCCGGCAGGCCTTCGCGGAACAGGGACTCGAAGTCACCGCGTACGCGGGGGTGGTCACCGACTCCGCGGGCCGGCAGTTCGGCCTCGGCAACCTCGCCGCGGTGTGCCACCGCGACCGGCGCGGTGAGCGCAGCTGGCCCGCGCTGATCCGGGATCACGTCGGCAAGGTGCTCCGTACGATGGACGGCCCGCAGCCGCTGGAGATCCTCAGCGCGGACGAGATCCGGGCCTGCCTCTACCCCCGTGTGGTCGCCCAGGAGACGCTGCCCGCCTCGGACTCCTTCCGTTATGGCCGTGCGCCGGCACCGGGGCTGCGGGAGGTGCTCGCCCTCGATATGCCCGAGGCGGTGCAGATGTTGAGCGAGGACTCGCTCAACGACCTCGGGGACGTGGCCGAGCTGCGTATCCGGGCGATGAACAATCTGCGCGCCCTGCCGGTCGAGGGGCACGAGACCGTCCGGCGCGGCGACGGTTCGGCGTTCGAGGTGCTGCTCGGCGATTCCTTCTTCACCGCGAGCCGGGTGCTGGTACTGGACGAACTGGTGCAGCGGCTCATGGGCACCGAGCTCACTCCGGACGGTGCGCTGGTCGCCCTGCCCTTCCGCCACCAGCTGGCGTTCCACCGCATCCACGATGCCCAGGTCGTCCCGGCGTTGCAGGCCATGGCGCAGTTCGCGGCGGCCGGCCACGAGGACGCGGCGGGCGCCATCAGCCCGAGGGTCTTCTGGTGGCGCCGGGGCGTGATGACCCCGCTGAGCGAGCTGGACGGCGGCGGGCTGCGGGTGGTGGCGGATGCGGACTTCCAGGCGATGCTGGAGCGGTTGGTGCAGGACGAGGCCTGAGCGGCGCCGCACCGTCCGGGCGCGCACACCTCGCACAAGATTTTCTTGCGAAATATTCACCATGAGGGAACCTGCGGCCCCCTCCACCCGTTATCACTGGTGAGGCCCCACGCTCTCCCCCGTGCGTGGGGCCTCACTATGTCTCCGGGCCGGTATCTGTGAGCTCCGGCCCGCCCGCTCGGTCTCAGCCGTCGAGCCCTGCGCGCTCCTCCTCGGTGAGCAACCGCGAGCGGATCAGGAAGCGGACGCCCTCCGGCGCTTCCAGGGAGAAGCCGCTGCCCCGCCCCGGTACGACGTCCACCGTCAGATGGGTGTGCCGCCAGCGCTCGAACTGGTCGGCCGACATCCAGAACCCCACCGGTTCCGGTACGCCCTCCACGGTCAGCCGGGCCAGCAGCACATCCGACGAACCTGTGCGGAATTCCCCGGCCTGGTAGCACATGGGCGCGCTGCCGTCACAGCAGCCGCCGGACTGGTGGAACATCAGCGGGCCGTGCTGATCGTGCAGCAGGCGCAGCAGTTCCGTCGCCGCCGCGCTGAGTGCGATACGCGAAGCGTCCTCCGGGGCGGCGGCCCCGGCAGCCTCCTGCCCCTCGCCGCCGCCCATCAGATGTCCCCCGGCTTCTTCGCGCAGCAGCTGACCAGCGGGTTGTCGGTCTCTTGTCGGTACACGTGCCGTTCCTCTCTTGACCGGCCACAACGGACGCCGCCCCGGGACGGCGGCGAACCGGCCCGGACGGGGCCGGATCGTGGTCACCGCGCCGCCACAGAGGCAGTGCCCCAGTTAACTCCCTGCAACGTTGCGCGGTGGTTGCACATGAGGGCGGGAACTGTCAGACGCGGCGGCTCCCGTCGGCGTCCGGTGATTCCCGGCGGTCGTGGTGCGACAGAGGCGCCGCAATGCCGAAGAAGTGCGGCGGCGGTACCTCGATGTCCAGGTCGGGGCGCCAGGCCGCGAGGATCTGGGCGGAGGGCGTGAACAGGGGGCCCGGCAGGCCGGCGGGGTCGTGCCACTGCCAGTCGCCGACGTTATCGGGCTCGGCCGGGTAGGGCGTGCCGGTGTAGGCGGTGACGAGGGCGGCCATCGTGATGCGGTGGACGCCCTGGACGTCGTCGTGCAGCATCGCGAAGACCCGGACGGCGTGCGGCTCGGCGTGCAGGCCGGTTTCCTCGTGCAGTTCCCGTGCGGCGGCGGTCGGCACACTCTCGCCCGGGTCGATCTTGCCTCCCGGGAGTTCCCAGGTCCCGGCGCGGTGCCGTCCGATCAGGACCTGTCCCTGAGGGGCGAGGACGATGACGCCCACGCCGAAGGCGGCCCGTGCCTCCGGAGGCCGGCTGTTGCGCGGCCGGCCGGTCACCGTGCCTCGAGTGGTTCCGTCCGTCATGCCGGGCCTCCTGGAGTCCGTCCGGTGAGAGGGGCAGCAGCGTATGCCGTCGGCGGCGGTACGCGCGCGGAGTACCCGCCTCCCGTGACGGACCGCAGCATTCCGCCCGGACACACGTCTCTCCGGCGGATCCGTCGGCCGGGTACATCTGGGCGCCCGGATCAAGCAACCGCGGTGGTCATCGGGACGTCTCGAAAGCCAGATGGAACAGAGGAGAGTTGAGCAACCCGTGACGTTCGGACATTCCCGTGATGCATGCGGTGACGACTGGCCGTTGGTGGGGCGCGAACGCGAGCTCGCTGCCCTCGACGCCGTGGCCGCCGACGTCTTGTCCGGCCGGTCGCGCGTCGTCCAGCTCGAAGGGCCGGCCGGGATCGGCAAGTCCGTCCTGCTGAGCACCTGGTGGGAACGTAACGAGCAGTTCCGGGTGCTACGGGCCCGCTGCCATCCCCTGGAGCGCGAATTCGCCTTCGGCGCCGTACGACAGCTGTTCAAGCCGCTGCTGGCGGCGGTCTCCGAAACCGAGCGCGCACGTCTCCTGGAAGGCTCCGCGGCCGCCACGCTGCGGGCGCTGGACGACGCCGCCGCCACGGACCCCGTGCGCCCGGAGGCGGCCGATGTGACGGCATCGACGCTGCGGGAACTCGACGTGCTCGTCTCCCGGCTCTCCCGCCGGCAGCCCCTCCTCCTGGCGGTCGACGCCCTCCAGTGGATCGACCAGCCGTCCCTGCGATGGCTCGTCCATTTCGTGGGACGGGCCGACAGCCACCCGGTGCTGATTGCGGTGACCACCCGCAGTGGCGAGGTCAAAAGGCTCGATCCGCTGTTCGCCGAACTCGTCCGTCCCGCGAACTGCCACACCCTCGTCCTGGAGCCGCTCGACGTATCCGGGGTGCGGCAGCTGGTGCGGACGCTGTGGGGTGCGGAGGCGCCCGACGAGGGCTTCTGCGCCGCCTGTCACGCCGCGACGGGCGGGCACCCCCTGTTCGTCCGCGCCCTGCTCCACCAGGCACAGCGCAACGGGGCGCAGCCGACGGCGGAATTCCGGGACCGGATCCCCACGGTCCTGCTGTCGACGCTCGGCGGGGAGATCTCGCACCGGCTCTGCCAGGCGTCCGGCGAAGTCGTGGCGCTGGCGCGGGCGCTGGCCTTCCTGGGCGACCGCAAACCGCCCGAGCTGCTCGCCGCGTACTGCGGGACAGGACGGGCCGTGGTGCTCTCCGCGGCCGAGGACCTGCGGTCGCTGGGCCTGCTGCGGGCGGACGGCGACCTCCGCCTCACCCACCCGGTCGTCCGCGACACGGTGCTGGGAACGCTGTCGCCCGAAGAACTCGGCGTCGGCCATGCGCGGGCGGCCCAGGTGTCCTGCCTCAGCGGACGTCCCGACGAGGAAGTCGCGGCCCATCTGCTGGCGGCCGGTCCCGTACACGGCTCCTGGGTCCTGCCGGCACTGCGCAGAGCAGCCACCCAGGCCTTACGCCGTGGCGCACCGGAGACCGCCGTGACCTATCTGCACGCCGCGTTGAACCAGCCGCTGGACCTGCCCGAACGCGCCCGCGTACTCCTCGAGCTGGGCACGGCGGCCAGCCATTACGACGCCGCGCTGGCCATCTCCTGTGTCACCGGCGCGCTCGAAGAACTGACCGACGAAACGGCCCGCAGCGACGCCCTGGGCGTGCTGGCCTACTCACTGCTGCTCTCCCGCGGCTCCCGTACGGACCTGTCCAGCGTGGACCGGAAGATCGCGGCACTGTGCGACCGGCGCACCGCGGGCTCCGGGGCCGCCGACCGGGAGCTGGCGCTGCGGATGACCGCGCTGCGCTCGTGGATGGAGTTCGAGCGGCCGTCCGTCGGCCCCGCCCCGGCGCCGGCGCCCGGCACGGACGACGACTTGGCCGACCGCACCGCGGGGGAACGGCAGCTGCTCGCCATCCGTGCTTTCCGTGCCCTGCGCGCCGCCCTGCCCGCCCCGTACATCGCCGGTCTCATCGAGCGCGCGTCCGTCAATCTGCCGGCCTTCTCCCATGACCTCTTCCCGCTGCACTACTTCGTCGCCCAGACGCTGCTGTATCTCGACGAGCTCGATACCGCCGACCGGCTCAACCGCCATCTGACACGGGAGATCTCGGGCAAGGGCATGGAACTGCTCGTCTCCTCCCTGCTGCTGTACCAAGCAGGGCTGGCGCTGCGCCGCGGGAACATCACCGAAGCCCTCGACACGGCGCAGGCCGCGGCGGACCAGGCATCCTCCGCCGGCCGGCCCCCGTACGCGCTGACCTTGGACACGATCAGGATCGATGCACTTCTCGCGCAGGGCCACATCGAGGCGGCCGAGCGGGTCGCGGTCCCCCATGCCGTGGCGGGGCAGGCCGAAGTGGCGTGGGAGCGGCCCCGGTTCCTGATGAGCCTGGCGGCGCTGCGGATCGCTCAGGGCGATCTGCGCACGGGGCTCTCGCTGCTCCGTGAGTGCGGCCACCACTGCGACGCCGCCGGGACGGTCAGCCCCGCGATGTCTCCGTGGCGCTCCCGTGCCGCGGCCGCCCATCTCGCGCTGGGGGACGTGAAGTCGGCCCATGAGCTGGCCGAGCAGGAACTCGATCTCGCCCGCCGCTGCCGGATCCCCCGTGCCCTCGGGGTGGCGCTGCGGGTGGCGGGAACGGTGACGCGTGGCCGCCAGGGGCTGGACCTGCTGGCCGAAGCCGTGAGCGTCCTCGGCCCCACCCCCGCACGCCTCGAACTCGCCCGTGCCCTGCACGACTTCGGTGTCGCACTGCTGCGCCAGGACGACAGACGAGGTGCCCGCGGTGCACTGCGCGAGGGGCTGGATCTCGCCGTCGGCTGTGGTGCCACGGCGCTCGCCACACGGCTGGGGGAGCGGCTGCACCTCGCCGGCGGCCGGGTCGGCAGATCAGGTGGGCAGGGGATCCGGGCGCTGACCGCAGGGGAAGAACGCGTCAGCACACTGGCGGCTCAGGGATACAGCAACAGGCAGATCGCCGAACTGCTCGTCGTCACGCTGCGGACGGTGGAGACCCACCTCACCGGCACCTACCGCAAGCTCGGGATCACCGGGCGCCCGCATCTGGCGGCCGCGATGGCCGAGGCGGCCAGGTTCCGCAGGGGGAGCGACCCGGCAGACGCCTGATCACGGCCCCACAGGCTCTGCGACCGACCTCGAAAGCCCCTCATCGGAAGGTGAGGGGCTTTCGGTATGTCCGTCGGCAGTCATCGGTCCTGTGGTCCGCAGGGACAAAGCCCTGTGGTTCTCGTGGTTCTCGTGGTCCAAAGCCGTGGTTCCGGATTTCTTCCGGCATTCCTCGTGGTTGTCCCGGGAGGGGAGGTCTCCGGGTACCGAAGTCTTAGCCGCAATCAATTGATTCGGCGGCCTTGGCATGACTTACTCACCTCTCATGGCGTCACATTCTTTCGACGTCACCAGCCAGCGCAAGAGGGAGTAGCAACCGTGAAGATCAGCCATCGGGCCGTATTCGGTCTTCTTTCGGTGGGTGCCGCGTGCTTCTCAACCGTACTCTCCGCTCCCGCCGCTTACGCGGGATCCGACAACTACATCCAGATCACCAACCACGGCGGCGTCCTCGCCAACACCTGCTACAAGTGGCGTGGCGCCGAGGACAAGAACTACTGCCACAACGTCAAGCCGGTGGGCCAGACCTGGAAGGCGTATTTCCCCGCGGAAGCGACCGGCGCGATGATCGATCTCAGCATCAGCGTGGTGGACTACGCCACGGTGGACTCCGCAGCGGTGATCGATACCAACAAGAACCACTGCTTCGAGATAACCGGCCTCGCCGACCGGCCGAAGCTTCAGGAAACGGGCTGCTGAAGGCAGGTATCACGGAGAGCGCCGGTGCGGCGCTCTCCGCCGGAAAAGCTTCCGTCAGCAACAGAGTGAGGAAAACGTTGATCTCCACATCCGCATCCCGAATAGGTATCACCCTCGGTGCCGTCACCACCGCGCTGTTCCTGGTGGCGCCCACGGCATCGGCGGCCGCACAAGGCGCCGACCTCACCCAGGTGAACGGCCACACCGACAAGTGGATGGCGCAGGCGACTCCCTCCGTCACCTACGACAACGGTTACAAGGTGGACTCCGCGGAAGAAGTCAAGAGCGCACTGGAACAGTGCAAGGACAGCAGTGTTTCGTGCGCCGAGAAGCCCGTGGAAAGCAAGCAGGTGACGAAGTGGTTCGACGTGGGCAATGACGCCATGGGCGTCGGCCCCATCGAGAACTGCGGTACAGGGCAGGGGGAGATAAACCAGACGCTCAGCGGAAGCAAAACCTTCACCTGGGGCTGGAACGTCGGCGGCAATGTCGATCTCACCCTGGTCAAGGATGTGCTGAAGATCGGCGCCTCCGCGCAGTACAGCGAGACCAATGCCGAGACGAAGGCCGGCGACATCCGGATCACCGTGAAGCCGGGCGAGCGGGGGATGCTGATGATGGGCAAGGACACGGAACAGCGAATCTCCGATGTGACGATCCAGGGTGGCAAGTTCGGCGGCGCGAAGATCTCGGGACTGCGCACCGAAATCCTCCTGGCCGAGGCGGCGCGGGTGAGCACCGACGTGGTCAAGTGCGGTGAACTGCTGAAGAAGGAGCAGAGTTGAGCGCCGGTTCCGCTCACCAAAAACTCATGAAGGGGCATCCTGTGCGGAATTACAAGAAGTCGGTGGCCTACGGCGTTGCCGCCCTGGGCCTCGCGCTGGCCGGCGGAGCAATGACCGCACCGTCCGCCGCGGCGGCGGGCTCGGGCAAGTACATCGGTTTCACCAACAACGGTTGGTATCTCGTCGACACCTGCTTCCACTGGCAGTCCTCGGCGACCCCGGACTCCTGCGACAGAGGAAAGCCCAAGGGCACGGACTGGCGGGTGGAAATCCCCGACGACGCCCAGGGTGTCAGGGTCGAGGTGACGGTGCTTGCGCAGGTCGGGGGCGGCAATGTGTCGCCGCAGATAACGGACCTGAGCCGCAATCATTGCTACGTGCTGAGCGGTCTCACGGGTAGCCCGGCGATCACTGACAAGGAGTGCTAGGGCATGCCCGGACCATCGAAGCGAGAGGCGAACTCCAGCATGCGAAGCAAGAAGCGTTCCCTGGCATACGGCGCCGCCGCCCTGGGCCTGGCGCTGGCCGGCGCGGTATTGACGGCCCCCGCCGCCACTGCCGCCTCGGACAACTACCTCCAGTTTGACCACCAGGCGGCGTCTCTCATCGACACCTGCTACGAGTGGAAGGGCCCGGAGGGCATAGAGAAGAAGAACTACTGCCACAATTACCGGCCGGTCGGGGATTCCTGGAAGGCTTATTTCCCCGCTGAGGCAACCGGGGTCACGGTCACCGTGCACTGGTCGGGAGGCTCACAGCCGCTGTACATCAACGAGGCCGACAAGAACCACTGTTACCGGATCGAAGGCATCCTGCCCGGAATCCACGTCCTCGATACGAAGTGCTGAGCGACTGACTCCGGGGCCCGTCGGTGCATTCCGCCGACGGGCCCCGCGGTATGTCGCCTGACCGCATGCGGCCTTTCGGGGAGCTCCCAGAGGGACCGGCACTGAACGGAACGCATCACTGGACAGTTCACTTTCCCCTCCTTAAGGTCCTCATCATGGTCCATAAGATCGAGCCCGCCGTAGAGCCTCCGGTCACTCTCACCAGCCCCTCCGACCTTCTGACCGGCTACCTCGACTTCTACCGGGACGCCGTGCTGCGCAAGGTGGAGGGAATGTCCGACGCGGAGCTGAGGAACAGCCGGCTGCCCACCGGCTGGTCGCCGCTGGGCTTGTTCAAGCACCTGGCCTGTGTGGAATCGCGCTGGCTGCAATGGGGGTTCAACGGAGAACACATCGAAGAGCCATGGGCCGATTTCAAAGAGCGCCCCGGGCCGTGGCACGTCGACTCCGGCGAAACGTTCGAGGACGTCAAGCAGTTCTTTCAGGAGACCTGCGCACGATCCCGCGCCATCGTCGCCGCGGCACGGCTGGAGGACCAGGCTGCCACCCTCGGCGGCAAAGTTCCGGCCGACGAGGACCGTCCCACCCTGATCTGGATCCTCTTCCACCTGCTCCAGGAGTACGCCCGACATGTAGGGCACCTCGACATCGCACGCGAGCTGGCCGATGGAGCCGTCGGGGAGTAGCCGACGACACCGCCCGCCCGTCATGGGCCGGCACCAACGGGGGCAAGAGCCGAGGAGCTGCACCCCGCCCGGGTGAGCCGTGTCTCACCCCGGCGGTGCCCCTTGTCTATGCAACTCGTTGCATAGAAGGATCGGGGCATGGCGCTCGAACACGCGATCCTCGTCTCTCTGCTGGAGAAGCCGGGCTCCGGCTATGAGCTGGCCCGGCGGTTCGAGCGGTCCATCGGATACTTCTGGACCGCCACCCATCAGCAGATCTACCGCGTCCTCAAGCGCATGGAGAGCGACGGGCGGCTCGATGTCCGCGAGGTGCCGCAACAGGCCCGGCCGGACAAGAAGGAGTACTCCGTCGCCGCCCCCGGCAGGGCCGCGCTCTCCCAGTGGCTGCACGAGCCGATCGAACCCGAGAGCGTGCGGCACGAGCTCGCCGTGAAGATCCGCGGCGCGGCCTTCGACGACCCGGCCGCGCTGATCCGCGAGGTCGAGCGGCACCGTCAGGTGCACACCGACCGGCTCGCGCACTATCTCGCGGGGGAGCGGCGGGACTTCACCGGCCCCGAGGCCCCCGCCACGCCCGACGCCGGGCAAGAACTCCAGCACGTCGTGCTGCGCGGCGGCATCGCGTACGAGCGCATGACCCTCGCCTGGCTCGACGACGTACTCGCCACCCTGCACCGACTCGGCTCCGCGCGCTGAACCGGCGCCGACGAGCCGCCTGACCGCCCCACCCCGCCGTCCACCGACACGGCCCCGAAGCTTTCCCTCCACGTCCCTCAACCCCCGAGCCGGAAAGGCGAACATCCATGGCCGACCAGCTGCTGTTCAACCCGCGCACCTACGACCCGGCGCACTTCGACCCCGAGACCCGCAGGCTGCTGCGCGCCACCGTCGACTGGTTCGAGGAGCGCGGCAAGCGCCGGCTGATCGAGGACTACCGCTCCCGTGCCTGGCTGGCGGACTTCCTCGCGTTCTCCGCCAAGGAAGGGCTGTTCGCGACCTTCCTCACCCCGGCCTCCGCCGCCGACGGTCAGCCGGACAAGCGCTGGGACACCGCCCGGATCGCCGCCCTCAACGAGATATTCGGCTTCTACGGGCTCGACTACTGGTACGCCTGGCAGGTCACCATCCTCGGTCTCGGCCCGGTCTGGCAGAGCGACAACGCCGCCGCCCGCAGCCGGGCCGCCGAGCTCCTCACCCAGGGCGAGGTGTTCGCCTTCGGCCTGTCCGAGAAGTCCCACGGCGCCGACATCTACTCCACCGACATGCTGCTGGAGCCGGACGCCGACGGTGCCGGCGGCTTCCGTGCCAGCGGCTCCAAGTACTACATCGGCAACGGCAACGCCGCCGGGCTCGTCTCCGTCTTCGGCCGCCGCACCGACATCGAGGGCCCGGACGGCTATGTCTTCTTCGCCGCCGACAGCCGCCACCCCGCCTACCACCTCGTGAAGAACGTCGTGGACTCCTCGAAGTACGTCAGTGAGTTCCGCCTCGACGACTACCCCGTCGGCCCGGACGACGTACTGCACACCGGCCGCGCCGCCTTCGACGCCGCCCTCAACACCGTCAACGTCGGTAAGTTCAACCTCTGCACCGCCTCGATCGGCATCTGCGAGCACGCGATGTACGAGGCCGTCACGCACGCGCAGAACCGCATCCTCTACGGCCGCCCCGTCACCGCCTTCCCGCATGTGCGCCGAGAGCTGACCGACGCATACGTCCGCCTCGTCGGGATGAAGCTGTTCAGCGACCGCGCCGTCGACTACTTCCGCTCCGCCGGCCCCGACGACCGCCGCTATCTGCTCTTCAACCCGATGACGAAGATGAAGGTGACCACCGAGGGCGAGAAGGTCATCGACCTGATGTGGGACGTCATCGCGGCCAAGGGCTTCGAGAAGGACACCTACTTCGCCCAGGCCGCCACCGAGATCCGCGGCCTGCCGAAGCTGGAGGGCACGGTCCACGTCAACCTCGCCCTGATCCTCAAGTTCATGGGCAACCATCTGCTGAACGCGGCCGACTACGAGGCGGTGCCGACCCGCCTCGACGCGGCCGACGACGCGTTCCTCTTCCGGCAGGGACCGGCCCGCGGCCTGGGCTCCATCCGCTTCCACGACTGGCGCACCGCCTACGACGCCTACGCCGAGGTGCCCAACGTCGGCCGCTTCCGGGAGCAGGCGGACGCCCTCTGCGAGTTCGTCACCACCGCCGCCCCTGGCGAGGAGCAGAGCCGCGACCTCGACCTGCTGCTCGCCGTCGGCCAGCTGTTCGCGCTGGTCGTGCACGGCCAGCTGATCCTGGAGCAGGCGCGCCTGACCGGTCTCGACGCCGACGTGCTCGACGAGCTGTTCGCCGTCCTCGTCCGCGACTTCTCCGCGCACGCCGTCGAGCTGCACGGAAAGGATTCCGCCACCGAAGCACAGCAGCGCTGGGCACTGGACGCGGTCCGGCGTCCGGTCGTCGACGACGCCCGCTCGACGCGCGTCTGGGAGCGTGTCGAGGCCCTGGCCGGGGCGTACGAGATGGCGCCGTAGCAGCGGAGCCCCCCGGGCCGCCCGCATCGCGGACCGGCGGACCGGCCGACGCCCCCAGGCGCCGGCCGGTCCTTGCCGGACCTGTGACGTGGGCGCGAGTGGCCGGATCACGTAGGCTCGGCGGATGGCGAAGTATTTCGACGTGCACCCCGAGAACCCCCAGCGGCGCACCATGAGCACGGTGGCCGACAGCATCCGCTCCGGCGCGCTCATCGCGTATCCGACGGACTCCTGTTTCGCGCTGGGATGCCAGCTGGGCAGCCGTGACGGCATCGGCCGGATCCGGTCGATCCGCAACCTCGACGACCGTCACCACTTCACCCTCATGTGCGAGAACTTTGCTCAGCTCGGGCAGTTCGTGCACATCGACAACGACGTCTTCCGCGCGATCAAGGCGGCGACGCCCGGCAGTTACACCTTCATCCTCCCCGCCACCAAGGAGGTGCCGCGCCAGCTGTGGCACCCGAAGAAGAAGACCGTCGGAGTCCGGATCCCGGACCATGTCGTCACTCAGGCCCTGCTCGCCGAACTCGGTGAGCCGCTGCTCTCCAGCACCCTGCTGCTGCCGGACGAGGAGGAGCCGATGACGCAGGGGTGGGAGATCAAGGAACGGCTCGACCACGTGGTGGACGCAGTGCTCGACTCGGGCGACTGCGGCACCGAGCCGACCACGGTGATCGACTTCTCCGGTGGCGACGCCGAGATCGTACGCCGAGGGGCAGGCGACGTCGCACGATTCGAGTAGCCGGACCGAGGACACCTTGCTGTCGGCCGCGCGGAGGGCGGCAAGGCGTGTGCGGGCCTGTTCGACGTCCAGGGGGACTCCTCTCCGACTCGGAGCTCCGACAGCAGCGTTCGTGATCGAGGGCCTTTTGATCCCCCGTCATGCGTGCTCCTCCGCTTGATGCCGGGGTGGTGCCCCCGCAAGGACCCGGCGGACGCACCGCACGACAGGAGCCCCGCCGAGGCGGGCCCCACCGCCGGCCGCTCTCACCCCGCCGGCACACCGGAAACCACATCACGCAGTGAATGCGGTGGGTAACTTGTCGTCATGATCAAGTTAGGCCGTCTTGCCGTCTTCGTGACCGCTGTGGCCGTATTGATCGCTGTGCCGGGGCCGAGCGTCCTGTTCGTCGTCAGCCGTGGTGTCGCGCTCGGGCGGCGGGCCGCGGTGTTCACGGCGGTGGGAAACGAGGCGGGCCTGCTGGTGCAGGTGGCGTTGGTGGCGTTCGGGCTGGGGAGCGTCGTCGAGCGCTCGATGCTCGTCTTCTCGCTGCTGAAGTTCGCCGGTGCGCTGTATCTCGTGCATCTGGGGGTTCAGGCGTGGCGGAACCGCCGGCTGCCGGCGGTGTCCGACGGTGGCACGCCGAAGAGCGAAAGCGCGGGCCGGATCCTGCGGGAGGGGTTCGTGGTGGGGGTGAGCAATCCGAAGGGACTGCTGATCTTCACTGCGGCGCTGCCGCAGTTCATGGATCCCGCTGCGGGCCATGGCCGCTGCAACTGCTCCTGCTCGGGGTGATCTGTGTGCTGATCGCGCTGATCTCCGACGCGTCGTGGGGGCTGCTCGCCGGTACGGCACGCAACTGGCTGTCCGGTTCGCCTCGTCGGCTGTCCTGCACCGGCGGTGCGTCGGGCGTGGTGATGGTCGGGCTGGCTGGCACGGTTGCGCAGGCGGCGAGATGCACGCCGACATGACCGCCGGCGGCGTCCGCAGGAAGCCGGCCAACCGCTCGCCGGCGGTGTGGGCCCGCGCGGACGGCAGCTGGAAGTTCCTCGCCTATCGGGCCACCGTCAAGCAGTGACACCGGACGAACGGCGAGACCTCGACCGCGTCCACCACTGAGCGGAGCCCCGTCCCCCCGTCGCCGACGACAAGCCCCGCCCCCCTCACCTGCCCCAGATCTTCCGGTACGCCGCGCGATAGCCGGGCGGATCCCAGGTCGTGGCCCCGCGGCTGTCGGCTGCCGTGGAGAGGTGCACCGGGGCGACGTACCGGCTGGCGGGGCTGCTTGAGAAGGCGCGGTTGAATTCGTCGAGGATCTGCCAGCCCTGCTGGGAGAAGGGCTCGGGGACGGTGGCTGATTGGAACTGTCTGCTGTTGATGCGCTGGAAGGCGGAGGGGTCGCCGTCGCCCGCGCCGATGTTGTAGGGGGCCCCGGCGCCCTTCCTACGGGCCGCGCGCAGGGCGGGGGCGGCGTCGGCGAAGTACACGTCGTTGATGGCTACGGAGTGAGTCCACTTGTCCCGGAAGCGGGAGAGGAGGGAGGAGACTTCCTGGGGAGTGCGGCTGCTGGTATCCGAGATCGGGATGTTCTCCTCGGCCAGCAGTCGTACGCCGGAGCAGACGGCAAGTCCCTTCTCGATCAGTTCGGACTTGTGCCGGGCGAACGGGATCGAGGCATCGGTGAACACGACGACTCCGGCGTGACCGCGGGAGTGTGCGATGACCCAGTCCGCGCTGATCTTCGCCACGTCCCGGACCTCGGTGGTGATGTTGCTGAAGAGTGCGGGGTCCTTGCTCGGGCCGGGCGCGTCGACCGCATGCCAGCCGATGAGCGGGACGTGCTCCGCTCGGGCCCTGGCGACCTGTTGCGACGTCAGGCGCGGGTCGAAGCCGCCGATGACGATGCCCGAGGGACGCAGGGTGAGGGCCTGGCTGAAGGCTGCTTGGATCCCGGCGGGGGTGCCCTGGCCGTCGATCACCCGGACGTTCCAGCCGATGGCCTTCGCGGCTTCCCGCACACCCTGCGCGGCGCCCGCGACGCCGGGGTTGGTCATGGTCTGCGCGACAAAGACGATCCTCTTGCCGGAAACCGCCGTGGGGCCGGTGGTGGGGCCGTCCCAGGTGGTGTGGATCTTCTGGGCCCGCCGAACGGCCGTCCGGGCCTTGGCCAGGACGGTGGGGCAGCCGGCCCGTGACGGCCCTGGGGAGGAGGCCCCGGCGCCGGCCGAGGCGCCGCGCTCGCAGCCGGCGACGAGCGTGGCCGCCATCGCGAGGACAACGGCGCCGGCCAGGGCGGACTTGCGGTGCGCGGACACGGGCACTCCTTGCGGAGGGACGACACGGTGGTGACGGCCGAGGGGCACGACGTCACGTGCGGCCGGTCGTGGCGGGTTCGGGCAGGGTGCGGGGAGGTTCCGTCCGTCGTTGGCGCAGCTGCCGGCGGGCCGCGTAACCGGCCATGCCGACGGCGATGAGCAAGGTGGCGCCGTTGAACAGCGGGGTGACCCAGAACTGGGCGCCGAGCTGGCCGATACCGGCGAGGCCGATGGCGAGAATGACGACGGCGACCAGGGTGCCCAGGGCGTTGGCGCGGCCGGGTTTGATCGCGGTGGAGCCGAGCAGCGCCCCGACGAAGGCGGGCAGCAGATAGTCCAGGCCGACGCTGGGGTTGCCGATGCGCTGCTGCGCGGCGAGCAGGACCCCGGCGATGCCGACGATCAGACCCGAGCCGGCAAAGGCGTAGATGACGTAGCGCCGGGTGGGGATGCCCACCAGCTCGGCGGCGCGGGGGTTGGAGCCGATGACGTACAGATACCGGCCGAGCGGCAGTCGCTCCAGGAGCAGCCACAGGACGGCGGTCAGCGCGAGGACGTAGAAGGCGGAGACCGGCAGGCCGAGGAACCGGGAGTCGTAGAGATCGGTGAAGGCGGCCGGCAGGCCCTGCGGGCCGGGCACGATCCGGGCCCCGTTGGTGATCCAGCCGGTGAGGGCGTACAGGATGCTGCCGGTGCCGAGCGTGGCGATAAAGGAGTTGATCCTCGCGAATTCGACGAGGACGCCGTTGACGACGCCGACGACCGCCCCGCCGAGGACCACCACGAGGCACGCAAGGGGCCAGGGCCAGGCTTCGTCGGCGAGGAGATGCATCGTCATGACGTGTGCGAGGCCGAGACCGTAGCCGATGGACAGGTCGAACTTGGCGGTGACGATGGGGATCATGGCGCCGAGCGCGAGGACGGCGGGGATTGACTGGTTGGACAGGATCTCGGAGATGTTGTCCTGGGTGGGAAAGGTGTCCGGCAGCGCCAGGGAGAAGGCCAGGAACAGCAGGGAGGTGAGGACCAGGAGGCCGTAGGCGCCGAGGAGATGTCCGAACCGGCGGCCCAGCGGGGGGCGGGGAGCGGGGGTCATGGTCTCCTCGTCCAGGTGAGCGGGGGCATCGCCGAGGAGGCACGGGCGAGTTCGGTGACCGTGAGGGCCTCGCCGCTCAGCTCCACCGTCACCGCCCCGCGAACGAACACCAGGGCCCGGTGGCACACCTGGGCGACCTCCTCGAAGTCGGTGGAGAGGAGCAGAACCGCGAGGCCCTCGGCCAGGGCGTCACGGAGCAGGAGGTAGAGCGCCGTCTTGGCGCCGACGTCCACCCCGGCGGTCGGCTCCTCGAGGATCAGCAGGTGCCGGCTCGTCCTGAGCCACCGGCCGACCATGACCTTCTGCTGGTTTCCCCCGGACAGGGTGGCGATCGGAGCTTCGGTGTCCTTGGGGGAGACCGAGAACCGCTCGATCAGGGCAGCGGTTTCGGCGCGCTCGCGCCGGGGGCGCAGCGGGCGCCAGGACGGCACACCGTCCGCCCGGGGATTGGCGAGGAAGTTCTCCCGTACGGTCAGTTCGGCGGCGCAGCCCTCTTCCTGACGGTTGCTGGTCACGAAGCCGACGCCGGAGTCGACAGCGGCCGTGACGGTGCGCGGTGCATACGGCCGTCCGTCGAGCAGGGCCCGGCCGCCGAGGAGGTGCCGGGAGCCGGCGAGGGCGCGGCCCAGTTCCATGTGCCCGGCGCTGGTGAGGCCCACCATGCCGAGGATCTCACCGCGGCGCAGTTCCAGGCT
The DNA here is from genome assembly GCF_000719605.1 of Streptomyces sp. NRRL S-1813. Classification (NCBI taxonomy): domain Bacteria; kingdom Bacillati; phylum Actinomycetota; class Actinomycetes; order Kitasatosporales; family Streptomycetaceae; genus Streptomyces; species Streptomyces sp. NRRL S-1813. The sequence continues at coordinate 116,185 of NZ_JOHB01000006.1, forward strand.
GACCGGTGCGGTGTTCTCGGTCCGTACACGGTCGAGACGGAGCACGGGCGGGCCCGTGGCGGGGGCGAACCGGTAGCCGCCCGGTTCGTGTCCCACGATGTCGCGCACCAGCCGGGCGGCGCTGTAGTCGGCGAGCGGACCCTGGCTGATGAGGCGGCCGTCGCGCAGCACGGCGAAGGCATCGGCGACCTTGTACACCTCGTCGATCCGGTGGGTGACGTGGACGAGGGCGTGTCCTTGGTCGCGCAGGGTGTGCAGGACGTCGAACAGCCGGGCGCAGTCCGCTGCCGGGAGGCTGGCCGTCGGCTCGTCGAGGACGATGAGCGCGGCCTGTGTGGACAGTGCGCGGGCGATGGCCACCAGGGAGCGTTCGGCCCGCGGGAGGTCGGCGACGGGCGTGCCCGGGTCGAGATGCGCGGCGACGAGGTCCAGGGCCGCGGCCCCTTGCCTGCGGGTCCGTCGCCAGGACAGCAGCCCCGCGCGGCGCGGATAGCCGGCCCCCAGGGCGATGTTCTCGGCGACGGTCATCCACTCGACCAGCCCCAGGTCCTGATGGATGAAGGACATGGCGCGGGCGGCCGCTTCGGTGCCGAGCGGGTGGCCGGCGACGGTCACCTCGCCCTCGTCCGCGTGGTGGACGCCCGCGAGCACCTTGATGAGGGTGGACTTCCCGGCACCGTTGGGACCGAGCAGGGCGAGGATGCGGCCGGAATGGATGTCGAGGTCGACCGCGTCCAGCGCGAGGGTTCCGCCGAACCGTTTGCTGAGGCCGCGTACGCGGACCAGGGGCTCTGCGGCACGGCGCGGGGGAGGGGTGCTGTCAGGAGCGTCATGCACAGACTTCTCCGGGGGTCGGCCGCTTGGTCCTTCTGGGTGCTTCCCGACTGGCGGGGCAGCGCCGCGGGGCGCTACGCGGTGGTGAGAGCGGCGCGTCGGGCGGTGCACCATCCGGACCGGTTACCGCAATTACGTCATGGTAGGGCCCGCTTCGGGCTGGATGTCGGATGGACCGTCAGAGCGCGGGAATGTCGTCGAAATACGCTGCTGCGGCGTCGGCCTTTCCCGCGGGCGCTTCCAGCGCGCACTCGGCCCAGATGACCTTGCCGCCGGCGGTGTAGCGGGTGCCCCAGGCCTGCGCGAGTTGGGCGACGAGGAACAGGCCGCGGCCGCCCTCGTCGGTGCTGGCCGCGTGGCGCAGATGCGGGGCGGTGCTGCCGGCGTCGGAGACCTCGCAGATCAGTGTGCGGTCGTGGAGCAGGCGTACCTGGATGGGCTCGGTGCCGTAGCGGATGGCGTTGGTGACCAGTTCGCTGAGCAGGAGCTCGGTGGCGAAGACGACCTCGTGCAGCCCCCATTCGGCCAGCCGGCGCGTCACGGCGGCACGGATGCCGGAGACGAGCGCCGGGTCGGCGGGCAGGTCCCAGGTGGCGCTCCGGTGCGGGGCCAGGGCGTGGGTGCGGGCGACGAGCAAGGCGATGTCGTCGGCGGGGTGCTGGGGCACCACGGCCCGGACCACGGCCTCGCAGGTGTCCTCGGGCGGGCGGGTCGGGTGAGCCAGGGCGTGCCGCAGCTGGTCGAGGGACGTATCGACGTCCCGGTGGCGGTCCTCGATGAGGCCGTTGGTGTAGAGGACGAGCTGGCTGCCTTCGGGGAGAGCGAATTCGGCGGTTTCGAAGGGGAGACCGCCCAGGCCCAGCGGCGGCCCGGCGGGGAGGTCGGGGAAGGTGACGGTGCCGTCGGGGTGGACCAGTGCGGGCGGCGGATGGCCGGACCGGGCCATCACACACTGCTGCGACGTGGGGTCGTAGATGGCGTACAGGCAGGTGGCGCCGATGATGCCGGTGCTGCCGGCGGAGGGTTCCTCGCCGCCCTCGTCCCGGTCGAGGCGCCCCACGAGATTGTCGAGATGGGTGAGGACCTCGTCCGGACCGAGGTCGAGTTCGGCGAAGTTGCGCGCGGCGGTGCGCAGCCGGCCCATGGTGGCGGCGGCATGCAGCCCATGACCGACGACATCCCCGACGACGAGGGCGACGCGGGTGCTGGAGAGCGGAATGACATCGAACCAGTCGCCCCCGACTCCGGACTCGGCAGGCATATAGCGGTAGGCGACCTCGACGGCGCTCTGCTCGGGGAAGCTCTGCGGCAGCAGGCTGTGCTGGAGCGCAAGGACCATGGTGTGTTCGCGGGTGAACCGGCGGGCGTTGTCGATGCAGATGGCGGCGCGGGTGGCGAGTTCCTGGGCCAGCGAACGGTCGTCGTCCCCGAAGGGGGCGGGGTCCTGCGCACGGTAGAAACTCGCGGTGCCCAGGGCGATCCCGCGGGCCAGCAGGGGGACGGCGATGAGGGAGTGGATGTGGTGGCCGAGGAGGCGCTCGGCGTGTTCGGGGTCCTGGGCGATCCAGCCGCCGGCCGCCCGCAGATCGGGCTCCAGCACGGGCTGCCGGTCGGCCAGACAGCGGAGCTGGGGTGTGGACGGGCGGAGATCGACCGGCTCACCGGCAGGGTAGAAGGGACAGTCGTCGCGAATTCCGTGGACCACCGTGCGGTAGAGGCCGGTGCGGGGATCGGTCGGCTCCTCGCCGCGCAGCACCGCCTCGGGAAGGTCGATGGTGACGTAGTCGGCCAGGCGCGGTACGGCCATCTCGGCGAGCTCCCGGGCGGTACGGCTCACGTCCAGGGTGGTGCCGATGCGGGTACTGGCCTCGGACAGCAGCTCCAGGCGGCGCCGGGCCGCCACGGCGTAGGTGCCCACGCCAGGTTCGCCGATCAGCACCAGCCCGCTGGTCGCACCGTCGGCGGTGCGACCGGCGACGCCGGGCGGGCGGACCGCCGTGGCCGGGTGGTCCGGTTCGGCGCCGGGCACGTGCCCGGGCAGCGGGACGGCGGGGGCGAGGACCGGCGGCGCCAGGGGGCCGGGTGAGGCGCCGGGTTCGGTGAGGACGGTGCGGTGTTGATCCGGTGCGGGGAGCACCGCCTCGATGACGACGCCCTCCACCCCGGAGGGGCTGGTCACCGGGCGGCTCAGCAGGGTGACCCGCCGGCCGCCGGGCAGCAGGACGTCGACGGCGGCTCGCTGGGCCGCGGAGATCAGATCGGTGGCCCGCTCCTTGAGGAGCATCTCGTCACGCCAGTCCAGCCCGCTCCCGGCCGGCTCGCCCCGTTGCCCGTTGCCCGTCGTATCGCCGGTCGGCGCGCGGTTCCTGGCATCGAGATACGCCTGGAGCAGGGCGCGCTCCCGCGTCGAACTCTGCTCCAGCAGCCGTCGTTCGATGGCGCCGGCGGCCTTGCTGATCACGATGTTCAGGGTCGCATCCGCATCGGTGGGCGGATAACCGAAGCAGAGAACGCCTACGATGCGTCCGCTGAGCGGGTCCCGGACGGGAATGGCCGCACACGCATTGGCCTGGGAGCGTTCGGCGAAATGCTCGGCGCCGTAGACATTGATCAGCTGCCGTTCCGCGAGCGCCAGACCGATTCCGTTGGTGCCGGCGAACTCCTCGGCGAACACGAAACCCGGGACACTCTGGATCGCGGCCAGATGTCTGACCTGGGAGGTCTCGCCGAAACGGCGTTGCAGCACGGCGCCGCGTCCATCGGCGAGGGACACATTCATGGTTCTGCCCGCGAACCGGTACTCCAGCCGGTCCAGTACGGGTGTGGCGGCGCGGACGAGCCGCCCGTCCAGATCGAGATCCTCGAAGTAGGGGAGCTCGCAGCCTTCCGGTGTAAGCCCCAGGGACCGGGAACGCTGCCAGGAATTCAGGATCGGGTTGCGCACGGTTCCCTCGACCGTCCCACCCCGAAGGAACTGCTCTCGGGCGCGCGCGGGGCCGATGTCCTCTCCCACGAGGCCCATCCCCATCACTTCCCGCATCGGCACGTGCCGCCATGGCCACCCGTACATCGGAGCAGCCGCATCATGCGCTCCAATTGTAGATCTTTGTACATATAACGGACGAGGGTCCTGTCGCTCCAGAGGGCTGGGGGCCGTCGGGGCTGCGCGTCGGCCGTTACCCGCGGTCATGACCGGAAACGGTGCGGCCCGGCCGTCAGCCGTCCGGCCTCGCCGTCACAGCACCGCGACCGGGTTGACGGGCGAGCCCGTGCCGCCAGGGATGTTCAGCGGGGCCACCACGAGGAGGAACGCATAGCGGCCCGCCTCCGCGCCGGCGGCCGAGAGCGCTTCGAGGTCGAGATTGTCCAGGAGCGGCACTCCCATCGCGGCGAGGGCGAGGGCGTGGACCGGGGAATGCACCCCCTCGACCGGTGAGGGCCGTACGTCGCTGTCGCCGTCGCCGCCGAGCAGGGCGATCCCCCGCTCGGCCAGCAGGGGCACGGCGTCCACGTGAAAGCCCGCGCTCGCCGTGCCGGGGTCCCAGGCGCCCTTCTCCCGGCGGCGGCGGACGCTGCCGGACCGCAGCAGCACCGCGTCGCCCTCGCCGATCGTCACGCCGAGTGCCCGCTCCGCGGACACGATGTCCCCGGCGTGCACAGCCCGCCCCGGCTCCAGCCATGGGCACCCCAGCACGGTGGGCAGGTCGAGCAGCACCCCTCGCGTCACGAGGGGGCCCAGTGCCGATACGGCGCCGAAGCGGGCCCCTCCGGCATCGACGCACTCGCGCGCCGTGCGGCCGTCGTAGAGCTGTCCCCGGTAGGCGGCATGGGACAGGGCGTCCAGGTGGCTGGTCGCTTTGCCGTGATAGTCGACGGCGATGAAGTCCTTGTGCGTGGAGGGTTCCGGAGCCTCCACATCCCCGAGGTCGGACATGTAGTGCAGGGCCGGCTTGCTGTTGTCCGGGCCCGCGGCCGTGTTCCACGGGCGCGCCAGGGGAACGACCGTTCCGGACCGGGCCAGGGCGGCGGCCCGCCGTACGTGGTCCGGGGTCACCCGGTTCCAGGCGCCGCGGTCGGCGGGCGTCCAGCGGCCCCACGTACGGACTGCCGCGAACAGTGCGTCGAACTCCTGGCGGGAGACGGCGGGCCCGTTCCCCGCCCCGGCCGACGGGGGAGTCGGTGCCGCACCGGGGTTGCCGGTCATCTGCTCAGCGCTCCAAGGGGGACGGGTCAGCGCTCCAAGGGGACGGGCCACCCCTGCTGCGAGGTGTCACGCCCCGTCCGGTCGGCTGAGTATCGCGCGTTCCAGCCCCTGCGCGCGGACGCCACTCGGCCCGGCCGGCCCTCGCACACCCGGGCGGCCGACGTCGCGGCTCGTGCACCCACGTCGGCCGACCCGGGAGGGCGAGCCTCAGTCCGCTGTGTCCGCGAGCCTGCGCAGCAGGGGTTCCACCTCGGCGAGTTGGCGGATCTCGGCGGGCCGCAGCGAAGCGAGGCGGGTGGCCAGTACCTCGGCTTCGCCGCGTGCGATGTCGGCCAGCGCGGCGGTGCCGCGTTCGGTGAGCTGGACCCGGCTGGCACGCTTGTCGGCCGGGTCGGACTCGCGGCGGACCAGGCCCGCCTCCTCCAGCCCGATGACGGCGGCGGTGGCGGTCGGCTGGGAGCAGGGCACCCACTGCGCGATCTCGCCGACCCGGGCCGGGCCCTGCCGTGTCAGCAGTGCCAGGACGGCGATATGCGTCAGATGGACGCTGCCCGCCGTGGAGGCCCTGCGCAGGCTCCGGGTGAGCCGGTGCAGGGAGACCACCAGCTGTAGCGCCTCGTCGTCACCGATTGTCATCGCTCAGCCCATCGCGCGCCCGTTCAGATCAAGAGAGCGTAACCGTGGGGGAGTACATGTCCCACCACAGAGCCAGATCCAGCGTCTTCTCGAGCCCGCGCCGGGACGCCTGGGTGATCTGGGGAGAGTCGTGGTTCGCCGCGCGCTCCAGCCAGTTGCGGTTGACGAGATCGAACACGGGGTGCGAGCGGCGCGACAGCAAGTCCTTGGCGTGGTGCTGGAGCGCGACCGCGTACTGCGGGTCCTGTGTGGAGGGGTAGGGGCTCTTCACGCGGTCGTACACCGACTTCGGCAGCAGATCCGCCGTGGCCTCGCGCAACAGGCTCTTCTCCCGTCCGTCGAAGGACTTCAGCGACCATGGCGCGTTGTAGACGTACTCGACCAGCCGGTGGTCGCAGAACGGCACCCGCACCTCCAGTCCGACCGCCATGCTCGCGCGGTCCTTGCGGTCGAGCAGGATCCGGACGAAGCGCGTCAGATGCAGATAGCAGATCGTGCGCATGCGGAACTCGAAGTCGCTCTCCCCGTCGAGACGCTCGACGCCCTTGATGGCGGAGCGGTAGCCGTCCTGGATGTAGGAGCCCAGGTCGAGGGAGGTGGTGACAGCGGGGTTCAGGATGTCGCCGTCGTCGCCGAAGTGCTCCGCGAAGCGGACGAGCCAGGGGAAGGTGTCGGCCCGTCGGGCCTCCTCGTCGAAGAACTGCTTGTACCCGCCGAAGACCTCGTCCGCCGACTCACCGGACAGGGCGACCGTCGAGTGCCCGCGGATCGCCTTGAACAGCAGATAGAGCGAGGCGTCCATGTCGCCGAAGCCCATCGGGATGTCCCGCGCGCGGATGACCTTCGCGCGGACATCGAGGTCGGCCAGGTCGGCCGAGTCCAGCACGATGTCCTGGTGGTCGGTGCCGGCGAGGCGGGCCACGTCGTGCACGAAGGGGGCGTCGGGGGTGGCGCGCAGCTCGTCGGCCACGAAGTGCTCGGTCCGCCCGGCGAAGTCGACCGCGAAACTGCGTACCGTTTCGTCCGTCTCCCCCAGCTGACGGGCCGCCAGCGCGGTCATGGCGGAGGAGTCCAGGCCGCCCGACAGCAGGGTGCAGCGCGGCACATCGGCGACGAGCTGACGGCGGACGATGTCGTCGAGCAGCGTACGGACATGGGCGATCGAGGTGTCCCGGTCGTCGAGGTGCGCACGGGTCCGCAGCGACCAGTAGACGTGCCGGCGCAGCCCGTTGCGGTCCACGGTGACCACGGTGCCGGGCTCCACCTCGTACATGCCCTCCCAGATGGCGTGGCCGGGCGTCTTGACGAAGGCGAAGAGCTCGCGGAGGCCGTCGAGGCCGACGTTCCGCCCGGCCAGCGGATGGGCGAGGATCGCCTTCGGCTCGGAGCCGAACAGCACGCCGTCAGGGGTGGGGTAGTAGTAGAAGGGCTTGATCCCCATCCGGTCGCGGATCATGACGAGCCGTCGGCGCTGCTCGTCCCAGACCGCGAACGCGAACATCCCGTTGAGGCGTCCGGCGACCTCCTCGCCCCATTCGAGGTATCCGCGCAGGACGACCTCGGTGTCGGAGTCGGTCGTGAAACGGTGGCCCCTGGAGGCGAGTTCCTTCCTGAGTTCGCCGAAGTTGTAGGCCTCGCCGGAGTACACGAGGGTGACCGGGCTGCCGTCCGCCCGCTCGGCGGTCATCGGCTGACGTCCACCGGGCAGGTCGATGATCGCGAGGCGGCAGTGGCCGAGAGCGGCCGGCCCCTGCACCCAGGTGCCACGGTCGTCCGGACCGCGGCAGGCCATCGTCTCGGTCATCGCGTCCACGGTCTCCTGCTCGGAGCGCAGATCACGGTCGAAGGAAATCCAGCCGGTGATCCCACACATGCCATGTCCTCCTGATCCGGCCCAGGAGCCGCCGGACACCGCGAGCGGACACATCGATGCCCGGTTGCCCGACAGCCTCGGCTGAGCCAGTTGTATCGAGCACCTATGTAATGAGCGTGTCCCTCGGGCGCCGCTCCGTCAACCGGGCCGTCACCCGCCCGGCACCGCGCGGAAACTCGTTCCCCAGCTCGCAAAACCACCCTGGAAATGGTGCTTGAGCTGCCGCTTTGCCGTGCTCCTCGGGCCGGATCGGCCGGCCGGCCGAGAGCTGCGCCATACGGGAGCGAGGGAAAGGCTTTACCCGGCTGCCGGGAGGGGCGAACGGGGCGCGCACGCGCAGCGCCCCCGCACGGTGTCCCGTGAGGGGGCGTCCCAAGGGGCGGGAGACGACGCTGACGGCGCTACGGGGCGGAGGTGAAGGGCCCGGTGCGGGCGATGAGCAGGGCGACGTCATCCGGGTCGTCGGGGCGCCGGAGTTCGCGAAGGAGCCGGTCGCAGGTCTCCTCCAGGGAGCGGTCGGGGGCGTCGAGCAGGCGGCGCAGGGTTTCGAGGCGTGCGTCGATGGGGTGGTGGCGGGTCTCGACCAGCCCGTCGGTGTACAGGACCAGCTGGTCGCCCGGGCCGAGGCGGAAGGTGGTGGTCTCGAAGGGGACGCCGCCGACCCCGAGCGGGGTGCCGGTGGGCAGGTCGAGAAGTTCGGGGCGGCGGCCCCTGCGGACCAGGACGGGCGGCAGGTGACCGGCGGTGGCGATGTGGCATTCGGCGTGGTGCGGATCGTAGGTGGCGTAGACGCAGGTGGCGATGTAGTGCTCCAGCCCTGAGGTGATCTTGTCGAGGTGCTGGAGGACCTGGGCGGGGTCGAGATCGAGGTCGGCGAAGGCGCTGGTGGCGGTGCGCAGGCGGCCCATGGTGGCGGCGGCGTCGATTCCGCTGCCCATGACATCGCCCACGACGAGTGCGGTCTTGTCCCCTTCGAGCGGGAGGACGTCGTACCAGTCGCCGCCGATCTCGTACGTGGCCTGCGCGGGACGGTACCGGGAGGCGATCTGGAGACCGGGGAGGTGGGGCGGGTGGTCGGGGAGCAGGCTGCGCTGGAGGGTCTCGGCGGCGTTGCGCACGCTCTGGTGGGAGCGGGCGTTGTCGATGCACACGGCGGCGCGGGAGGCCAGCTCGGCGGCCAGGGCGAGGTCGTCCTCGTCGAAGGGCAGCGGGTTGCGGGCGCGGGTGAGACCCAGACAGCCCAGGATCTGGCCGCGGGCGATGAGCGGGGCGAGCAGGTAGGAGTGCACCCCGGCGCGGGCCAGCAAGGTGGCGGCGTGGTCGTCGCGGGCGATGCGTGCCAGGTCGTGGTCGTCCGTGTGGGAGACCATCATCGGGCGGCCGGTGCGTACGCAGAGGGTGGCCAGGCGGTCGGCGTCGTAGGCGGCGGTCTGGCCCGGAGGGTCGGCGGCCTGGAGGGCCTCGGTGGGGTAGGCGCCTTTCACGGCGAGGGCACGAAAGAGCGCGGGGCCTTCCTCGCGCGCGGGACGGTGCTCACCCAGGACGGAGTCGAGCACATCGACCGTGACCATGTCGGCGAGTTCGGGAACGGTGACCTCGGCCAGCTCACGGGCGGTCTGCTCCACCTCCAACGTGGTGCCGATACGGGCGGACCCGTCCGCGATCAGGGCCAGCCGCCGCCGGGCCTCGGTGGCCTCCATGGCTGCCTGGTACCGGTCGGTGACGTCCACCACCAGGTCGGCCACTCCGAGCACCCGCCCCTGGGGGTCCTCCAGCCGGTACAACGAGATCGACCAGGCGTGCTGGTGGTCGGGGTCGGCGGGGCTGCGGCCGACGACCGTGGCCTGGTCGACCATGGGGACCCCGGTCTCCAGGACCTCCCGCATCGCGGCCTCGGGCACCTCGAACTTCGCGGCGGTCATGATCTCGCGGTAGTGCCGGCCGAGGTGATCCTTCGCGGGAATGCCGTGCATCCGCTCCAGGGCGGGGTTGACGGACACATAGCGCAGCTCGGTGTCGAGTATCGCCAGCCCGATGGGGGACTGGGAGATCAGCCGGGTGGACAGGGCGACATCCCGCTCCACCTCGCGGAGCGTCGGTGAGTCGGTGGCGAGCCCCAGGGCATAGAAGTCGCCGCGGTCGTCCAGCAGCCGCATGTTGCGCAGTTCCACCAGCCGTTCGGTGCCGTCCTTGTGCCGGACCGGGAAGGTGCCGCCCCAGCTCTTGCCGGTCTCCATGACCTCGGCGAACTTCTTGATCACCAGGTCCCAGTGCTCTTCGTGGATGAGCAGCGGCGCCGCGTACTGCCCGAGGGCCTCCCCGGAGGTGTAGCCGTACAGATCCTCGGCCTGCGGGCTCCAGAGGACGATCCGCCCCTCCGCGTCCACCAGCACCGCGGCAACAGCGAGGAGGTCCATCAGCCCGCTCGGCTGCGACGACTTGCCCTCCGGTCCACCGGCGGGCCACTTCTTGCCCTCCGGTCCACCCGCGGGCACCTTCTTGCCCTCCGGTTCGCCGGCGCCGGACGGACGCACATCGGCTGCGCACACCCCGGCACTCCTTCCGTCTGCCGGACCGCCGGGGCTGCCCCTCGCCCCGTTCCGTGGCCTGCCCACGCATCTGTCCGTGGCCGGCCCGCGCTCCGGTGAGTGCTGTGGCTTCCATGGTCCCCCCGGATCGTCGGACCGCACACTCGTCCGGCCGTCGCCGACCGGGGGCCAGGGAAAGAGGTGAGTAATGCAGACGGCGGCCGAACCGCGCCATCGGCGGTTTTCCGGGGCCTCCCAGAACTTGCCGAGCCGGAAACCGAGGCCCAAAGTTAAAGGAAACTCACACGGGATCGGAGCGCATCGTGGTCGTTCTCGGAATTATTCTGCTCATTGTCGGATTCCTGACCGGAATCTCCATCCTCTGGACCATCGGAATCATTCTGGCCGTGATCGGCGCGATTCTGTGGATCCTCGGCTCGCTGGGGCACGCGGTCGGCGGGCGGAAGCACTACTGGTAGCGCCACGGATCTGCCGCGGGCGGATGCCGCCGGCTCTCCGGCGGCATCCGCCCGCCGAAGCCGTCAGTCAACCGGGGCAGGGACGCGTCGGCGTCCGATCACACCGAGCAGGATGTCCACGACCAGGAACGCGGCGAGCGAGATACCGAGCAGCGGCACCGCCCAGCCCACCACCGCGACGACGAGCCCGAGCGGGATCAGTACGGGCAGCGGAGTCTGCCGCCACGCGCCACGCGGAAGGGGACGTCCGAAGGACAGGGCGTGGGCGCGGGTGGGGCGGCGCTGCCACCACATCCGGTACCCCAGGACGATCAGGAAGATCAGCGCGAGGGCGAGCGCGGCCAGGGCGATCTGGTTGACGATGCCGAAAAGGGTGCCGGTGTGCAGGTCGATGCCGTAGCGGGTGAGCTTGGCGAGGACGGGGTAGTCCGCGAAGCGCGAGACGTCCGTGACCTTTCCCGTGCCCGGGTCCACGGCGACGGCGTCCTGCTTCTCCGGCCAGCTGCGCTGTACCTGCTTGACGACATAGGCGCTGCCGCTGTCCGTCGGCAGACCGATCTCCACGGGGTTGGACAGCCCCTCGGCACGAGCCGCCTCGAGCACCTTGTCGATGCCCACGTCCGCGGACGCCGCGCCGCCCGGCGCACCGTCCCTCTTCCCGTCCATCCCCGGCATGTCGGGCATCCCCGCCATCCCGCCGGAGCCGCCATGGTGGGCATGGTCCTCGGCCACGGCCGTCGAGACGGTCGGCGTCGCCTGCCCCAGTGACTGGCGGATTTCATCGATGTTCCCCCCGGCGTACGTGGACCACGTCAGCCCCGTGGCGGAGAGGAAGAAGAGGCCGACCGCCGCCCACACCCCCACCGCGCCGTGCCATGACAGCGTCCTGCGCCGTCCGGTGGCGGCGCGATCCGGCAGGGCGAGAGTCCGCAGTTTGCGGTTCGTGCGCTTACGCCCGATCCACAGCGCGAGTCCGCCGCCGGCGACCACCCACAGCCAGCTGGCGGCCAGTTCGCTGTAGAGGCGGCCGCTCTCGCCCAGGTGGAGATTGCGATGGAGATCGTCGAGCCAGGTGCGCATCGGCAGTGCACCCGTGGCGCCGTACGTCTCCAGCGCGCCCCGGACGCTGCCGGTGTGCGGGTCGACGAAGACGGCGAGCTGGTGCTCGGCGGTCACTCCCGGCACGTCGGAGAGCAGGACGCGTGTGGTGTCCCCCGGCTGTGGTGCCGGGCGGACGGCGGCGACCTTGCCCTCCGGATGCGCTTTACGGGCGGCGGCGACCTGCCGGGACACCGGCAGCGTGTGCTCACCGGCCGGGACGCTCAATTCGTGCGCATAGATCACCTTCTCCGCCTGGAACGAGCCGGCGTAGAGCAGTCCGGTGACCGCGGTGACAAGGAGGAATGGCGCGACGAGTACACCGGCATAGAAGTGCAGGCGCAATACCAGCGGGCGAAGGACGGACCACCCGGTCCGCTGTACGGCCGCCCCTTGCGTGTCGGAGCCGACGGCGTCCGGGGCATCGCCGGCCTTGCTCGATGCGAGACGTTGTTCAGTGGGCACGCGGATGCTCCCAGCTCGAAGGTGATGTGGCCCAGTCCTCTGCCGTATGCATCAGGGAGTCGGGCAACTGGAAGTGTGAGTTCCGGCCAGCCGGTGTGAGGTGGGTCACGCGCCGGGCGGCCGGGGTGCCGCCCGCACCCGGGCGCGCACCGCGCCACTCGCTGTTCGGCCTGACAGAGGTGTCCACGGCGCCAGTGCAGCGACGGCTCGCCCGAAAGGCAATGGGCGACACGGTAGTTGCGCGAAACATGCGAAACCGGCCCGTCCGCCCGGATCATCTGGCTGGACGCGTTCACCGCCAATGTGGACCGCACGGTGCACAGCGCGAATCTCCTGACCTGGCCGGCCTCCGGCCATCAGGAGCCCCGCCTGTGGCTCATCGACCACGGCGCCTCGCTCGTCTTCCATCACCGGTGGGACACCGCGGCGGACGCCGTCGAAAAGGCCTACGACTTCCGGTACCACGCGCTCGGTTCCCGTCACCCCGACATGGCGGCGGCGGATGCCGAACTCGCGCACCGTGTGACGCCCGAATTGCTGCGGGCGGTCGTCGCCGCCGTCCCGGACGAATGGCTCGCCGACGAGCCGCGGTTCGCGACGCCGGACGAGCTTCGCGAGGCCTACGTCGCCCACCTCGCCTCCCGCGCGAGAGCCTCCGCCCGGTGGCTGCCCACGGGTTTCCCCGGCAGTGAGCGGCTCGCCGGCTGATAACCGTGCGAGGCCACCGGGCGGGAGCGCGGCCGAAGGGGATTCAGGTCTGCCCGCGGTCAGGTCCGCCCGCCCGCGCCGTCGACGCGAATAGCCGGCGGGAGAGACGCGAATAACCGACGGGAGAAAGGCGCCGTGGAAGCGCGGAGAAGCACAACGCAAATGCAAGGCAAGCGCCCTGCATGACAAAGAGGCAATGCAGGGTGAATGTGCATGGCGATGAGACTTGCGCCATGACGGAAGGGCTGCGGGAACGCAAAAAGCGGCAGACACGGCAACGCATCTCCGAGGTGGCCCTCGGCCTGTTCGTGGAGCGGGGTTTTGACCACGTCACCATCGCCGAAGTCGCCGCGGCGGCGGAGGTCTCGGTCAACACTCTCTACAACTATTACGAGGCGAAAGAAGACCTCGTGCTGCCGCCGGACCAAGCCTCTCCGCAGCGGCTCGCCGACATCGTCCGCGCCCGGCAGCCCGGCGAGTCCGCCGCGCGGGCCGTACTCGACCGCCTACGGGACGAACTGCGGCGCCGCGACCAGCGTGGGCCTGACCGAAGGCTTCGGCCGTGTCTTCGACATGATGCGGGCCGCCCCCACTCTCACCGCCCGGCTGGAGGACCTCGGCCGGCAGATGACCGACGCGCTCGCCACCGTCCTGGCGGAGGAGACCGGGGCGGCGCCGGACGACCAGCTGCCGCGCCTGGTGGCCGGTCAGATCGGCTGGTTCCACTCGCTGGTCTACGCCGAGATCGGCCGGCGCATCGTCGCGGGCGAGAAACCGGACGCGATCGCCGAAGCGGTGCTGCAACTCCTCGGCCTCGTCGAGGAGTTGCTGAGCGAACAGGCGCTCGGCTACGCCGTGCGCGAGAGGTGACGCCCGTGGCCGGAGCCGGCCCGACGGGCTCCCCACCGCGCCGCGCCGGGCCGTCGACCGGCGCCGGCCCCGGAGGGCCGGCCGGGACTGCCCGGCGCGGCGGATGTGCGGTGATTACTGCGTGACCACGCCGGACTTGGCGATGGTGATCTTGGCGCGGGTGGTGCCGCCGTGGGAGCCCAGGGACTCGATCTTCCGGACGACGTCCATGCCCTCGACGACCTCGCCGAAGACGACGTGCTTGTTGTCGAGCCAGTCCGTGACGATGGTGGTGATGAAGAACTGCGAGCCGTTGGTGTTCCGGCCGGCGTTGGCCATGGACAGCTGGCCGGGCTTGGTGTGCTTGAGCTGGAAGTTCTCGTCCGCGAACTTCTCGCCGTAGATGCTCTTGCCGCCGGTGCCGTTGCCTGCGGTGAAGTCGCCTCCCTGGAGCATGAAGTCGGGGATGACGCGGTGGAAGCCGGATCCCTCGTAGCCGAAGCCGTGCTGACCGGTGGCGAGCTCACGGAAGTTCCGCGCGGTCTTGGGGACCACGTCGTCGAACAGGGTGAAAACGATCCGCCCAGCCGGATCGCCGTCGATGGTGATGTCGAAAAACACGTCGTTACTCATGACGGCATCCTTGCATCCCCGCTGGCCGGGGCGAGGCGCGGCCCCCGGCGCGTGAACCGGCGAAGAAGCCCTCGGCCGGGTCACGCACGCCCCCCGCCCGGACCCGTTGCGCCCACGGGTTCGGGCAGGGCCGGGCGTGGGGCCCCTAGCGAGCCCGCTGCTCGTACCCCGCGAGCCGGACGCAGACGGCGAGCCCTTCGATGGCCTGCTCCAGCTCCGCGAGGCCCGGGTAGCTGGGCGCGATCCGGATGACCGCGTCGCGCGGGTCGTCGCCGTAGGGGTGCGTGGCGCCGGCCGGGGTCAGTACGATTCCGGCCTCGGCGGCACGGCGTACGACCTCCTTGGCACAGCCGTCCGGCACCTCGAGGGTCACGAAGTAACCGCCCTTGGGCGAGGTCCAGGTCGCGAGCCCGGTTCCGCCGAGCTCGGCGTCCAGGATCCGCGCCACGCTCTCGAACTTGGGCTGGAGCACGGCGCGCTGGCGCTCCATGTGGGCCCGCACCCCGTCGGCGTCCCGCAGGAACAGGACGTGCCGCAGCTGGTTGACCTTGTCGGGGCCGATCGACCGCTTGGCGTTGTTGCCGAGCAGCCACTGCACGTTCGCGGGCGACGAACCGAAGAAGGCGACCCCCGCGCCCGCCGCGGTGATCTTCGAGGTGGAGCCGAACACGAAGGCCCGGTCCGGGTTCCCGGCCTCGGTACAGGCGGCGAGCAGACCGGCTATCTCGACGGGCTCGTCGGTGAGGTGGTGGGCGGCGTAGGCGTTGTCCCAGAAGATCCGGAAGTCGGCGGCGGCGGTGCTCATCGAGGCGAGCCGGGCCACGGTCGCGTCGCTGTAGCAGACGCCGTCCGGGTTGCTGTACTTCGGTACGCACCAGATGCCCTTGATCGCCGGGTCCTCGGCGACCAGCCGCTCCACGGCCTCCATGTCCGGGCCCTCGGCGGTCATCGGCACCTGGATCATGTCGATACCGAACCGCTCGCAGAGCGCGAAATGCCGGTCATAGCCGGGTATCGGGCACAGGAACGCGATCCGCTCCTGGTCCACCCAGCGTGACTCGGCGCCCGGCAGCACGCTCAGCAGGGCGTGCACCAGGCAGTCGTGCATCAGCTCGAGGCTGGAGTTCCCGGCCGCGAGCAGCTGGCCGGCCGGCACCTGGAGCACCTCGGCGAAGATCTCCCGCAGCTCGGGCAGCCCCTGGAGTCCGCCGTAGTTGCGCACGTCCGTGCCGTCGGCGGAGGTGTGCCGCTCGCCGGGCAGGCTCAGCAGGTCCGCGGAGAGGTCGAGCTGCTCCGGTGCCGGCTTGCCGCGGGTGAGGTCGAGAGAGAGTCCGCGGCCCACGAGGTCCTGGTAGTCCTGGCGGGCGCGCTCAAGGAGGCCGGTCAGGGCGTCGGGGCTCAGCTCGGTGGTCATGGTGGTTCCTCTCGCAGGTGCCGCTTCGATCGGTGGCGCCTGCCGAGAATACAAACCGGTGCGGGGGACCGGTCCGGGAGCCGTGCGCGGTGCGGGCGGCGGGCGGAAAGCCCGGGGAATCCCGGGTGAGGCGCCGCCGAGGGCGTCCGGCCCGGCTGTCCGAGGAGCCCGGAGCAGGCGGGGTGAGGGCGGCCGAAGGTGTTCCCTGTCCGACATCTTGTGGCCTGTGTCACTGGCTGGTTAAGCTCCAGCACGCTTTAGGCACATTTCCTCCGCAAGTTGACCTATTGGTGCGGCAATCTTCACGATCTGCCCACGAAAACCGAGGTGGCTTCGCATGGAACGGCGCTCAGCGACCCCGCGCGGAGGCGACTTACCGCACGGCTTACCGCACGGCATGCCGCCCGGCTTACCGTCGGCGTTATCCCGGACTGTGCCGGCGAACCGGCCGGTGAATGACCGGGCCGGGGCGGCATTGGACGGCACCCGTCACGGTGCCGTGCACGGCGCCGCGAGACCGGCCCCGGGCCGTCCCTGATGACGCGGCCCGCTACGGCGGCAGCGTCCGCCGTGTCCCTGCCCCACGCCCGTCGCGATGTCCGGCTGTTCTGGGGGGCGGGTACCTGCGACGCACTCGGCAGCCAGGCGTCCGGGTTCGTTCTGCCGCTGTTGTTGCTGAGCCTGGGCCGTTCCCCCGCCGAGGTCGGCGCCCTCGCCGGGCTCTCCGCGGCCGCCACCCTGGTCCTCGGTCCGCTCGCCGCCGTCCCCGCCGACCGCGGGGCACGCAAGCAGGTGATGGTGGGTGCCGCGCTGGTGTCCGCAGTGGCGATGACCGGTGTCACCGTGGCCGTCGCGGCGGGCCCGGTCCCGGTGGCCGTGCTCCTCGCCGCCGTACTTGTCGAGCGGTGCGCGACCGCCTGCTACGAGGCGGCGTCGCGGGGCACCGTGGCGCTGGTGTGTCCCCCCGAGGCGCACCGGCGTGTGCTGTCCCGGTTGGAGGCGGGGGAGCGGGGCGCCCTCGTCGTCGGCCCCGCGCTGGGCGGGCTGCTCTTCTCTGTCGGCGCCTGGCTGCCGTTCCTCGTCGACGCCCTGTCGTACGCCGCCGCGGCGGGCGGCATCCACGCCATGCGCTCCGATCTGTCCGCACGGCAGGAGCAGTCGCCCCCGGCCGCCACCCCGCACCGGGCCTGGCGGGCCCTGCTCTCCGAAGCGGGGGCGGGGCCGGCCCTGATCCGCCGCGAACCCTTCCTGCGGCTGGCGCTCGTCTGGATCTCGGCCGTCAACGCGCTGCTCGTCGCGCTGTATTACACGACGGTCTTCGCCCTCCAGGACCACGGCCGGGGCGCGGCCCCGCTGGGCCTGGTCCTCGCGTCGGCCGGGGTGGCCGGCCTGGCCGGCGCGCTGGCGGCACCCCGACTGGTCCGTCGGCGCTCCGCGGCGCGGGTGCTGGTGCCGGTGTCCTGGCTCCTGGTGCCGCCCGCCGCGGCCCTGGCGACGGCCCGCGACGCCTGGCAGTTCGCGCTGCTCTTCGGACTCCTCTGTTTCCTGACGCCGCCGGCCACCGTTGCGCTACAGGCCCGGATCCTCCAGATCACCCCACCCGGGCTCCAGGCCCGCACCGGCACCGTGCTGGCCACCACCTCCGGTGCAGCCGCGGCCCTGGCCCCGGCCCTCGCCGGGCTGTCCGTCGAGCGGACCGGTGTCGCCGCCACCCTGACGGGCTGCGCCGTGCTGCTGGCCGCACTGGCGCTGTACGCGACCTGTGCGGCGCCGGCCGTCCCCCGCGGCACCGGGGAGGAGCCCGTATGAGCGCGACCGCGGCACATACCGCCACACCGTCGTCCGGCACCGGCTTCCGGGTCTACCGATCGGCGCTCCCCGAGGTCTGCCCACGCGACCCCGCGCGCATGGCCCTGGCCGCGGACGCCGACGGCCGCTGCGAAATCTTCACCTGGAACGCCACCACCGGCACCGCACGCCAGGTCACCGACAGCCCGGACGGCACGCTGCACTGCGCCCTCGACGCGGACGCCCGGGTGTGGTGGTTCGCCGAGGACCGGAGCGGCCGCGGGCTCTGGTACTTCCAGGACTTCGAGGGCGGGCCGCGGCTCCGTGGTCTGACCGGCCTGCGGCCGGGACTCCCGTACGGTCTCGCGGTCAGTGACGCCGGCACCGTGGCCATCGGGCTCGGGGACGGCCATGGGATGACCGTCCACCTCGGCACACCGGGCGGCCCGGCCCGGCCGGTGCGGACCGTCGACGGCCACGCGCTGCTGACCGGCATCTCGCCGTCCGGCGGGCTGCTGGCGCTGTCGGGGGCGGCGGGCTCCGACCGTGCGGTCACCCTGGTGACCTGCTCCGGGGCGGTCCTCGACCAGCTTTCCGGGCAGGGCGGAAGGCTGTGGGCGCTCGGCTTTGCACCGACCCCGTCAGCCACCGAACTGCTGCTGGTGCAGGAGCACAACGACCGCTACCGCCTGGCCAGTTGGCGGCCCGGCGCCGGACTGCGGCCGCAGGACTGGTGCCGCTTCGACACCGAGATCACCGCCCGCTGGTACCTCGGGGGACGGCGCGTCCTCATCCGCCAGGACCGCCACGGCCGCTCCACCCTCACCGCGGCCGACCTCGACCGACGCACCCTGACCCCGGTGCCCTGCCCGCCCGGCACGCTGCTCGACGCCGCCCCGCACCCGGGCGATGACGTGCACTGCCTGTGGACCGACACGGCCACCCCGCCACAGATGCGCTCCACCGCCGGCACCCGGCTCCCGTCGCTCCCCGCCCTGCCCGCCCCGGTACCCGGCCGGCACCGCGACCTGTGGACCCCCGGCCCGGACGGGCCCGTGCACACCCTGCTCAGCGCACCGGACCACGCCCCCGGCCGGCCGGCCCCGCTGGTGTTCCTGGTGCACGGCGGCCCCGCCGACCACGACCGCGACGCCTACGACCCGCAGGTGCACTCCCTGGTCGCCTCCGGGTTCGCGGTCGCACGGGTCAACTACCGCGGCTCCACCGGATACGGCCCCCGCTGGCGCGCCGCATACGGCGAGGGCGTCGGGATCACCCAGGTCGCCGATCTCGTCGCGGTCCGGGCCGACCTGCTCCGTCGCGGACTGGCCCGCGAGGACGCGATCGGCCTGTGGGGCACCTCCTGGGGCGGCTACCTGGTGCTGCTCGCCCTCGGCACCCGGCCGGACCTCTGGCAGGCGGGCGTCGCCGTCAAACCGGTCGCCGACTGCGCCGCGGCGCACCGCACGGGCACCCCCGCACTGCGTGCCCTGGACGAGCGGCTGTTCGGCGGCACCCCCGACGCCGTGCCCGCACGCTACGCGCGGAGTTCGCCGCTCCACTACGCGGCCGACGTCCGCGCCCCCCTGCTGGTGATCGCCGCCACCCGCGACGCCAAATGCCCGCCCGGCCAGGTCCGGAGCTACCTCGCTTCCCTGCGGCAGGCCGGCGTCGCGCACGAGTCCTTGTGGCTGGACACCGGCCACGACGGGTACACCGGCGCCCACCACGTGACCGCCCTCCGGCGCGCCATGGGCTTCCTCGACCGCCACCTGCGCCGCGACCCGCGGCCCACCGAACCCCCTGTCCCCCAGCGGACGGGGTCTCCGGGAGCACCGGCCCGTCCGGCGCCCCCCGGAATGTGAGAACCGTTCCCGAAAACCGACAGAACAGGAGAGCAGCCATGCAGAAGGACATCATCCACAACGACCCGCTCGCGGGTGACGAGGAGAACCGCAAGCCCGGCATCGGCATCACGGTGACCGTCCCGTTCCGCAACGCGGAGGACACCGAGGAGGACTGATCCTCGCCGGCCGGCCCGGTGCGCCACCCGGGCCGGCCGGACCGCCGTGTGTCACCGGCCGGACCCCGGCCGCCGCCCACCCCGACCCGCCGCCTACGAGGAGCCGACATGCGCGTTCTGCTGGTCAACATGCCCTGGTCCCCGATCGACCTCCCGTCCCTCGCCCTCGGCATCCTCCGGCGGAGCGTCGACGAACGCACCTCCGGCCACGCCGATGTCCTGCACGCCAACCTGGAGTTCACCGACTGGATCACCCGGCGAACCGAGTTCACCGCGGACGACTACCAGTTCTATGCGCTCTCCTCGTACTTCATGGGATGCGGCGACTGGGTGTTCTCCTCCGCTCTCTACGACGACCCCGAGTGGCGGGTACCGGAGTTCAACACCTCGATGCGCGGCAAGCTGCGCGACGCACGGCTGCGGATGTCGCACGAACTGCACCGCGTGGTACCGGAATTCGTCCAGGAGACCGCCGAGCGGATCGTCGCGGCCGGCCCCGACGTCGTCGGCTTCACCTCCACCTTCCAGCAGAACACCGCCGCGCTCGCCGCCGCCAAGTACGTCAAACGCCTCGCCCCGCACATCAGGACCGTCATGGGCGGCGCCAACTGCGACGCCGAGCAGGGCGCGGCCGGCCACCGCAACTTCCCCTTCCTCGACTTCGTGGTCCGCGGCGAGGGCGAAGCCGCCTTCCCCCAGCTGCTCACCGCCCTCGACGAGGGCGGCGACCTGTCCGCTGTTCCCGGACTGTGCCACCGGGGCCCCGACGGCACCAGCACCGCCAACCCGATGAGCACCAGCCCGCTGCCCCCCGCCACCATCCTGCCGCCCGACTACAGCGGCTACTTCGAGCGGCTGGCGTCCTCCGTCGCCCGCAACTGGGTGGAACCCAAGCTCGTCGTTGAGGGGGCCCGCGGCTGCTGGTGGGGAGAGAAGCACCACTGCACTTTCTGCGGACTCAACGGCTCCTTCATGCAGTTCCGCAGCAAGAGCCCCGACATCTTCTACGAAGAGATCGTGGACCTGGCACGCCGTCACCGTGTGCTGGACATGTACGTCGTCGACAACATCCTCGACATGGGCTACCTCAACACCGTCCTGCCCCGCATCGTCGACAGCGGCTACGACCTGCGGATGCACATCGAGATCAAGGCGAATATGCGCCGTCCCCAGCTGCGCACCCTGGCCGAAGCCGGAATGATCTACGTCCAGCCGGGCATCGAGAGCCTCAACAGCCGGGTCCTCGACCTGATGGACAAGGGCGTGAGCGGCTGTCAGAACGTCCGTATGCTCCGCGACGGCGCCGAGACCGGACTCTCCGTCTCCTGGAACTACCTCCACGGCTTCCCCGGCGAGACCGCCGCCGACTACGAGCCCGTCATCGCCCAGTTACCGGCACTGGAGCACCTCGATCCGCCGGTCGACCTGTCCGCCCGCATCGCCATCGAACGCTTCAGCCCGTACTTCAACCGGCCCGAACTCGGCTTCACCGGTCTGCGTCCCGAGGAGCACTACCGCTTCACCTATGACCTGCCCGAGTCCGAACTGCACGACCTGGCCTACGTCTTCGAGGCCCCCGAACGCGGCATCGGCGAACCCACCGTCACCTCCCTCAACGACGCGCTCGGCGCCTGGCGGAAACACCACACGGACAGCAGGCTCACCCACACCGACCTCGGCGACCGCATCGTGCTCGTCAGCCGCAGACGCGCCTTCGACTGGCGGGCCATGGAACTCACCGAGCCCACGGAGACCGCGGCCTTCCGGCTCCTCGACCAGCCGCACGCCCCCGCCGCACTGACCCGCAAACTCGCCGCGCGCCTGCCCGGTCACCCGGTCGACGAGACCGCCGTGCACGCCCTTCTCCAGCACTGGGTGACGCTCGGGCTGGTCTTCACCGACGGCGGCCAGTACGTCCACCTGGCCCCGGCGGCCGTCAACGAGGACCTGCTGCGGCTCGACTACATGCGCCACAGCCACGCCGCGCCCGCCCCGCAGGAGCAGCCGGACGCACCGGCCCGCGCCGTCGCCCACGCCTGAGCGCCGCCCGGCCCCCGAGGAGACCGTCATGACCTGCACCACCACCCCCGCCCCCCGGGCACTGACACTCGCCGCATGGCGGGACTACGACGAGGACGCCTGCACACTGCCGGGTATGAGTCTGGGCGAACTCGACCTGGCCGGACCGCCGGAGGAGCACGCCGCCCGGCTGTGGGAATGCGGGGTACGCCGTGCCCGGCTCGCCGAGGAAATCGACCTGACCTCGGTCGACGACCCCGACGCCGCCGCCCACGCGGTCCGGCGGCTGTGTCTGGTCCGCGATCTGACGGCCCGCGCCGTGCTGGTCCAGTGGCAGCTGCGCCTGCCCGCGGAGCCCGATGACGGGTGGCGCGACCTCAGTCATCTCCAGCCGCCCCGGACCCTCACCGGCCCCGCCGACCCGGCGGCCGCGCTCACCCAGTGGCGCAACGAGCACTACCTCTGCAAGTGCCTGTGGCGCCAAGGCCCCGGCTTCGTCCAGATCCGCGACCGACGGTGGGGCAACCTGCGCCGCTTCACCGCGGACGAGCCCGAATACCGCGAGGCCATCGGCCGGCTGGCCTACGGCGCCCCGCTGTCGGCCGTACCCGGGCCCATCGCCGCCGACTTCCTGGAGGAACGGCTGGCCGCCCGCACCGGACCGTTGCTGTGGTGGCTGCCGTACCGGGTCAACCGGTGGATCCAGGAGGCGATGGCCGTTTGAGGGCCGCGGGAACTCCGTGGGGGCACCGCCTCGGCCCGGCCTCACGGGCCGGGGCGGGCCGTCTGCCGCGTCCTCGCGTGCTCCGCGCAGCCGGGCGACGACTGTGGCGCAGACGACAACGGGAAGCGGATGACGGAGTCGCTGTCGCGTGTTGCGAACAGCGGAGCGTTCACCTGCCGGCGGCGTTCCGCAACCGCCCTCTCGTTCTAGGAGACCCGCACGTGAAGACCAGCGACACCGCCGCCCGCGCGGCTCAGGTGCTCTCCCGCCCCGTCACCCTGGGCGGCCTCACCGTGCCGAACCGGATAGCCATGGCCCCGATGACCCGCGAGTTCTCACCGGGCGGCGTCCCGGGCGCGGATGTCGCGGACTACTACGCGCGCCGGGCCGCGGGCGGGGTCGGCCTGATCATCACCGAGGGCACCTATGTCGATCACGCGGCCGCCGGGACCAGCGGCGCCGTGCCCCGTTTCCACGGAGAGGACGCGCTCGCCGGCTGGGAGCACGTGGTGCGGGCGGTGCACGCGGCGGGCGGGACGATCATGCCGCAGCTGTGGCACGTCGGCATGGCCCGCGAGGCGGGCGCGCCGCCCTTCCCCGATGCCCCGCCCTCCGGCCCGTCCGGGATCGCCCTCAATGGCACCCCGACCGGCCACGCCATGACACAGCGGGACCTCGACGACGTCATCGCGGCATTCGCCGAAGCGGCCCGAACGGCCGAGCGCCTCGGCTTCGACGGAGTCGAGCTGCACGGCGCCCACGGTTATCTCATCGACCAGTTCCTGTGGTCGGGCACCAACCGGCGCACCGACGCCTACGGCGGCAGCCGCGCCGCCCGTACCCGCTTCGCCGCCGAGATCGTGGCGGCCGTCCGGGAAGTCGTCGCACCGAACTTCCCGGTCCTCTTCCGTATGTCCCAGTGGAAGATGAACAACTACCAGGCACGTCTCGCCGACACCCCGGAAGAACTCAACGAGATCGTGGCGCCGCTCAGCGACGCGGGCGTCAGCGCCTTCCACTGCTCCACGCGCCGCTACTGGCTCCCGGAGTACGAGGGCTCCGACCTCAACCTCGCCGGGTGGGTCAAGAAGCTCTCGGGCAGGCCGACCGTCACCGTCGGCTCCGTCGGTCTCGACAACGAGTTCATCGGGACGTTCAAGGGCGAGCAGTCCGGCGTCACCGGCGTCGAGCGCCTGTTGGACCGCATGGAGCGTGACGAGTTCGACCTCGTCGCCGTCGGACGGGCCCTGCTCGGTGACCCGGAATGGGCCACCAAGGTCTTCGAAGGCCGCACCGACGAACTCCTTCCGTTCGACGCCTCGATGCTGCGCACCTTGAGCTGACGCGTCGCGGCCGGTCGGCCCTGGACCGGTCGGCCGAGGACTGCCCGGCGTTGTCCCCCGAGCACTCCCTCCACTGTCCGGGCCGCCCCGGGCGTCAGCCGGGCAGCGGGATCTCGAAGTGCACGGTTCCGAAGCCCGCTCCGTGTTCGCCGGTGGTCCTGGCGTCGAAGACCTCCTTGGCGATGCTGTTCCAGAAGCCCTGCGCGCCGGGGATGTTGACGTTGGTGTGGAGGTAGACGCAGTCGTATCCCTCCGTGGCGGCGGCGAACTCGCACGCCCTCTGCACCATGGCGCGGGCCAGGCCACGGCGCCTGTGCTCGGGCCGGACATAGATGCGTACGAGCTGCGCCGCGGAGGCGTAGCGCTCGGCCAGCCATCGCGGATGCGGTGGATGCGCCGGCCCGCGGGAGAGCAGTCCGGCGGTGGCGACGACCTCGTCGTGCGACAGGGCGACGATCAGCTGATGCCGTGGGTTGTCCAGGTAGGTGCCTCGGATATCGATGACGTCGGGGTGCCATGCGGGCACATATCCGTAGTCGAACTCGCGGTAGAAGGTGTCCAGCATGACGCTGCGCGCGCCGTCGCAGTCCTGGGGGCGGGCCGGGCGGATCGTGTAGGTGTCGATCCCGTGCGGTTGTTGTTGCCGAGGGTGCATACCAGTCCATGGGTGAGTGGGGGCTCCGGGGCCCCAGGCTACCCGACTATTGGAAATCATTTTCAACTGGGCTTTCGGTGCACCCGGTGGCCCTCCGGTGGGGCCGCCGTCATCATGTCGTCGTCGGTCCCCGGAGGCGGCCAGGCTGAGGACTCCGTTGACGCTGTGGCAGACGCCCCTCAACGGCCGGTGGGTCAGGGTGGGTGCACGACACCCACGTTCCTCGTCGTGCGCGGGGACAGCGTGCAGCACATGAGCAGGTACGACCTGGGCGAATTCTTGCGCGCCCGCCGTGATCTGGTCTCGCCGGACGTGGCGGGACTCGTGTCGCACACCGTGCGTCGCGTCAAGGGACTGGTGGATGCCGCCGGTGTGGTGGCCCGCCGACCTTCGCGCCCCTGCTCGAGCCGCATGTAGTGACGACGCCTGGGATGCCTTCATCGCCCCTGGTCGACCGGCGCCCCGAGCGGCAGCGTACGTACCCTGACACTCCTCAAAGGAGAGGAGGTGTCGGAAAGCCTCGCCGCGCTCGACGACCACACACGGTCGCTGACCTATGACATCGTCAAATCCCCTTATCCCGTGCAGGGTTACCGCTCCACCCTGCGCGTGATACCGCTGACCAGCACCGGCGAATCCGTCGTCGAATGGACCCTGACCTTCGACTGCGCTCCCGCCCTCACTGAAGAACTGACCGGAACTTTCCAGGACGGCGTGTTCGCCACTGGTCTGCGCGGTCTGGCCGACTGCTTCCTCTCACGCGGCGGAGGCGCCCTCGTGTCCGTCGCCGGGGACGGCGCCTCCTGACAGGACGCCGGGCGCACGGGGTGGTCTTCACGAGGGATACCGCGAAGACCAACCGGAGCCGGATCGACCGGCAGGTCCTCCTGCGCCCGTCACCCTCGGAGACGGCCGACGCGCCCGGCCCGGCCCCCGCTGAAGACGGCCCTGGGCGACACGGGTGTACCAGCCGGGAGACGGATCGGCCCAGGGCATGTCGCCCTTGCCTGGCGGCGGGGGAGGAGGGCGTCGAGGATGGAGTGGAGGGGGAGGGCGGCGGGAACGGCGGGAGGTCTTCACGCGTGGACAGGCGTTGGGCCGCACGTCTGGCACTGGCGGCGGGAACGGCGGCGCTGCTGGTCCTGCTGGTGTTCGCCGGGCTCCGGGGACTCGTGCTGGTGGCTGTGGGGCTGGCGGGGCTGGCCGTCACGGCGGCCGGTCTGTGGTGGGTGCTCGCGCACATAGGTGTGGTCAGGGTGCTCGGCCTCCTGCTGGCGGTATGCGCACCGGTCGCCGTCCTGCTGCTCTACGCACTCGCCGGGCTGCTGTGGGTGGTGCTCGTCTCGCTCGCCCTGTGGACGCTTGCCGTCGTCACGGGCAGAACAGCACTGGCGCAGGACACCGGCCCGGCGCCCCCGTATGAACGCCCGGTCGCTCCTCCGAAACGCCCCTTCCTCATCATGAACCCGCGCTCGGGCGGCGGGAAGGTCGAGAAGTTCCGCTTGGCGGACAAGGCCAGGGCTCTCGGCGCCGAAGTCGTCGTGCTGGATCCCGCCCGGCCGCAGGACGTGGCCGAGCTGGCGAGGCGGGCCGTCGACGACGGCGCCGACCTGCTCGGCGTCGCGGGCGGCGACGGTACGCAGGCCCTGGTCGCGGGCGTGGCGGCGGCGCACGGCGTGCCGTTCGTCGTCATCTGCGCCGGGACCCGCAATCACTTCGCCATGGACCTCGGCCTCGACCGTGCGGACCCCTCGGCGTGCCTTCAGGCGCTCACCGACGGCGTCGAGCTGCGCGTCGATCTGGGATTCATCGACGTGGGGGAGGCCATGCCGCAAGGCCGGGGGCGCGTCTTCGTCAACAACGCCTCCTTCGGCGCGTACGCGACCGTGGTGCAGAGCCCGGCCTATCGCGACGACAAGGCCCGCACCATCCTTCAACTGCTGCCCGACCTGCTGACCCACCACAGCGGCCCACGCCTGAAGGTGCACGCCGATGCCGTGACCGTCGACGAGCCCCAAGCCGTCCTGGTGAGCAACAACCCCTACCGGGTGGGAGATCCCGCGGGCCTGGGACTCCGGGAACGGCTGGACTCCGGTGTCCTGGGAGTACTCGGCGTCAAGGTCGACAACGCGGTCCAGGCGGCCTCGATGCTTCGTGGCAGACGGGGGCCCGGACTGACCTCGACCGCCGCCCGAGAGGTGATCGTCGATGCCGACGCACCCGTCATCCCGGCCGGCGTCGACGGCGAGGCCCTCACCGTCCCCGCCCCCGTACGCTGCTGGATCGCACCGGGCGCCCTGCGCGTACGCCTGCCCCGCCACCGTCCCGGCGTGCCGCGCAGCAAGCCCCCGATGAACTGGCGCAGGGTACGCAGGCTGGCCCTGACGGTGGGACGGGCCGCGGCGGGGCGTGACACCGGTTGAGCAGCGCCGGCCGCTCCCCCCGGTCAGGCTCTGAGCCGGTCCCGGTAGTGGGTGGGAGCGATGCGGGCGTCATTCCCGGCGGCGCGGTGGGGTCGTACCTTCCTGGCTTCACCCGTCCATGGGCGGCAGTCCGGGCAACACCTTCTCGATCGTGATGGGGAAGTCGCGTACGCGTATCCCGGTGGCGTTGAACACCGCGTTCGCGACCGCCGCGCCGGCCCCGCAGATGCCCAGTTCACCGACGCCCTTCGCGCCCAGGGGGTTGGCTTTGCCGTCGTACCCGTCGAGTACGACGGCGTCGATGTCGGGGATGTCGGCATGGACCGGAACCAGGTATTGCGCGAGATCCCGGTTGACGAAGGCGCCGGATCGCGGGTCGACAACGGCCTCTTCCTCGAGGGCCGCGCCGGCACCCCAGATCATGCCGCCGATCAGCTGCGAGCGCGCCGTCTTTGCATTGAGCACGCGACCGACCGAGAACACGCCCAGCATCCGCCGCAGACGGATCTCGGCGGTGTCCGCGTCGACCCCCACTTCGGCGAATTGGGCGCCGTAGGTGTGGATCGAGTACGCCGCGTAGTTCGGGTCATCGCCCATGAAGAGGGTCCGGCCCTCCGCCTCCATACCGTCGGGATGATGGCCTGCGACGATCTCGCTCAGTGTCTGGGACGCGTCACCGATGCGCACGCTGCCCTCGGCGAACACGGCGTCCGCCGGGTCCCGGCCGTGCAGCGGAGAGCGCGCGTCGCCGCGCGCCGTGACCAGCAGCTGCTCCCGCAGGTCCGCGCACGCCCGATACGCCGCGGTGCTCGAGTTGGCGGCGCCCCACGAGCCACCGGACCCCCAGCTGGCGGGAAGCTCGGAACGCCCGAGCTCGATCCGTACCCGCTCGGGCGGCAGTCCGAGCCCGTCGCCCGTGACCTGGGTCAGGACGGTGTAGGTGCCCGTGCCGATATCGGTCATGTCCGTCTGGACGACGGCGGTGCCGTCCGCCTCCAAGCGCACCCGCACCGTTGTCGGCCCTTGGAAATGCCCGCGGATGGCGGCCGACATGCCGCAGCCGACCAGCCACCGGCCCTCGCGCACACTCGCCGGGGTGGCGGGCCGGTGCTCCCAGCCGAACCGGCGCGCGCCTTCGCGCAGGCAGTCGACCAGGTGCCGGTCGCTGTACGGCACGTCCCGCTCGGGGTCCACGGTGGGCTCGTTGCGGATCCGCAGCTCGACCGGGTCCATCCCGAGCGCATCGGCCAGCTCGTCCATCGCCGACTCGACCGCCAGCAGGCCCGGTGCCTCGCCCGGCGCACGGACGTCCGATCCGCGCGGCAGGTCGAGCGGCGTGAGCCGGTGGCTGGTCAGCCGGTGGGGCGCGGCGTAGAGGCTGCGGGTCGTGGCGGCGGTCTGCTCGGCGAACTCCAGGTCGGGGTTGGTGTGCATGGTGACGTCATGGGCGATCGCCGCCAGCCGTCCGTCGCGCCCCGCCCCCAGCCGGACCCGCTGGCTCGATGTGGGGCGCACGCCGACGAGTTGGAAGACCTGCTGCCGGGTCAGTGCGACCTTGACCGGTTGGCGCAACGCGCGGGCGGCGAGCGCCGCCAGGATCGTCTCGGCGTGGATGCCCAGCTTGGAGCCGAATCCCCCGCCGACGAAGGGCGTGACGATGTGGATCCGCGCAGGATCGGTCCGGAGCGTGGCGGCGACCGAGGTCTGCGCCGCATCGACGATCTGGCAGCTGACGTAGACGACCAGATCCTCGCCACGCGGTTCCACCAGACAGGCGTGCGGCTCCATCGGCATCGAGAGTTCGTACGGCGTCGTGTAGAGCTGATCGACACTCACGGCAGCGTTACTGAATCCGGCATCAAAATCGCCCACCGCAGTGTCGGTGGGGAGCCCGGCATTGACCACTTTCGGGATGTACGTCTCATCGTCGTCCGCAGCGAAGGCGAAACGCCCCCGCCCGGTGGCGTATTCCACGTCGACGAGATCGGCCGCCGCTCGGGCCTGCTCGAAGGTCCCGGCGACGACGAGTGCCACCGGCTCGCCGTAATGGTGAACGTCCGGGCCGGTCAGCACCGGCTGAGCGCGCCAGTATTCGAACGAAACGGACTCATCGCGCGGGCCCTGCTCCGGTGCGTTGCGATGGGTCATCACCAGGTGTACGCCGCCTGCGCGTTCGGCGTCCTCGGTGTCGATCCGGGTGATACGGCCCTTGCCGATCGTCGCGCCGACGATGACACCGTAGAGCGGTTGGCCGGCTTCCCCGTACTCGTAGGCGTAGGTGGCCCGGCCGGCGACCTTCAACGGGCCGTCCACGCGGTTCAGAGCTTGCCCGATCATCTCGCCTCCTCAGCTCGACCGGGCCGCTTGTGCCAGCGTGCGGCACAGCGTGCGCTTGGCCAGCTCGATCTTGAAGTCGTTGTCGCCCTGCCCCACGGCGTCGCGTAGCGCAGCCTCGGCGGCGTCGCGATAGGTGGCCGAGGTGGCGGGACGGCCGGCCAATACGGCCTCCGCCTCGATGGACCGCCAGGGCTTGGGCGCCACACCGCCGAACGCCACCCGCGCCTCACTGATCGTTCCCTGGTCGGTCGCGACGACAGCCGCCACGGAGACCAGCGCGAACTCGTACGACGCCCGGTCGCGCACCTTGCGGTAGATCTGCCGGCCCGGTGGGGGAGGGGGCAGGATCACGCCGGTGATCATCTCGCCGGTCCTGAGCACGGTCTCGATGTCCGGTGTATCGCCCGGCAGTCGGTAGAAGTCCGTGATGGCGACGCGGCGTACCGATGCGTCGGCGTCGAGCAGCTCGATCTCCGCGTCCAGCGCGGTCATCGCGACGGCCATGTCCGAGGGGTGGGTGGCGATGCAGGAGTCGCCGGCGCCGAGGATCGCGTGTATCCGGTTGAACCCGCCGATCGCCGAGCAACCGGTGCCGGGATTCCGCTTGTTGCAGCCCGCGGCGGTGTCGTAGAAGTACGGACAGCGAGTGCGCTGCAACAGGTTTCCGCCGGTGGACGCCTTGTTGCGCAACTGGCCCGAGGCACCGGACACCAGCGCCTGCGACAGCACCGGATAGCGGGTGCGGACGCGGGCATCGGCGGCCACGTCGGAATTCGCCGCCTGGGCGCCGATGTGCAGTCCGCCGTCCGGCAGTTCCTCGATGTCCCGCAATGGAAGCCGGCTGATGTCGACGAGATGGCTGGGACGCTCGATGCCGAGCTTCATCAGGTCGAGCAGATTGGTGCCGCCGCTGATGAACTTCGCACCGCTTCTGGACACCGCGGCGACGGCGGCCTGTGGGTCCGTCGGCCGCTCGTAGGTGAAGGGCCTCATGCCGGGCCTCCCTCCGCGACGCCGCGAATGGCCGCGACGATGTTCGGATAGGCGGCACACCGGCAGATGTTGCCGCTCATCCGCTCGCGGATCTCCGCATCGGTCAACGCGATGCGCGACGAGGCCACGTCAGCGCCGGCGTGACTGGGCCAGCCGGCCTCCACCTCGGTGAGCATGCCGACGGCCGAACAGATCTGGCCGGGAGTGCAGTAGCCACATTGGAAGCCGTCACACTCGACGAAGGCGCGTTGCATGGGGTGCAGGTCATCGGGATCGCCCAGACCCTCGATCGTCACCACCTCGTCGCCCTCGTGCATGACGGCGAGCGTCAGACAGGAGTTGACGCGCCGGCCGTTGATCAGCACCGTGCAGGCGCCGCACTGACCGTGGTCACACCCCTTCTTGGTCCCGGTCAGGCGCAGATGCTCGCGCAGCGCGTCGAGCAGCGAGGTCCGTGGATCCACCTCCAGCCGCCGCACCTGATCGTTGACGCTCAACGTGACCGCCGACAGTGGGGCCATCTCGCCCTGGCTCCGCCCGGCGGCGCCCCTGTCGGAATCGCTCATCACAGCCCGCCCTCCTCGCTGGGTGCGGTGTCACGCTGGATATGCCTCACCACTGTCGGGCGCGTCCCCTGGCCCCCAGGGTCTCGCAAAAACATGACCGTCGCACCGTGAGGATTCCTTCGGCGCCCGTCGTCACCGCCCGGGAACCGGCCCGCGCCGCCGTCCCCGCTTCGCCGGTCCCGTTGCCGTCGATATGCCGCACCGCACCGCACCGCACCGCGCAGCGCTGCCGCACGCCGGACGGCCGAGGCCGAAAGACCCACCCACGCGGCTCGGTAACACCCGGAGTCCGCACCCCTCACCCGGTGTGCCCGGCCACCGGGTGTAGGGGCGGTGTGCCTGGTCACCGCCCTCACTCGGGGTACCTGGTCACCGACCGGGCGGAACCCCGATCCCGCTCCCAGCGGACTCGTGGACGACCTGCTCGTGAGGGTGGCCAGCTACGGAGCCGGTACCTCGTCGGCCACGTCGGCCTCCTTGGACTCGACCCGTCCGAGCGGGTCGGGGCCGGCCGTCAGCGCCTCACACGCTGCCCGCCAAGCCACATCCCCGGGGTAGAGCTCGGTACGGAGGTAGGCGCAGGTGAGCCGCTGGACCGCCGACACGCGCTCGGGATTCTCGTCCGTGGTCTCGGCGACGTCGTATCCGGAGACCCCGCCGAGGCCGTGCTCTGCGTCGAACAGGGTGAGCAGGGACTTGCGCCCCGGGGAGAGGACGTACGGATCGGTGTGCCACTCCGGGCCCCGAACCGTCAGATGGGCAGAGGCGTCCTTGTCGCCGGCGACCACGAGCGTGGGCGTCGTCATCGCGGAGAAGTCCGTGGTCAGGAAGAACGAAAGATTCTCGGCCACGGACTCGGTGAGAGCATCGCCGCCTCTGCCGGGCGCGGCGAGGAGTACACCCGCCTTGATCCGGGGCTCGGCCAGGTTCACTTCCGTTCCGTCGTGCGGATCCGTGAGCCGGGCGCCCAGCAGCAGGCTCGCGGTGTGCCCGCCCATCGAGTGCCCGGCCACGGCGACCTTGCTTCGGTCGAGGCGCCCGACGAGCTGCGGGACGGCGGCCTCGATCACGTCGAGCCCGTCGAGGATGTGCTTCATGTCCTCGGCCCGTGACCGCCAGTACAGCGGCGCCCCGGGGGTGGCCGGATCCAGGCTCAGCGTCCTCGAACTCAGATGGGTGGGCTGGATCACGACGAAGCCGTGCGCCGCCCAGAAGTTGGCGAGAGGGGCGTAGCCGTTCAGCGAGGAGAGGTGGTGGGAGTAGCCCTGACCGTGCGAGAGGAGGATGACCGGCAGGTCGCCCCCGGTCACGGGCGCGGAGACCCGCACTTCCAGGTCCACGGCCCGGCCGGGAGCCGGCAGCACCACCGGACTGACCGAGAGGACGGGAGCGGGCGAGCCGAAGGCGTCGGCCGGGTGGGTCGATTCACTCATGATGCGGATTTCCCTTCAAGGGCCTCTGCTGCCGGTCTCGTTCGGCCGGCGGCTGGTGAGGCGGTCAGGCGCGCGTCCGGCATCAGCCCAGCTGAAAACGGAACGCTGTTCCGGTTAACATACGGAGCAGTGTTCCGCTTTGTCAACGGGCGGTGTTCCGCCTTGCCGGCGGCCCGGCTCCTCGATGAAAGGGGGAGGGTGCAAGGGGGGCGGCCAGGATGTGAGTAGTCGTCAATTAATCTCCGTCAACGGCGAGTTGAGAGGGCCGTTTCCAAAAGCAGGCTGTGCCTGATCGGTCGGGACGTCATCATGGTGGGCGTGATGCCTGATCCGCGCAGTGCACCGCCACCCGTCTCGGACGGGTCCTCGGCCGGGGACGAGCCCGAGGCAGTCCGTGAGTCTTCGCCGACGGTCCTGGAGCTGTACAAGCTGGCCGTGGAAATGGCCGACCGGGTGTCCGCGCGGCGGGGCCAGGCGAACGTCTTCTTCCTCTCCATCCAGACGGCCTTCGTCAGCGTGATCGGCGTGGCCTTACCGAATCTGCGGCATGATCCGCTGTGGGGCGCGCCGGTCATCGCCCTGGCGGGGGTGGCGATCTCGATGACCTGGTGGCTGCAACTGCGTAGCTATCGGGACCTGAACCGGGCGAAGTTCGCGGTCATCAACGCGATCGAGGCACAGCTCCCGGTCCAGGTCTTCACCGATGAGTGGGAGCATCTGACGCGCACACCCGCGATCTCCAGAAGGGTGCGCTACGCCGAACTCGGTTTCAGTGAGCGGATGCTCCCCTGGATCTTCGTTCTCTTGCATGGCCTGCTGTGCTTGGGCAGGCTGCTCGCATGAGCTACCTACGTGACGACGCACGACTCATCAGATCCCACCTGCCCCCGCACGCCCGGCCGCCGCACGACGCGGAGGGGCTGTTCCTGCTGTACGCGGTGCTCATGCGGGCCAAGGGCGAGCACGTCACGGACGTGGATGTGCACGACGCTTGGGCGGCCTGGACGGAGATGCGCAACCCGGACCACGCGGCGCTCGTACCGTTCGAGGCCCTGGACGAGGCGACCCAGCGTCAGGATCTGCCGTATGCCGAGGCCATCCGGGCCGCGGCGGGCGAGCGCGGAGTGTCCGGGGCGCCGTGACGCGTACGGGACCGCCGCTTTCGCAGCCGTGCGCCGCGAGCTCCCTCCCTTCACACTGCGCTCTGAACAAGCCGCTGGGTCTGCCATGCGGTAATGCGCCTGATGATGAGAACGACCAGCACACCGGCGGCCGCGTCGAGCGCCGTGCTCAGGGTGGACAGGTTCGCGGCGCTCCGCAGCCCCTCCTCGGTGATCTCCTCCGAGAGGTAGAACTGTGCGAGGGACCGGCCGATGATCGTGCTGACCACGAGCAGCGCCCACCAGACCATGACCAGGCCGCCGGGGACCGGCCGCCGGGCCGCGCTGGCCTTCCAGATATCCGAGACGACCTGGTACGGAACCCACAGGTTGGCCACCGGGGTGAACCAGCCGCCGACCACCCAGCCCCGGGACCGACGCTGCGCCTCGGTACCGCCGAACAACTCGGCGTTGATCCGCGCCCGCCACAACCAGACCAGGAACACCACGCCGGCGGAGACCCACACCACGAGTGTCGCGATCGACGCCAGCCGGGAGAAGGAATCGGCCGCATCGAGGTCCGCGACCGTCGCCGCCCCGGCCTTGTAGTCGTGGACGACGTCGTAGATGCCCCAGTCGGACACCGAGACCAAGACCTCACCCACGAGCACCAGCAAGATCAGTGTCGCCGCGGCGACCGCCGTGCCGGTCACCGTCCTGTACCGCTCCGGACCGGCCGGGCTCGCACTCGTCGGCGCACCCTGCTGTGGACCGTCCATGATTCCCCCGAATCCCGTGCAACGGCTGAACACCCCTGTGGGGGCAGGACGTTACTCCGCGGCGCTCTGACATGTCCCCCGTTTCCAGCTTCTGGGGGCGTGCGGGGCTGTCACGCGGATGCCCCGTGAGGGAGGCCGGCGCTACCAGAGACCGAAGGGTTGCAGCGCCCGGAACACGAGCCACCACAGCAGGCCCACGGCCACGACCAGCGCGGCGCCCTTCCCCAACGCCGTCTGCATGGCGAAAGAAGCCCGCAACACCATCGTCCGCCTGTGAACCCCCACCGACGCCAGAGCCGCCTTCACGGCGCGGACCACCTGGTGCGCGGGCGTGCTCAGGGTCATCGACGCCAGACCGGCTTCTTTGCCGCGGGCCGCGAGGCGCGCGAGCGTGCCTCGCCGTTTCGTGGCGCCGGGCACGCGCCCCACGGGGTGCACCCGGGGCGTCCATTCGGGGTCGAAGGCGATGACCGCGGAGATCCAGGAGCCGCCCGCGGTCACCTCGTCCAGCCGGGACGGCGTGGGCAGGTGCTGGTCCAGCCGCTCGGCCACGCCCGGCAGCCCGCCGGGCGCCAGCAGGACCAGCTTTCGCGCGGGCTGGGTGGCGCGGGCCTGCCCGACCTCCCACCACAGCCCCTCGCCCAACCCCAGTCCCAGCACGATGAGTTGGGACAGTTCCATCAGCCGCAGAACCACCGGCTGCCAGTCATCCTGCGGCAGATAGAACCGCGCCGCCCCCAGGTGCGGCAGCGGCTCCCCGGGTCTGCCCACCGCGATCACGGGGCCGAAGGCGCTCAACGCCCCGGCGAGCTGCTCCTCCCGCGAATGGAGGTTGACGGGCGCCCCGTCGTCGACCCTGGCCGCGGTGTCATCGTCGGCGAAGCTGCGCAGGTAGAGCACGGGTTGACGGCCGTCGGCCAGTAAAGCCTGGGCCGCGCTGCGCGCCGAACGGGGGCGGCAGTGGCGCAGGATCGGGACACCGGCTCCCAGCGCGGCCAGGCCGCCGAGCAGCAGGAGCACCTGCGCCTCCAACGGCAGCTTGTAGCCCCGCTGTTGCGCCATGGTGACGGTGAAGGTGCCCATCGCGAACAGCCCGTATCCGGCCCAGCTGCCCACCAGGAACACCGGTCGCCGCCACCACGGCTGATGCGGGACGAACCGGCTGACCACGTCGGCGATCTCCGCGGCGCCTGACCGGCGACGTTGCCGCAGCCGGAGCGTCGGCACCAGGAGCACCCCGGCGGGCACCGCCCAGTACAGCGCGGCCGCTGTCGACGAGCTGACTTCCCGGTCGAGCCCCGTCCGGTCCTTTTCGATCTCCGCCGCCAGCCCGGCGACCTGCTCGCGGGCCAGGGAAACCCTGCCCTCCTCGGCGTAGCCGGCGGCGGAGGAGATCGTGGACCGGCTTCCCCCTGACGGCGCATGCTGCTTGAACCACGCCTCGCTCCGCAGGAGGTGAGCGCGTGCGGACAGTGCTCCGTCGGCGTCGTAGTGGTCGAGCGCGGCGACGAAGGCGGCGGCACGGGCCGGGGCGTCGGAGAAGCGGTCGCGGGCGCGCAGGTCCAGGAATGCGGTGACCGTCATGTGCAGCGCGATGTAGGTCGCGACGACCGTGATCGCCGTGATCAGCCGGGCCAACGCCCGTAAGCCGGAAGACACCTCAACCCACCTCAACCCACCTTGTGCACCTTGCCGGAGCGCTTGCCGGAGCACCGCCGTCAGGCGCAGATCGCGTCCAGTGGTATCACCTCGTCCCACAGGCCGTGGCCGGTTTACGGGCAGAGGCCGAAGCAAGCGACGCCACGGGTGTTCGCCGGCGTTCGGCCCCGTTTGCTGTTGCATCCGTCGGAGGCCCCCGGCGCCGGGCGGAGGGGTGTCACGCCCTTGCGCCCCTATCTCCTGCTCCGGCAGCCGGTCATCGGCAGCGGTCCGCGGCCCGGCTCCGCGGTCCGCCCCGACGTGCACCGCCGGGCACAAGTGAACAGTAGGGAAACAGGAGGCAACACCCTGGTGATGGGCGGCGGTTACGAAGAATCGGGGCGCTCGCGGGAGCGCTCTTTCGATCTCGCCCTCTAGGGCGTACGCCTGGGCACGTCGCGGTGTTCAGTGCGCCAATTACCTTTATATGAATGTGCTTGACCGTGACTTGACCTCCGGCCGTGAGGTAATCTCCAGGCAAAGAGGTGTTCGCGGTAGCCAAGTGGGCCGCTGACGCATTGACGCAGTGGCACGCATGTGGTCGGGCCAACGGCCACATTATTCGGGGGAGATGCGCTGATGGAGTGGCGACGGATCCCACCCGATGCCGGGCGCCGGTCGACACCGTCACTCCCGCACCACAGACGTTCCCGCTTCTACCGCGATGCGGTGGTGACGCGCTCCGCGCTGTAGGCGCGAGCGCCGTCCCCTCCCGGATCGCCTCTTCGCGTCAACGATGACGCGGGAAGCGCCGGCTGTCCGCCCTTCGGGCACGCCGGCACACGTCCCTTCCCCTGATGACCTGAACACACCGCGCCCCCGAGCACGCTTGTGGGCGCAGGAGAAAGGCCACCATGAAGTCCCTGGTTGACAACGCACGATCCTTCACGACGCACGTCACGGAGCGTGCAGAGGAGTTCCGCGCCCTTGAGGCCGGTCAGAGCCCAGAAGTTCTGTTCATCACCTGTTCCGACTCACGCGTGGTGCCGTCCCTGATCACCGGCGCACGGCCGGGTGAACTGTTCGAGCTGCGGACGGCGGGCAATATCGTGCCCGAGTTCAGCAGCGACCGGCCCAGCGGCGAGACGGCCACCATCGAGTACGCCGTGCGGGTGCTGGGCGTCCGCGACGTCATCGTGTGCGGACACTCCCACTGCGGCGCGGTCAACGCCCTGGTGAGCGGGGACGATCTCTCCGGCGTGCCCGCCGTACAGGGCTGGCTGGAGCACGCGGCGTCCCAGCCCGAGACGACCGCACCCCATTCCCCCGACCTCGCGGAGGCGGTCCAGCGTCACGCGGTCGCCCAGCTGGAGCGGCTGCACGCCCACCCCTGCATCGCGGAACGGGTCGAGGCGGGATCTTTGACGGTGCACGCCTGGTACTACGAGGTGCACACCGGTGCAGTGAAGGCGTACGAGCCGGGCGACAAGTCCTTCCGGCCGCTGTGACCTGCACCCGCCCGCCCCACGGGCCTCCGCGTACCCCTCCCTTTCCGCTTCCGCTGTGCGAGGAAGTCCACTGATGCTCTCCACCCTCAAAAAGTCCGCAGACCTGCGGCGTGATGTCCTGGCCTCCCTCGTCGTCTTCCTGGTCGCCCTGCCCCTGTGTGTGGGAGTGGCCGTAGCCTCCGGAGTCCCCGCCGAGCTCGGCCTGATCACCGGCATCGTCGGTGGCCTGATCGTCGGCTTCCTGCCCGGCAGCAGCCTCCAGGTCAGCGGTCCTGCCGCCGGCCTGACCGTCCTGGTCTTCGAGGCGGTTCAAGAGTTCGGCCTCGGCGTTCTCGGGGCCATCGTCCTGATCGCGGGCCTTGTCCAACTCGCCCTGGGCGCCCTGCGGTTCGGCCGGTTCTTCCGTGCGATCACGGTAGCCGTCGTCCAGGGCATGCTGGCCGGCATCGGACTCGTTCTGATCTTCGGTCAGCTCTACACCATGGCCGACGTCAAGCAGCCCCGCTCCGGGATCGACAAGATCTTGGGAGTGCCACACCTGGTCACCGAGATCGCCACCTCCAGCGGTGCGCTGACCGCGTTCGCCATCGGGGCGGCCACCATCGCGGTGCTCGTCCTGTGGAAGAAACTCCCGTCCCAGGCCCAGATGGTTCCCGCACCGCTTGCCGCGGTCGCCCTGGCCACAGCCGCTACCGCGGTTGCCGGCTGGTCCGTCCCCCGTGTCGAAGTGCAAGGGCTCCTGTCCGCCGTCCAGCCGCCCGGCATGGCCGACTTCACCTCGCTGGCCAGCCTCGCCGGTCTCGGTACGGTGCTCGCTTTCGCTCTCATCGCCTCCGCCGAAAGCCTCTTCAGCGCCGCCGCGGTCGACCGCATGCACGACGGCCCACGCACCGACTACGACAAGGAACTGATGGCCCAGGGCGTGGGCAACACCGTCTGCGGAATCCTCGGCGCCCTGCCCTTGACCGCTGTCATCGTGCGCAGCGCGGCCAACGTGCAGGCCGGGGCCAGGACGAAGCTCTCCCGCATCCTGCACGGACTGTGGCTCGTGCTGTTCGCCGCCCTCCTGCCGGCCGCGATCGGCGTCATCCCGCTGGCCGCGCTCGCCGGGGTCCTCGTCCATGCCGGCTGCAAACTCGTCCCCGTCAAGGACCTCCTGCCCCTGTGGCGCGCGCACCGCGGCGAGGCCGTTGTCCTGGCCATCACCGCGATCGCCATCATCACCACCAACATGTTCGAAGGCGTCCTCCTCGGCCTCGCGCTCGCCGTGATCAAGTGCGCCTGGGAGACCTCCCACCTCCACCTCGACGTTCACGAGGCGACCGGCGGCCGATTCATCGTCACCATCACCGGTTCGGCCACCTTCCTCCGTCTGCCCCGCATGCTGGAAACCCTCGAAGCGTTGCCCAAGGGCCGTCCGGTCGAGCTGGACCTCTCCGAGCTGCGCCACCTCGACCACGCCTGCCGTATGACGTTGGAGAACTGGGCGGAGCAGCGGGGGACCACGATCGGGTCGTTCGCGAAAGTCTGACCAGGGCCCCGCATGTCGAACGCGCGGCCCGTGGGCAGCCGGCCCGCACAGCAGACGCGCATGACGCATGCACTGTGCTGCCCCTCGCCCCTCGCCCCTCGCCCGACGTCGGGCGAAGGGCAGGGCGGCGAGTCCTCGCTCAGGGCCGGGTCCGCCGCTGATCGAGCGGGCTGCGGGCCCCGGCCCGGTGTTTAAGGGCTGTCCCGTAATCCACGGCGGGCGCACGACGACAGCTACGGCACCTCGCCGCGTTGTCGGAACGTCCGGATACGCCCAGTATCCGGACGTCCCTCCGCCTTGCGATGCACCGCATCTGATGCCGTGCGCTGATCCACCAGGCCTCGGTCAGCCGCGGTACCGGTCGGGGTCGGGGTCCTGCCCGCCGGGCGAGACGAGGCGGAAGAACTCCAGGGACCATGCGCGCTGTTCCTCGGTGTCCGGCACCTTCGTCCCCCGGGAGCGTTCCATGGACGCCCATGCCGCCCCCGGCGCGATGCCGTTCAGGATCAGCACGGAGACCGCGATCAAGGAGGACCGTCCGATGGCGCAGCGGCAGTGCGCGACGATATGGGCTCCGGCCCGCAGCTCTTCGGCGAGCTCCTCCAGAACCGGCAGCACGGCGGGGACCGGCGGGACGGTCAGGTCGGGGATCGGCAGCGGGACGAACCGCAGTCCGGCTGCCCGGGCGAGGCGGGGCTCGTCGGCGAGACCGAGTGCGGCGCGCTCGGCGTCCGGAAGGGCGCACACGAGGATGTCGGTGCCCACTCCGCGGAGGGCCGCCATATCGGCTGCCAGGTGCCCGTGGGCGCGGGGGCGGGCCATGGTGCTCAGGCGTCCCGCGTGCTGCGGACCGGTGACGGTGAAGAGGGCCGGAGCGGTGGTCGGCTCCGTCATCGGGCGGTCGCGCCCGGCAGGAGCCGGCGGTAACGGCCGCCGCACTCGTGGGTGAGCCAGCCGTTGAGACTTCCCAGTCCCCGCTCGTTGATCTGCCCGTCGTGGATGCCGTACGCCCGTTCCGGCTCGACGGCGCGCACGAAGTCGATGGCCTCCGCCGTCTTCATCCATGACCCCTGGAGGGGGACCAGCAAGGTCTCCACCGGCCGGTCGGGGACGTGCAGCGAGTCCCCGGGGTGGTAGAGGCGGTCCCCGACGAGATAGCCGAGGTTGGCGCAGTCCGGGAGGCCGCCGTGGACGCGCGCGTGCTGCCCGCCGTGGGCGGTCACCCGGAAGCCGGCCGCGGTGAATTCCTCGTCGGCTACGACTCCGATGAAGTCCAGGCCCGGGATCCGTGCCGCCTTGGGCGCGTAGACGGGGACGTTCAGCCCCTTCAGCCGCAACACATCGACGTGATCGTCGTGTTCGTGGGTCACCAGAACCGCATCCGCGCCGGCGAGAGCCTCGGGCTCGCTCCAGACGCCGGGGTCGATGACCAGCGTGCCACCGCCGTCGTCGTGTTCCAACCGGACGCAGGAATGGGTGTACTTGGTAATCCGCACCTGCCTGAGCATAGCCGGAAGGCCCCGCGAATTCCCTCGGGAGATGGCGCGAAAATGTCGCCCGTTGCCCGGGTGCGTTTCCGGGGTGAGCAGCGATAAGACAGCGCCACCACCTGCCCTCGCCGAGGGCGATATCTAGTCAACTTCGCGCTGAGCATGGGCAGTTGACCTTGCGGCAAAGAGGCATCCTGCTAGCGTGCGGGCCATGGATATATCAAACTCGAATGTCGAGGAGCTGGCCGACCTGGCCGAGCTGGAGTTCTCTCCGATCTCCCCGGAGGATGCCGATGACCTGGACGACCGTGTGTACCTGCTCGGCGTCCGTTCCGAGTTCGTGAAGCGATAGCGGCCACTCGTCAAACCGCCCCTGATCCTGCCGGGGCATGTCGTCAGAGGTTCGCCACCGGCATCAGTACCGGACCTGCTTTGGGAGACGGGGATTCAGAGCGTGGTCATTGATCATCTGCCGGTCGGCCTTCCTGCTGATTCAGCATTGTGGCTGCCGGTCGATGCCGCTGACGACGCCATCCATGAGGCGATCGCCGCCCTCGATCCCGGTCATCGCATCGGGAGCGCGGATGACCCGGTCTTCCTCACGGCATGGCTTCCCTGCCTGAAGGGAAGTTGCTTGTCCTTTCTCGGAATGAGCCCTGTCAGTCAACAGTGGCTGGCAGGGTTCGCCGGTGCCGACTTCGCCGCGGCACGCCGGGCCGAGCTCTCCGCCGCACTGGCCGTGGTGGATCCCGATGCCGCACTGCCGAACGACCCGGTCGAGCAAGTGACCACCCTGGTCCGGGCGCTGACCAGGGACGAGGCGAGTCCGGCGCAGTTCACGCTCGGGCGACAGCTGCTGTGGTGCGGGCCCGACGGAGGCAGCGGACTCGCCTGGTCCTGTGATCCGTCGACCGGCCGGCCCGGCGTGACCGGTTCCTATCTCGCGGGGGCATCCGGAGCCCAGCTGCTGACGGCGGGCGGCGCGGATCTCGCCGGACTGATCGACACGCAGCCCTGGGGCCCTCAGCTGCACGAGGCGATCCGCACCGCCGAGGCGGCACTCGACTGGCCGGTGAGGGCGGAATTTGTCGTCGAACACGGCCGGGCGCACCTCATCAGGAGCACCCGCGCCGCCCTGCGCGGCGCCGCTCGCCTGCACACCGTGGCCACGCGGTACGAGCACGGCCGGCTGACCCCCGCACAGGCGGTTTCGCTGGTGGAGCCCCTGGATGTGGAGGAGACGCGTACGGCATCGGTGCAGTCCCTCGGTCTGCCCGTGGCGGCGCGCGGCCTGGGTGTGTCCCCCGGCATCGCCACCGGAACCGTCGTCTTCAGCGCGGCCGCGGCCGTCGCCTCGAAGGCCAACGGCGAGCAGCCGGTGCTGGTCCTGACCGAGTCGAGGCCGGAGGATCTGCCGGGTCTGCTGGCCGCGACGGCCGTCGTGACCGAGCGGGGCGGACAGACGTCACACGCGGCGGTCGTGGCGCGGGGACTCGGGCTGCCGGCCGTCGCCGCGCTCGTCGACAGCGTGCTGGACGGCGAGGGGAAGGGCCTTCGCACTACGCGTGGTGACACCCTCCAGGCCGGTGACCGGGTGACGGTGGACGGCTACGCCGGGCTGATCCGTCTCGGCGGCCACCTGCGGCGGCCCGCCGAACGGCAAGCCGCCGCGGAGCTGCCCGGCTGGCTGGACGAGGCACTGTCCGCGCTGCCCGCGCAGGCCGGCATCGCGGTGCGGGTGAACGCCGACACGGGCGCGGACGCCGCTGCCGGGCGGGCGTTCGGCGCGACCGGAGTGGGGTTGTGCCGGCTCGAGCACATGTTCCTCGGCGAGCGCCATCAAGTGCTCCAGCGGGTCCTGATGGCGCGGCCCGGCCCCGATATGACGGAGGACCTCGCCGCGGTGCACGCCCTTGTGCGGGCGGAAATCACGGACGTGCTCAGCGCGATGGACGGGCTTCCCGTCACAATCCGCCTGCTCGACCCCCCGCGCCACGAGTTCCTCCCCGACGTGACCGAACTCGCCCTGACCTCGGCGGCGACAGGTGCGCAGGGCGACAAGGACCGACTCGACGTCACGCGTCGCCTGCACGAGCACAACCCCATGCTGGGGGTGCGCGGTGTGCGGATGGGCGTCCTGCTGCCCATGCTGACGGCCGTACAGATCCAGGCGCTGGTGGAAGCCACCCTCGCGCTGCGCCGCGCGGGCCGTGACCCCCGGCCCGAGCTGCTGGTTCCCATGGTGAGCACGCCGACGGAACTGGACTTCGTCCGGAGCCTGCTCAACGACGTCTGCGTCCGACTGGGCACCACACGGGCCGAGGCGGGCCTGTCGCTGGGCGCCATGATCGAGACTCCGCGGGCCGCGCTGCTGGCCGGGCCGATCGCCCGCCGTGCGGACTCCCTGTCCCTGGGCACCAACGACCTGACCGCACTGGTCTGGGGGCTGTCCCGCGATGACGCGGAACAGCATGTGCTGCCCGCCTATCAGGACCTCGGGCTCCTCACCGCATCCCCCTTCGCCCAGCTGGACACCGAGGTCGTCGGGGCCTTGGCGCGCCAGGTCGCGGACCAGGCGCGAGCGGTACGCCCCGGCATCACCCTCGGAGTCTGCGGTGAGCAGGCGGCCGACGCGGCGGCCGTACGGTTCTTCGCCGAGGCGGGCTTCGACCATGTCTCGTGCGCGGCGCCCCGGGTCCCCCTGGCCCGGCTCGCCGCCGCGCGGGCCGCGGTGTCCGAGAGCGCGGCGGACGTGCACGCGAGGGGAGAGGGACGTTGAGCG
The DNA here is from genome assembly GCF_000719605.1 of Streptomyces sp. NRRL S-1813. NCBI lineage: Bacteria > Bacillati > Actinomycetota > Actinomycetes > Kitasatosporales > Streptomycetaceae > Streptomyces > Streptomyces sp. NRRL S-1813. Next base: position 159,038 of record NZ_JOHB01000006.1, read on the forward strand.
AGCCGGCGATCGCCGTGGAACGGCTCGGCCGCACCTTCACCGACCGTCGTCACGAGATCGTGGCGCTGCGGGACGTCAGCTTCCAGGTTGGGGCCGGTGAGATCGTGGGCCTGCTGGGCAGCAACGGCGCGGGCAAGACCACCCTCACCAAGATCCTCGCCACCCTGCTGCTGCCCACGACCGGCACCGCCCGGATCTTCGGCCACGATGTCACCAGCGATCTGCGCGAGGTACGCCGGATGACCGGTGTGGTGCTGGGTGGCGACCGGGGCCTGTACGCCAAGCTGGGCGGCCGCGACAACCTGCGGTTCTTCGCCATGCTCGCCGGAGTCGGCCGGCGCGGCCTGAGCGCGAAGCTGGACGCCGCGCTGGAGCAGGTCGGCCTGGTCGGCGCGGCCGACCGCGCCGTGGAGACCTACTCCAAGGGCATGCGCCAGCGGCTCCACATCGCCATCGGCATGATCGCCGAACCGCGCGTACTGCTGCTCGACGAACCGACCGTGGGCCTCGACCCGGTGGAGGCCGAACGGTTGCGCGGCACCGTCGCCGCGTTGCGCGACACAGGGGTGTCCGTCCTGCTCACGAGCCACTACCTGCTCGACATCGAGCGCCTCGCCAGCCGGGTGATCATCCTCGCGGACGGTACGCTCGCGGCGGACCTGCCGGTCGAGGAGTTCGCCCGGCAGGCGGGCTACACCGCCACGGTGACCGTCCGGGGCACCGGCAGCCCGCCCGACGGCGGCGCCGTGTCGTCACCCGACATCGCCGTCGGCAGCGTCGACGTGGCCGAGGGGGCATGGACTCTCCAGCTGCACGTCCGTGACTGGAGTGTCGGCTCGTTCGGCCTGCTGGAGCAGGCGCTGGCCCACGTCAGCGTCCTGGACGTCAGCATCGAACCGGTGCGGCTCGAAGACGTCTACTCGCATGTCGCCGCGCGTCTGGCGAACGGCAGCCAGGTCGGTGGGCCGCGGTGAGGGGCGCTCTGTGGATGTTCCTGACCGCGGCGCGCATGGAGCAGCGGGCCATGCAGCGCAATCCGCTGCTGCTGGTCAACTCCGGCATGCTGCCCGCCGCGTTCCTGGTCACCGCGGTGGAGACCGGCCGCCCGGATCCGGACGACGCGGCAGCGCTCGTCGTGGCCGTGGCGCTGACCGCGCTGTGGGGCTCCACGGTGTGGATGAGCGGAGGCGTGCTGCGCCGTGAGCGCACCTACGGCACGCTCGCCCGCTGTGTCTCCGGAGTGTGGTCGCCGTACCTGGTGCTGCTGGGCAAGAGCCTGGGTGCCACGGTCACCAGCGTCGGGGCGATCCTCGTCAGCACCGGCGTCACCGCGGCGGCGCTGGGGCTGCCGCTGAGTGTGTCGCACCCGGGGTGGATCGTCGTGTCGCTCGTGGTACTGGTGTGTTCCGGCACCGCCCTGGGGGCACTGGTGTCGTGCCTGTTCCTGGTGACCCGCAACGGGCTGATCTGGTCGCACGCGTTGATGTATCCGGTCTTCGCCCTCGGCGGGCTGCTCATCCCCGTGGACGCACTGCCCGAGTCGCTGCGCTGGGTGCCCGATCTGATCAGCCTGCACTGGATCAAGGACTGCATGGTCGGGGCGGTCACCGGCGACGTCACGATCGCCCCGCTGGGCGTCGCGACCCTGCTGACACTCGTCTACTTGTCCGTCGCGGGGCTCGCCTACCGCCGGTCCGTCGAGTGGTCCCGGAAGGAGGGGACGCTTGACCTCGCATGACACCGCTCCGGCGGGCGACGCTGCCGCTCCGGCGCGCGCCTCCCTGGCCTGGCGGGCGGCGGAGGCGGCCCGTATGGGCTGGCTGGAGTACCGCGTGGTGGAGACGCCTGCCGGTCTGCTCGGCGCGACCCTGCCGCGCGGGGTGCTCCAGATCCTCTTCTTCACGACGCTCGCGGGTGTCCTCGCGGGTCCCGGGCACCGGGAGTACGCCTTCGCCGGATCGCTGGTGCTGGTGTTGAGCGGCACCAACGTCAACGGTGTCGTCGCCGTGCCCGTCCTGGACAAGCAGTACGCCACCTTCGCGCGGGTCCGGACCGGCGTGCTGTCCCCGACGGTCACCCAGCTCGCCCGTGCGCTTCCCTACCCCGTCATGGGCTGGGTCCTGCTCGTCGTCCAGGCGGCCGTCGCGGCGCCCGTCCTCGGCCTGACGGACTTCGCGCTCCAACTGCTGCCCTGGGCGTGGGTGTACGCGCTCATCGCGCTCACGCTCAGTGTGCTGGGGCTCGCCGGAGCCACGATGTCCGTCGGCAAACGGGCCGACGTGGTGGCGCCGAACGTGCTGTCCTATCTGGTCATGCTGTGCAGCGGCGCGATCGTCCCGCCGGGCCGCGTGGCGTGGGTGGACGCGATCGGCCAAGTGCTGCCGGGCCGTCACGGCCTGGACGCCATCCGCGCGGGGATGGCCGGACGGCCCTGGCTCGGCGACCTCGGGCTGGAGGTCGCCGCCGGTCTCGGGTTCACCGTCCTCGCCGCGCTGTCGATCCTCGTACAGGCCCGGCGCGCGAGCAGACTCGGCCACGACGACTTCGAGTGACCGATGTGCCCACACCCGAGGGGGATTCGATGAGCCTCATCCGCCTGCCCCTGGCCGTGCGTTCGGAGCAGGACGTCGCGGCGTCCGGTTCACCGCCGCCGCCCAGCAGGTGTCTGCGCATCGCGCTGGTGAACATGCCCTGGGCGCGCATTCACGCACCGTCCATCCAGTGCGGACTGCTTCAGTCCATCGCCAGGAGGGCCGGGCACGAGTGCGAAAGCCACTACCTCAACCTCGAGTTCGCCTCCTTCTTCGGCAGCAAGGCCTACGACGCGATTGCCAACATGGCGTCGGAGCGGATGCACTTGATGGGGGAGTGGCTCTTCTCCTACGCCGCGTTCGGCGAAGTGACCACTGACGACCAGTACTTCGGAGAGTATCCGGAGGTGAAGTCCATCTGGGACGAGCTGACCGGAAAGGGGCTCGACGACCTCACCGAGATGCGCCGCCGGACGCTGCCGGACTGGATCGCCGCATGCGCGGCCAAGCCGGTGTGGGGGGAATACGACGTCATCGGCTTTACCTCCACCTTCATGCAGAACACGGCGTCCCTGGCACTAGGGAAGATGATCAAGAAATTCCACCCCGGTGTGACGCTGGTCTACGGGGGTGCGAACTTCGACGGGGACATGGGGGCCGAGTACGCCAAGAAGCTGCCATGGCTCGATTACGTCGTGGCCGGGGAGGGCGACATCGTGTTCCCCGCGTTGCTGAACAACATCGCCGACGGCACAGACACCCCGCTGCCCGGTGTTCTGCGGTATGCCGCCACGGACCTGCCGCCGGCCACCGACGCCGAGCGCCCGCAGGTCCTCGACCAGCTGCCCACGCCGGACTACCGGGACTATTTCGCCTGGCTGGAACGTTTCGACCGTACGCAACTCCTGGGCCGGGCCCCCGTACAGCTGCCGGTCGAATTCTCCCGCGGCTGCTGGTGGGGCCAGAAACACCACTGCACCTTCTGCGGTCTGAACGCGCTCGGCATGGCGTACCGGTCCAAGTCCGGCTCCCGCGCGTTCACCGAGCTCACCGCGCTGCTGCGCGACTACCCGGTGGTGCACGTCGACACCGTGGACAACATCCTCGACATGGGGTACTTCTCGTCACTCTGCGCCCAACTGGCCGAAGCGCACTGGGACGTGAACCTCTTCTTCGAGGCAAAGGCGAATCTCACCCGGGAGCAGCTCGCGACGTTGAGCCGGGCCGGCATCCTCCGTATCCAGCCCGGCATCGAGAGCCTCAGCACCCATGTGCTGAAGCTGATGCGCAAGGGTGCGAGCAAGCTGATCAATATCCGGTTCCTGAAATGGGCCGCCTACTACAAGATCGACGTCTCCTGGAACATCTTGGCGGGATTTCCCGGGGAAACCGAGGAGGACTACGCGGAGCAACTGCGCCTCCTCCCGCTGCTGCACCATCTCCAGCCCCCCGGAGGCTGCGGGCGGATCTGGCTGGAACGCTTCAGCCCCTATTTCACGGACCCGTCCTTCCCGATCAGCGAGGTCCGGCCCCGGGCCAGCTACAGCCACGTCTATCCGGCCTCTCTGGACCACGGGAAGATCGCGTACTTCTTCGACTACGAGGCGTCCGGCACCTGTTCCCACGGGACGGTGGCGACGCTGAACGCCGCCGTCTCGGAATGGCAGAAGCGGTTCTCCGAGGCGAGGCCCAGCCTCGTCTACCAGCGGCTGCCCGGCAAGCTGACGCTGATCGACCGCAGGACCGACCAGCCCAAGCGGGCCGTCCTCGCGGGCTGGAAGGCAGAAGCCTACGAATCCTGCGGAGACGCGCCCCGTGGAGCGGCGGCGGTCAGCAGGCAGCTGGCGGCGAGGGACATGTCCGTCTCCGAGGACGAGGTGGCGGCGTTCCTCGAACAGTGCTGTCGAGCCGGCGTGATGGTGTCGGACGACGGCAAGTACCTGGGGCTCGCGCTGCCGGAGAACCCCGGCTGGTAGGCGTCGTGGCCAAGCGTCAAGGAGGGGTGAGTGAGCGCATGACAGTGGTCGCATCGGCCGAGGACCGGGTGCGTCTGGGCAGGAGCATCGCATCACGCCTGGCCGCGTCGAGGAACGCGGACGCGGCCTTCCTGGCCGGGAGTTCGGTGGTCGGCCTGGGCAGCGCCACCAGCGATATCGACATCTACCTGGTCGGTTCCTCGGCGGAAGAGGAACGGCGGCAGCTGTTCGCCGACACCATCCGTGTCGACGTCCAGCATCTCTCCCTGGACACCCTGGAGTCGCTCGTCGACCGGGTCCTCGGCGCGGGGCTGCGCTCGGATCACCCGGGAGGGGCGCTGTCGGACCGGGAGACCGCGCTGGCTGTCCGGCTGAGGACAGGCGACATCGTGACCGACTCGGGCGCGCTGGCCGCGCTGCGGCAACGGCTCGCCGAGCATCCCCGCCGGCTCTCCCGCCGGGTGATGAACAACTGGATCCTCGCCGCGTTCTTCGCGGCCGAGGACTGTCTCGGGCTCCGCCAGTCGGACAGCCCGCTCGAGCTGGAACCGGCCGCGTTCGCCGGCCGGCGCACACTGGTGTGCGCCGGCAAGGCGCTGGCCGCGGCGTGCGGGGATCTCTACTTCGGCGAGAAATGGGTGTGGCGGCAGCTCTCCCGCAACGGCCCCGACGGGTTTCCCTTCGCGGAATTCCAGCGGCTTCTGCGGGACGACCCCCTGGCCGTCGATCCACAAGCCGGGCTGACCGCACTGACATCCTTCGCCCAGACCTGCCTGATCGCCACTGCCACCTTGGGCTGGCAGGGCATCGATGTCTCCCGCTGGCCCGCCTGGCGGGCGGAGAGCGGTCCACTGCGCAGGTCCACGGTGTTCTTCCCCCGCGCCTACGACGACATGGTGACGCTGGTCGAGCCCGGCGGCCGGCACTTCCGCCTGCCCCCCGACGCGGCGCTGGTCTGGGGCCTGTGCCATGGACGGTCCGCGCGGGCCGTCACCGAGTACGCACAGCAATTGGCCAAGGAGTCGCCCACGTACGCCGGGCTGACCGAGGAACGGTGCCGGAGCCTCCTCACCGAATTGCGGGAAGCGGGTCTGCTCACAGGACCGGGCACACAGCAGGGAGCGATGTGAAGTTCCGTCAGAAGCGCAGCACCACCCTCGACCTCGCTCTGGCGCTCCAGCGCGAGTTGATCGGACGCGCAGGTTCCTGGGAGCCCAACTTCCTGCCCAGGCCGTTCACCCCGGAGACGGACCTGTTCCGTGCCGGACTGACGTCGTGGGCACGGACGGTCGGCTCCGGACTGCCCGCGTTCCTGGCCGCCGCTCGCCGGCCGGAGGATCTCCTCACGCTGGTCGACGACGACCGCCTCCGTCCCGGAACGGAGCTGGTCACCACCGCACTGACGGCCGCCGCGCCGACGCTCAGAGACGCGCTCCCCCTCTTCGAGGAGGTCCGCAAGCAGGCCGTCGTGGAGGTGAACGACGTCCTCGCTCCCGAGCGCTATCTGGCCCCGCTCTGCGCGGCGTTGGGCACGGCCGACACCGGCCGGACGCTGGACCTCCACCTCGTGCCGCTCGCCCCCTATCCGCCCGCCACGGGCTTTCTGACCGCCGCGGGCAAGGCCACGGGGGTCTACGCCGACTGCCGCCGGTTCCGGGGATCGACGCTCGCGGACGCCGTCCTGACCATGCTGGGCTGGGCCCAGCTGAAATCCGGGAACATTCCCGAGAGCCATCTGTCCACCGAGCTCGTCCGGCGCATGCCGGGCGGCGCCCCGTACCAGCGCCGGCTGCGGGTCATCCTTACCAAGATCCTCGTCGAGGTGACGGCCGGCCACCTGGTGCGCGCGGTGGACTCCGCACATCGTCCCTGCGCCGACGTGCTGGGCACCAAGTGGCGTTATCCGCGGCTCCATGCCGTGGCCGAGCGGCATTGGTCCCGGTATCTCGTCGGCGACATCGACCGCGACGAAGCCCTTACCGCGATGGCCAGGGACCTCACTGCCCACAGCCCGCGCTGGTTCGTCGACCATGTCGACCCGTCCTCGCTCGCCGCCGACTTCTATCTGCTGGAGTGGCTGACAGCGGCGGGCGACCGCACGGCCGGAGCACGGCTGTTCCGCTGGCTGCCCCACCTGTGCGCCGAGCTGGCGGGCCATCTGGACAACGTCATCGGCAATGAGCTCGGACACTACGAACGGGCCAGGACTCAGCACCACCCGCAGGAACTGGCGGACTTCATCACGGAGATCAACCAGGGCGACAGTCGCGTCACCTGGCAACGTCTGCGCCGTGAACTGGGCCACGGACGGGCACTCCAGCTCGCCACCGAGGCATTCGCCGGCCCGGGCATCGAGTTCGGCGGCGAGGCCTGGGCTCCGGTCGCCGCCATGGTGCGGCGCTACGTCCTCCACGAGCTGCCCGACAGAGTCTTCGTGGATCAGTGCTTCACCCTTGAGCACAACAACGGTTCACTCTTCGACAAGTACCACGACACCTCGAGCATGCGCGAGGTGCTGGACGCCCAAGCAGCAACCGATCTCGACAAGCTGCTCACCCATGCGTCAGCAGAAGTCCGAGACCTCTGGCACGGACAGCACCACATCTCGGCGGAACATCATCCGCTGTGGCTCGGGCCACCTTCGACCGCGGCCACTGCGTCCACTGCGCCCACCGCACCGTCCGAGTCCGACATCGATCAATCGGGACGGGACGGCGCCTGCCTGCCCGGAAACGCACCCGGCACGGTCGGCTGCGGAGATCGCAGCGATCCGAACGCATACGACCCCTCGCACGACCCGCTGCGCGACTCCCCGGTGCGAGTCCGCCACACCGTCGTCCGCCGCCCCTTCTCCTCCTCCTTGAGGATCTATCGAGCCGTTACCGCCGTCCTGCACACCGAGCACGGCGACATCCACCTCACGCTGCGCCCCGACGAAGCTCCTTATACGGTGGACAACTTCGTAGGGCTGGCCACCGGAAGCCGCACCTGGACCGATCCCCTGACCGGAACCACGGGCGAGGGCGGTTTCTACGACGGCACGGACTTCCACCGCCGTGTGCCCGGTTTCGTCGTCCAAGGCGGCGACCGACTGGGCACCGGCCACGGCAGCGCCGGATACCGGATACCCGACGAGATCCCTCCAGAACGGGATTTCGCGCGGCCCTTCCAACTGGCCATGGCAAATCTCGGCCGGGACAGCACCGGCTCCCAGTTCTTCATCACCCTCGCTCCGGCACCACACCTGGACGGGCACTACACGCTCTTCGGGGAGGTGACAGGCACCCCATCGGAGAACGTGGTCAGCGAAATCGCCGACTCGCCAACGGCGGTCCGACTCAACCGGGTGACGGTCGCCACCGCTTGAGACTCCGCGGGCTGGCCGGGCCGGCCGGGCTGGCGGGAAGGGCCGGGCTGAAGGGGGCCGCCCGGCTGCTGGAGGCTGACCGCGGTCGGCTGGTTCGCGTGCGTGCGCCCGGCCGGGTCCCCGTCAGCCGGACATCACCAACCGACCACACCGACCACTCCGATTACACCGAGCACACCAACCACTCCGACCACCTCAACGCATCACCCGCTCCAGGAACTTGGGACCCGGGAAATCATCACGGTCCTTGGAGCGGGCCGGGCTCGTCAGCTCGACGGCGCCCGTGCATGCCACCCGGTCCGCCACCTTCGCGCACGCCACCGCCTGCCGCAGATCCGACGTGGCCAGCATGGGGCTGACGGCAAGTCCCTGACGGCCGTCGGGGTGGGAGGTGAGCCGCGCGTCACGGCCGACCCAGATCGACACCTTCTCCGCGCCGCCGGAGTGCGGCTGCACCTCGGACCAGACGGAGCCGCACGACGGGCTGAACCGGAGCCGCACGGTGTAGGTGGTGTCCACAATGGTGCTCTCCGCGCGCGCGTCGCGATTGCAGCCGAACCTCCACGGATACCGCCCCTGGCACCTGTGTCCGTGGCACGCATCGGACGCATGCCCGTCCGTATGCGCGGCAGGTGCGGGAACCTTCACGATCGAGGCCGCCGCTCCCATGGTCGCCACCAGTGCCGTCAGCACCACCAGCGCTCCGGCGGTCCGCAGCACCTCGGCGCTGCGCAGAATCCTGCGGGCACGCCCGCTCCGTTCGGCCGTGGGAGCCTCGGCCGGGTCGGCCACCGGCGCGGTCCGGGCGCGGTACGCGGCGTCGTACACCGCGAGCAGCCGTTCCTGATCCGCACCTGCCACCTGGCCGAGTGCCTCGACCGCACTGCGCGGCGGCAGCTTCTCGCCGTTGAGATAGCGGTGCCAGGCGGACTTGCTGTACGGGGTCTTCCTGGCGAGCCCGTCCAGGCTCAGCCCGGTCCGTTCCTTGAGTACGCGCAACTCCTCCGTCAGGCGTTGCGCTTCGGCATCGAGCGTGTCGGGCAGCGGTCGCCAGCGGGACACCTTGTGCGCCTCCCTCACCACCTGCTTCCGACCCGACGGTCGCTTCAGCGGCCGACCGGGGGTCCGGGGTCTGTTTCCTCCCGGATCGCGGAATGTGTACCCACTGGTGACGGACGCTGACACCCGGCACGCGCCGGATCGGAATAGTCAGCTGAGCGCTTTGTCGTACAGGCGGAAGCTGCGCCCGCCCGCCGGGCCTTCGACGAACCCCAGGCACAGCCGCGGTGTGCCGCTGCCCCGCAGGACGGCCAGGCCTTCCGGCTCGCGGGGCGAGAGTCCCGGAGCCGTGTGCTCCAGCTGCTGCCACACCACACGTCCGGTCCGCAGGTCGATGCGGTACAACCGGGTGTTGCCGCCCGAAGACGCCGGATTCCCCGTTCCGTACGCGCTGCCCAGCAGCTGGTAGGCGTAATTGCCGTACAGGGCCATGCCCTGGAAGGGCAGTCCCAGGTCGGCGCCCGGCTGGGCGAAGTCGGCCAGCGGAAGGTGCCAACGGGCCCGGAATCGGTCCAGGTCGTACAGGGCGAACCTCGGTATCCCGTCCCTCTTGTACCGCAGCAGGAGTTGTCGGTGTGTCACATCAAGGGCGGGGAGGTTGCTGGTGGAGCCCATGACGGGGTGGCACGTTTCCAGCTCGCCGCTGCCGCGCTCCAGCACCTGCCCGTCCGTGAAACGGAAGCGGCACACCCCACGCCCGTAGCCGGATGACGGGTTGGCATCCCATTCCGTCCACAGTGTGACGCCGTCCGCGGATTCCTCCAGCCCGATCGACCCTCCGTGCCCAAAGCCCTTCAGATACATGTGTCCGGCCGTGGAGCCGTCAAGGGTGAGCCGGTTCAGACACAGATCACCGTTCCTGACGCGTTCCGTGTGGGGCAGAGCCGCCTCCTCGCCCGCCAGCCGGATCCCGCCCGCCACCACCTGCAATGCGTAGAGATGATTCTGCCGTTCATCGACGGCGAAGGACTGCAACACCGTGGTGTGCCGCAGCCGCCCGGCGAGGAACGGCCGGCCCGCCGCGGACAGGGCGGGCAGCTTCCGGCTCGTTGCCGGCGCCGCCCGCGCCCACTGAGCCGGCACCACGGCGGCGGCCGCCGCGATCACTCCGAGGCCGCACACGGCCCTGCGTCCCGGCCGGGGCCCCTGCATGTCTGTGACCATCAAGCGCTCCAAGAACTCGTACCGACTGCCCGTCCGTTCGCCCCCACGAACGGACGGGCAGCCAGAGGTCATTGCGTCGTCACCACGGAGGGGGCATCAGTTGCCGAGGAATCGGCACCACGGGACGGCGCGGTAGGCGTGGACGTAGTGGGCCGAGACATAACCGCGGCGGTGCGAGAGCTTGTACCAGCGTTCGTTGCCCTGCACCGTGCTGCCGTTGGTCTTGCACACGAGGGCCCGCACACTGCCGTCGCGCACGGTGCCCACCGCGCGGTAGGCGGTGCCCGGCCCCGAACGGACGTTCAGAACCCTGCCGTTCGGGGTCACCACCCGGCCGTGCGCATGAGTGGCCCTCATCGTCGCCGAGCCCTGGTGCACGGAGTGCCAGCCGGATACGGGCTGCGGACAGGAGTCGGCGAACGCCACCGCGGGGACCATGGCGAGGGCGGCGAACGCGGCGACCACACCGCTGCGCATCATGCGTCGATTCATCGGATTCTCCTCGAGTGCTGTGCAGGCCCACCGGAGCGTGACCCTGCGTCGCTCAGCGTTTCCGACGACTCACGCGATGATGTGTCCCAGCCGTCCCAGGGAGAAAGTGGAACGCCCCGCCCCACGCCCCGGACTCCCGGAAGCCGGCAACGCCGGTGCTCAGGCCCCCGAGGCGTCGGGTCGTCCGGCGCCCGCCCCGGGCCGTAAACGCCTCATCCTGCGCGCTCGCGGCAAACAATGGTGGCGACCCTCGGTTGAAGTCGTCGGAACGCGAGCCGGTCGGCTCCGGCCCGCAGGCCGGCCATGGCGATGGGGCCGGCCAGGGCGGCGCAGAGCGATGTCCACGTCCCAGGGCACTTTGGTGGCGGCCGGCACGAACACGCTCTCGTTCGCCTCCGCTTCGACGCCGTCCAGCTCGGTCAGCTATTGGTTGACCGTGTTGCGCATACCGCTGCTATGGGTGCGGCTGCGCTTTCCGCCGAGCGCGTCCAGTTCGTCCAGGAAGACCACGCACGGGGCCTGGCGGCGGGCAGTCTGGAAGAGCTCGTGCATGTTGCGCTCGGAGTTGCCGATCCACATGTCGAGCACATCGTTGACCGACACGGACAGGAAGTTCGCCCCGAGCTCACCGGCGACGGCCCGTGCGATGAAGGTCTTACCGCAGCCGGGCGGCCCGTACAGCAGTAGCTCCCCTCGCAGACTCTTGCCGTACAGGCGGCGCAGCTCCGGATTGCGCAACGGCGCCAGAAAGGCCGCCTCCAGCCGCTCCTTGACTTCCTGCATGCCGCCCACATCGGCGAGGCGGGCTCTCGCCGCTCTTGCCGCCCTCGCGGCCCCTCACCGTCCAGGTACCGTCGGCCGCCGCCGCCGCCGCCGACGAAAGGAAGGGCATCCGCCGGGGCATCCGCCCACTCCAAGCCACAGCCTGCTCAACCCGCCGAAGTTTCCGACGTCACAGCCCTTGGACTCGGCCGCGGATCATCGACAACAACAGACCGTGAGTCCCGGCGTCCGAGGCCACTACGAGCCCACGGCCTGCCTGCCCGATGGGAGCGCCGTCGACTCCGGTGACGAGACAGCCGGCGGCCTGGCACAAAGCGATGCCGGCGGCGAAGTGCACGCTCTCGGTCAGATCACCGCCATCGGTGACGTATGCGGCACGCTTACCGGCCGCGACCCAGGCCAGCGCCAGAGTCGTGGAGACGACCCGCGGCCGGAACCGCTCGACGAAGCCAGGGTGAGCGAGCACATCCACAGCCCGGAACCCAGGCGCGCTCGGAAAGGGCGGATCCAGGTTCAGGTCCACCAGCTGGGTGGCCGCCGTCGGCACCAGCTGCGTGTCGCCCCCGTCGCGCCGCACCCAAGCCGTCTCACCGTCGGTGAAGAAAACCTCGCCGCTGAACGGATCGGCCACGGCTGCCGGGCCGTTGCGCAGTGCCACGTTGACGGCCACCAGCATGTTGCCGACGGCGTAGTTGAGGGTGCCGCACAAGGGGTCCACCAACCACTGGCGCACCGCGTCAGCCCCACCCTGCTGCCCGCCCTCCTCGCCGTGCACCGCATCCTCGGGCCGCGCAGCACGGATGACGTCGAGGATCGCTCCCTCAGCCGCCACATCGGCATCAGTGGCGAAGTCCCCGAGGCCTTTGTCGATACGGGTGAGCCGCCGTCCATACCTGGCGCGCACGACCTCCGCCCCGGCACATACCGCAGCGACCGCAACCTCGGCATCGTCAAGGCTCGCATGTGAGTTGGTCACGCAGTGCAGAGTATCGGGGGTGCATTCCCCGCCGTACGCGGAGCCGACCGACAGTCGCCACGCCTCCGCGCTCGCCGACCAGGCGGACCTCTGTGGTCACGGCAAGCAACGGTGTTGAGTGCCAAGCTGATGAGCCGCGGCCGACCGCCCCTGTGGTCAGGGCTGGTCGTACCAGGCCAACGCTGAGATCCGCCAGCCTTCCGAGGTGCGGACGAACTGGATGGTCTTGGTCCCGCCTCCGTCGAACGGCTCACCGTCCAAGGTGCCGGACTTGCGGTACTCGCTGAACCGCGACGCGATATCGCCCGCGATCTCCGTCCGTTCGGAGGTCTCCCACTCGGAGAATTCGACGAGCCGACCGTCGGTCAGCAGCCGCCGGCGAGGCTCGATGAACTCGTCCACGGTGTAGACCGTGAACTCCGGTCCGGCCTTGACGATCACACCACCCGGAAGAACCAGCCGACGGATCCGGGCCACGTCGGCAGCCTTGCCGCCCCGGTTGTCAAAGGCCTCGAAGAACTCGGCGGTCACCACATCTATCTCGATCTTGGACATGGCGCGACCGTAACAGTGAAGGGCCCGGACATCGTCGGTTTTGACAAGCTGCGATACGCCCGACTTTGACAAGCTGCGGTACGCCGTCGAGCAGACCGGCATGCACCGTTCAAGCGCCTCGCAGTCCGCCGGCAATCCTTTCCGCCACTGCGCCAAGTTCCTGGACGGCGGCCTGCCCTCGCTCTGAGCGGACCGAGCGAAGGGCGCCTGACGGGCAAAAGCCGTGTCGGGCGCCTCTCCTCATGGCTCTAGAAGAAGCCGAATCAACCGTGCGCGAGAACTCCTTGAGACCACGGACCTCCAGGTGGAACAGATCGCCACCCGGTGCGGCCTCGGCAGCGGCACCAACATGCGCGCCCGATTCCGTGACACCGTCGGCATCACGCCCACTGCGTCTCGGCGCGCCTTCCAGCACCAGGTGCCGGACGGCGCGGCTCAGAAGCTGTTGTCTTTCCGAACGTGATTGCCGCGTTTCCGCTGGTCAGGAACGAGACCGGTGTTTCCGTGGGAGTGGTGGCCTGGCAGGCCGTTTCCGGGGAGGTCGCGGATGCCGTCGAATGTCGGACTGCTGGAGCGGCAGGAGGTTGCTGCCCCGTCATGTCCGACGGATACCGCCGCTCACGCTCCGTGTGGTCACCGGCGTTGCCGTACTGGTGGGCGAGGCATCCACACGACGAGCCGGTCGAGTCGAACTCCACCCGGGAGGACGCGTACAACTGCGGCAACAGGGCTTCCCGGGACTCGGGTGATCGCACCTGCCGAGCTACCAGGAGGCCCTGCTTCCATGCCTGCCGCCGCCGCGATCACCCGATAGAGACTCCCGTGCGACGAACCCCCCTCAGGACAACAGCTTCTTAGAAGTCCTCACAGAATGAACCAGGCTCCGCTTGGTATGAGACAGGGCGAGCGGAGACGGCGAGCAGGTCACTACCCTGAATGTGTGCTGCCATACGACGAGTTGACCCCACCGGAACGCGAGCTGTGGGACGCCTTCCCCAAGGGGCGTCGAGTGGAGCTGCGTACGGGCATGCCCGAGGCGGACGAACCCGCCGCAGGTGGCCATTGGGGCCCCGAACGCTCGGTTCGCGCGGCTGTCGTGAAGGCGCTGCTGCTTGGTGCGAACGACCAGCGGTCCGGCGCCGTCGCCGCCCTGCGGCTCGCCGGTGCGCGGATCACCGGCCGTCTGGACCTGTCCGGAGCGGAGATCTGCCACACGTTCTCGCTCGAGGGCTGCCGGCTGGAGCAGGCGATGAGCCTGCACGGGGCCACGACCCGGACGATCAGGATCACGAACAGCTGGGTTCCCGGGATCGGCGCCGAGCTCGTCCGGATTGAGGGTGACCTGGACCTGAGGCGGTCGGCCCTGGAAGGCTGCTCTCTCATACTCATCAACGCCCGTATGGCCGGGAATCTGCACCTGGCGGACGCCAGGATCTCGGGCCCCGAAGTGGCGGTGCGGGCGAGCGGCCTCGTCATGGAAGGCGGCTTCTTCGGCGAACGACTTGTCACGCAGGGCGGGCTGCGGCTGCCTGGCGCCCAGCTGCCCAGGGGCCTGTTTCTGCAGGGCGCGCGGCTGGAGAACCGCGGCGGTGTCGCACTCGCCGCAGGCCATGTGGCCACCTCGACTGTGGACTGTTCCCACGGGTTCACCGCGCAGGGGGTCGTACGGCTGCGAAGGGCTCGCATTGAGGACCTGCTGACCTTCGAGGGAGCACACCTGAACGGGGACCGCACCGCCTTGGTCTGTATAGGGATGCAGGTGGGGGACTTCGACTTCAGACCCGCCGCACCGCCCTCGGGAGCGGTGGATCTCCGGTCCGCACAGGCCGCCTGGTGCCAGGACAGCGAGCGAGGCTGGCCGGAGCAAGTGCGGCTGGAAGGGTTTACGTACGGCTCCATCCGTTTCGGGGAGACGACGTCCGCGGAAGACGGGGCGGCAGGGGAAGACGGAATGCCCGAGGGAGACAGGACGCCCGCAGAGGACGAGGTGGCACGTCGCCTGGCGTGGATCCGTCGGAATCCCGGCTACGCCCCGCAGCCGTACGAGCAACTCGCGGACTGGTACCGGCAGATCGGCCACGACAGCGACGCGCGCCGGGTGCTCTTGGCGAAGCAGCGTCACCGCCACCGCACGCTGCACCCGGCCGGACGTGTGTGGGGGCATCTGCTGGATACCACCGTTGGCTACGGCTACCGCCCGTGGCTGGCCGGCCTGTGGCTCATCGCACTGGCCTTGCTCGGCACGCTGGTCTTCGGGACCCACGATCCGACCCCGGTGAAGCCGGGCGAAGGCACCCCGTTCCAGTCCTTCGTCTATACCCTCGACCTGCTGATTCCCATCGGCGGTCTCGGTCAGCGCACTGACTGGTACTGGACGGACACCGGCCCCCAGTGGCTGGCCTACGTACTGATCGCCGCCGGCTGGGTGCTCACCACATCCGTCGTCGCGGGCGTGACCCGAACCCTGAATAAGAACTAGCAGGCGGCACGTTGGCCCATGAATACCGTGATCGAACGCGGTGGTTGTCAGCCACTCGGAGCGCGATTGATCAGCGTGTGTGGAAGGGGTAGCCACAGTGGCGCGGTCCAAGCCTTGGGAGATCAGCGACGAACTGTGGGCAGTCGTCAATCCGCTGCTGCCGAAGGTCAAACGTCGCTTCCACCACGCCGGTCGCAAGCGGCACGGTGATCGTTTGGTCCTGCAGGGAATCCTTTTCGTGTTGCACACCGGCATCGCGTGGGAGCACCTGCCACAGGAATTGGGCTTCGGTTCCGGGATGACCTGCTGGCGCCGCCTTGCCGAGTGGCACGAAGCCGGTGTCTGGCAGCGGCTGCACGAAACTCTGCTCGCGAACCTTCCAGCAGCAGACGCGCCCCTGGTGTAGCGCACCCCGTTGGGCATCGGCGGGGCAGCCGACCGGCAATGGAGGGATGTTCAAGCGGCCGCCGCGAGGTCGGCCGTAACCCTCTTAACTCAGCGGCATGAGGGCCCGGTCGAGCAGGATTTCCGCGGCGGCGCGCGCGTGTCGGCCGCAGTCCGGCTGATTCAGCACCATCGCACGGCTGGCCGCGCCGTCGGCGAGCGTGACCAACTGCTCGGCGAGCGCGGCGGGTTCGGTAGCGCCCAGCTCCGCCGCAAGCTCGGTGACGAGCTGCGCCATCAGCAGCTTCTGCTCACGTGCGTACGTGTGGATCGCGCTTTGCGGGTCGGGGAACTCGGCCGCGGCATCGATGAACGGGCACCCGCGCACCGGGGACGCGTCCGGTGCCGGGAAGTCGAACAGCTGGAGAATCCGCTCCCGAGGAGCGAGATCCTCGCGGGTGAGCACGCTCTCCAGGGTCCGTCCGGATGCGGCCAGCTCTTGCAAATGGGCGATCACCAGGTCGCTCTTGGCCGGGAAATGCGCGTAGAGAGTGCGTTTGGATACCGGCGCCGCCTCCGCAACCTGCTCCATACCGGTTGCGTTGATCCCCTGGTTCGCGAACAGCAGGGCGGCTGCACCCAGGATCCGTTCACGCCCGCCGCGCCCCCGGCGTCGGGTCTTCGTGGTCGTTGCCTCCATGGCTCAAGTATACGCAGGCGTTTACTTTAGGTGGAGTCGCCGTTACGGTCGAGTCTAGGTACACGTGTCCGTATACCTAAGGTGTCTGAGGAGTGCCGGAGGAGTACCACCATGAGCCCGTCCCATCCGACCGAGCTGAGTGGCTACGCGGAGAAGCTGATCCGAGGCCGCCGCGCGTCCCGCGCATTCCGGCCCGACCCGGTGCCCGAGGAGACCTTGCGCGCGGTCTTCGCACTCGCCGGCGCCGCACCGTCCAGCTCGAACACGCAGCCCTGGCAGGTCGAGGTGGTGAGCGGGGCGCTTCGGGACCGTCTCGCCGACGCACTTCAGGCGGCCCACGCCGAGCAGCGCACCACGGTCGACTTCCCCTACCACGACGATATGTACTCGAAAGCGCAGCAGCGTCGCCGCGCCGCGTTCGGCACAGCGCTCTACGGCGCGCTGGGCATCGGCCGGAACGACCACGCGGCCCGAGCCGCCTTCGACGCCGAGAGCCTGCGCTTCTACGGCGCCCCGCACGTCGCGTTCCTCTTCACGGCCGGAGACGCCGGGGCACGACTGGCCGCGGATGTCGGGATCTACGCCCAGACGCTGCTGCTGGCCATGACCGCGTACGGCTTGGACAGCTGCCCGCAGGGACTGCTGAGCTTCTACGCCGACACCGTTCGTGGCGAACTCGGCTTGGACCACGGGAAGTTACTCGTAGGGATCTCCTTCGGTTACGCCGACGGGAGTGCGCCGGTCAACCACATCACGACCGACAGGGCCGCCCTCGACGCGACCACGGCCTTTCGCTGTCAGTAATCCAGCAGAGATCGTGATCTCGCTGGTCGGGCCGGTGCGGGAGACGGGTGCGGCCACCGTTGGTCATCCATTGGTCATCGTGAGCTGTGTGGACTGACGATGAGACGGTGGCCGCATGCCATCGTGCAGATCCCGCCCGATGGCAGGAGACGTTCGAGGTGGTCATGGGCCGGATCGCGAGCCGGTTCGCCCGGTACGAATCCCGCCTGCGTGCCGGGCGGTTGGGCGTCCATGCGTTTAGTGATCGTTTATTGAGGCTCGGCAGGATGTGAAGTGTCGAGAAGGATCCTGCACAGGGGACGGTATGGCCAAGCTCTATCTGGAGAAGCTCAAGTGCGTCACGACTGAGGGCTGGAGCGGCTTCGACGAGCCGAGGCTTGTTGTCCAGAATCGTGGCACTGTGTGGAATGGGACGGTGCTGGGAGACCGGATGTACACCGTCAAGTACGACTGCGACTTCACGGGCACGATTGCCGTCTCTCTCGGGGAGGTCGGCGGAACAGCCGGCGACGGCAAGCTCGGGGAGCAGTGGATCACGGATACGCCTGGTGAGCGCAGTCTGCGCTTCAGGGCGCATGGTGCTGAGTACAACCTGCTGTATGCGGTGGAGTAAGGGTTGTCCCGTGACTGCTGATCACGGGTGAGATGATCTTGTGGTGGCTGGTGTGATCACGGCGTCGGCGCCGTCCTGGACAGCCCCGTTCACCGGGCGCCATCCCGCACCGCCGCGAACGCGGCCGGCTCGAACTGCTTGCTCGGAAGGAGGGGCACGATGCCTCCCACCGCAAGGTCCGGGCCGACGTTGAGCACGTCTGCGCGCGGGTGAAGGCCTGGATGGTCCTTCGCGACTGCCGCCTGACGGGCGACGGCATTCACACCGCGATGCCCGGCATCGCCGGACTTCGCCACCTCGCCCTCACGGGATGACTCCCGTTCCCGTTCCCGTATGGACCACCTTTAAGAGAGGCCCAAGGGAGAGGCTCCCCACCTCGCCGTCTCGGCGGATGCTCAGTCGAGACAGAACTCGTTGCCCTCGATGTCCTGCATCACGAGGCACGACTCATTGACGCCATCGGCACGCAGCAGTTGCACACGCACCGCACCGAGCGCGACCAGTCGTGCGCACTCGGCCTCAAGTGCGGCCAGGCGCTCTTCACCCACGAGCCCGGTGCCGACCCGCACGTCAAGATGCAGCCGATTCTTGACGACCTTGCCTTCGGGAACGCGCTGGAAGTACATCCGCGGGCTCACACCTGAGGGATCCATACAGACAAACGCCGAACCCTGACGCTCAGGCGGCAGCGAGCGATCGAAATCGTCCCAAGTCGCAAACCCCTCCGGGGGCGGCGGCACGACGTACCCCAACACCTCGCACCAGAAGCGAGCGACACGCTCAGGTTCTGCGCAGTCGAAGGTGACTTGGAACTGCTTGATCGATGACATCGGCGCACCATAGCAGAGGGGTTGCGGTGCTCATTTCCCGGTGTGGATCGGCATGTTGACGGGAGGGCGGCCCCCGCTCGCCGACCACGCGCAATCCCGGCAGGCCCGTGGCGACCTTGGACCTAAGGTCATCAAGCCGGACGGCCCGAGGGAACGGCGCAGCCCTGGCGGCGTACTCCACCTGTGGGACCAGGGCCCCATCCGCTTCGGAAGCACCGGCCATCTCGCGCGGGAGAACGCCCTGCGGGTGCGAGTCCTCAATGAGCGGCGGAACCGACTGGG
The DNA here is from genome assembly GCF_000719605.1 of Streptomyces sp. NRRL S-1813. NCBI lineage: Bacteria > Bacillati > Actinomycetota > Actinomycetes > Kitasatosporales > Streptomycetaceae > Streptomyces > Streptomyces sp. NRRL S-1813. Next base: position 178,033 of record NZ_JOHB01000006.1, read on the forward strand.
CCGCACCGGAGCGGATGGCCCTCTGCCTGCTGTTCACGCCCCACGCAGTGCGGAGCGGCCCGCGAATCGCGCCGAGTCGCCCAACTCCTCTTCGATCCGGATCAGTTGGTTGTACTTCGCCGTGCGGTCGGAGCGGGAGAGCGAGCCGGTCTTGATCTGACCGCAGCCGGTCGCCACCGCCAGATCCGCGATGGTGGTGTCCTCCGTCTCGCCCGAGCGGTGCGACATGACAGCCGTCCAGCCCGCCTGGTGGGCCGTGGCGACCGCGGCCAGCGCCTCGGTCAGGGTCCCGATCTGGTTGACCTTGACCAGGACCGAGTTGCCGACGCCGGTGCGGATGCCCTCGCGCAGCAGCGTCTCGTTGGTGCAGAACACGTCGTCGCCGGTGAGCTGACAGCGGTCGCCGACGCGGGCGGTCAGCTCGCGCCAGCCGTCCAGGTCGTTCTCCGCCATCGGGTCCTCGATGGAGACGACCGGGTAGGTGTCGATGAGCTTGGCCAGGTAGTCGGCGTTCTCGGAAGGGGTGCGGCGCACCCCTTCGCCCGCGTAGTCGTACACCCCGTCGCGGAAGAACTCCGACGACGCCGGGTCCATGACCAGGCCGATGTCCGTGCCGGGGCGGTAGCCGGTGCGCTCGATGGCGGTCATCACGAAGTCGAGCGCCTCCTCAGCGGTACGCAGCGCGGGCGCGAAGCCACCCTCGTCGCCGACGCCAGTGGAGTGCCCGGCGGCCAGCAGATCGCGGCGCAGGGTGTGGAAGACCTCGCTGCCCATACGGACGGCTTCGGCGAAGGTGTCCGCACCCACCGGCGCGATCATGAACTCCTGGAAGTCCAGCGGATTGTCGGCGTGGGCGCCGCCGTTGACGATGTTCATCATCGGCAGCGGCAGGAGGCGGGCGTCGGCGCCGCCGAGGTAGCGGTAGAGGGGCCGGTGGTGGGCCGCCGCGGCGGCCTTGGCGGCGGCGAGGGAGACGCCGAGGATCGCGTTGGCGCCGAGGCGAGACTTCGTGGCGGTGCCGTCGAGGGCGACCAGCGCGGCGTCGAGGCCCGCCTGGTCCGCCGCGTCCCGGCCGCGCACGGACGCCGCGATCTCTCCGTTGACGTGGGCCACCGCGCGGTCGACGCCCTTGCCGTGCCAGCGCGCGGAGTCTCCGTCGCGCAGTTCCACGGCCTCCCGGGCGCCGGTGGAGGCGCCGGAGGGGACAGCCGCGCGCCCCAGGGATCCGTCCGCCAGGACGACGTCGACCTCGACCGTGGGGTTGCCGCGGCTGTCGATGATCCGGCGGGCGGTGACGGTCTCGATGGCGGCGTCGGTGATTTTGGCGGGTTCGACTGCCTTTGCGGACATGGGGGTTCCTTCCCGTTGTCGTGTGCCGTGGCCCCGGCTGCGACAACGCTGGCGCTGAGCCCGACAACGCCAAACCCTACAGCAATGCTGCTCAGTTTTGCTGTACAGCATTGCTGTGCAGGTCAGGTGCACAGCCTTGCTGGCCAACGGGGTAAAGTGCCCTATGCCCACCCCGGAAGCCGCCGCCATCGCCGCCGAACTGCGCACCTCGATGGGCAAGCTCACCCGACGCGTCAAACACGAGGACCGCATCCCGCTGGGCCAGGCCGCCGTGCTCGGTGCACTCGACCGCAACGGCGCCATGACCACCAGCGACCTCGCCGCCGATCAGCGCGTACGCCCCCAGTCGATGGCCCGGTCGGTGGGGCTGCTCATGGAACAGAACCTGATCACGCGCCGGGCGCACCCCACGGACGGCCGTAAGTCGCTGGTCGAGCTGTCGGACGCGGGCCGGGCCGCGCTCGAAGCGGAGCGCGGCCGCAGGGCCGGTTGGCTCGCGCAGGCCATCGAGGCCGAACTCACGGATGAGGAACGGGCGTTGCTGGCACGGAGCACCGCCCTGCTGGAGCGGCTCGCCACACGCTAGGGCCAACGTTCGCCCCACCGCGACGCCCGGCACGCGCCCCCCGGGGGGCCCTGGCTCTCGCCAAGAAAAACCATGTGGACGCCTCGGCGTACGGCACGACGTGGGCGCGGGCGAGAACGCGCGGCTCCTGCGCGGTGAGCCGGGACCTGGACCGGAAACAGACCGGAACCACTGGTCAGGAGCGGGGCAGCGGTAGGAGGAACGGGGAGGCGCAACGCAATAAAACCGGGCCGAGTTCTGAGCGGGCCGAGCAAAAGGCGCCTGACGGGTAAGGACCCGGTTCAGGCGCCCTTCCTCAGGCCTTTAGAAGAAGCCGAGCTTCTTGGCCGAGTACGACACCAGCAGGTTCTTCGTCTGCTGGTAGTGATCCAGCATCATCTTGTGCGTCTCCCGGCCGATCCCGGACTGCTTGTAGCCGCCGAAGGCCGCATGCGCCGGGTAGGCGTGGTAGCAGTTGGTCCATACCCGCCCGGCCTGGATGGCGCGGCCGGCGCGATAGGCGGTGGAGCCGTCGCGGGTCCAGACGCCCGCGCCGAGGCCGTAGAGCGTGTCGTTGGCGATGCCGATCGCGTCGTCGAAGTCGCTGAAGGGGGCCACGGCGACGACCGGGCCGAAGATCTCCTCCTGGAAGACCCGCATCTCGTTGTTGCCCTCGAAGATCGTCGGACGGACGTAGTAGCCGCCCTCCAGTTCGCCGCCGAGCTCGGCCCGGGAGCCGCCGGTCAGGATGCGGGCGCCCTCCTTCTGGCCGATGTCCAGGTAGGAGAGGATCTTCTCCAGCTGGTCGTTGGAGGCCTGGGCGCCGATCATGGTGTCGGTGTCCAGCGGGTGCCCCTGGACGATCTTCTCCGTGCGCGCCACCCCGGCCGCCAGGAAGTCCTGGTAGTGGCCGCGCTGGATGAGCGCCCGGGACGGGCAGGTGCACACCTCGCCCTGGTTCAGGGCGAACATGGTGAAGCCTTCCAGAGCCTTGTCGTGGAAGTCGTCCGCGGCGGACGAGACGTCGTCGAAGAAGATGTTGGGGCTCTTGCCGCCCAGTTCGAGCGTCACCGGCCGCAGGTGCTCGGACGCGTACTGCATGATCAGGCGGCCGGTGGTGGTCTCACCGGTGAAGGCGACCTTGGCGACCCGCGGGCTGGAGGCCAGCGGTTTGCCGGCCTCCGCGCCGAATCCGTTGACGATGTTGACGACGCCGGGCGGCAGCAGATCCGCGATCAGGCTCATCCAGAAGTGCACCGAGGCGGGGGTCTGTTCGGCCGGCTTGAGAACCACGGCGTTGCCGGCGGCCAGTGCCGGGGCGAGCTTCCAGGTCGCCATCAGGATCGGGAAGTTCCAGGGAATGATCTGGGCGACCACCCCGAGCGGCTCGTGGAAGTGGTACGCGACGGTGTCCTCGTCGATCTCCGACAGGGAGCCCTCCTGGGCGCGGATGGCGCCCGCGAAGTAGCGGAAGTGGTCGATGGCCAGAGGGATGTCGGCCGCCAGGGACTCCCGTACAGGCTTGCCGTTCTCCCAGCTCTCCGCGACCGCCAGGGCCTCCAGGTTCTGTTCCATCCGGTCGGCGATCTTGTTGAGGACGCCGGCGCGGTCGGCGGCGGCCGTGCGGGCCCAGCCGGGCGCGGCCGCGTGCGCCGCGTCCAGGGCACGTTCGACGTCCTCGGCCGTGCCCCGCGCGACCTCGGTGAACGGCTGCCCGTTGACCGGGGTCGGGTTCTCGAAGTACCGGCCCAGCGCGGGCGCCACGAACTCGCCGCCGATCCAGTGGTCGTAGCGGGGCAGATAGCTCATGACGGCATCGGCGGAACCCGGGCTGGCGTAACGGGCCATGGTGCGGCCTCCCAATCGCTCTCGGCGCGGTGCCCGCCACTCCCGTGTGACGGGCGTTGTGCGCAGGCTAAAGCCGCGGAGGTTGCGTGAACGTTGCGACATGCGCGGCCGCCGGGGCGCGCACGGCACCGGCGGACCCGCCGGTCAGGCCGTACGCCGCACGCAGCCGGTCCGCGGTGGCCAGCGGTGCGCCGCGCGCCGGGGAGCGCTCCGGAAGGGCGTCCACCAGGGCTTCCCAGATCTCCAGATCGTCCTCGCCCCAGGGGCTGCGCGACCACTCACGCAGCAGGCCGGGGTCGCGTGCGCCGAGCAGCGCACGCCGTAGCCGGTCCTCCAGCGCACCACGCAGCCGCTGCACGCCGGGCGCCTCCGACAGCGGCAGCAGCGGACCCCGGTAGGCGCCCAGTGCACAGTGCGCCTCGCCGGCCGCCAACGCCTCCTCGACCACGCACAGATCGGTCTCGACAGGCCGGCTGAGCCGGTACGGACGCGAATGCAGCAGCGTGCCGACGAGGTGGCGCAGCCGGGACAGCTCGGCCCGCAGCGTCACCGGGCGCATATCGCGCTCGCCGTACAGCAGCACCGAGAGCTGATCGCCCGTCAGTCCTTCCGGGTGCCGGGCCAGCAGCACCATGATCTCGCTGTGCCGGCGACCGAGCCGCAGCCGCTCCCCGTCCACCACCAGCAGCGCCTCGTCCCGGCCCAGCGCCGACAGACAGACACCCAACTCCGTTACGTCCGCGGCCAGATGGGCCTCCGCCGCGCGGGCGGTGGCCTGCACCAGAGCCAGGCTGTGCGGGCTCGCCAGATGGTCGCCGCCGGTGATGTCGACCGCGCCCAGCAGCCGCCCGGTCCGCGGATCGTGCAGCGGGGCGGCGGCGCAGGTCCAGCGCTGCACCTGACGGTTGTAGTGCTCCGCGGCGAAGATCTGTACGGCGTGATCGGCGGCGAGCGCGGTGCCCGGGGCGTTGGTGCCGGCGTGCCGTTCGTCCCAGCGGGCGCCGACCACGAAGTTCATCCGCTCGGCACTGCGCCGCACCCCGCGGTGCCCCTCCACCCACAGCAGCCGCCCGTGCGGATCGCAGACGGCCAGCAGATGCGCGCCGTCCTGCGCGAAGCTGCCCAGCAGCTCCCGGAAGACGGGCATCGCGCGGGCCAGTGGATGTCCGTCCCGGTAGGTGCCCAGCGCGGCCTCGTCCAGATCGATGGGCGCGGCGCCGTCCGCCGCGGCCCGGGCGTCGGCGGAGCGGCGCCAGGAGTCGGCGACCACCCGGCGGACCGGTGGCGCCACGGTCCCGTCGGCCAGGAAGGCCGCATGCGCCCGGCGCACCGTGCGGGTGCGCTCCACCGGATCGGCACCGGTCTCCATCGCCAGCCAAGGGTTGACCACGTGTCACCTCTTCAATGCGGCTCCTGCCCCCGTACGGCCGATGGTGCTCGTACCGGACGGGGCAGTAAACCCCGCGGGCGCGCCGGGTCACCCACAGGCGTCCCGGTGGTCGCCCTGTACGCGCCCACAACGCGTCCGCGGCGATCATCGGAGCCGCGGTGGGCGAAGCCGGGCTGTCCGGCTGCCCCGCGCCCGCCTGCCTGAGGCTTCATCAGGCGCCGCCGCCGTGCAGGTCATGCCGGAGGGGCGGGAGGCCGCCGCCCCCGCCCCTCCGGTTCTGTGCCCGCTACGGCTACTTGATCGCCTTGATCAGCTCACCGTTGGTGGTGTCACCGCTCAGTTCCCAGAAGAACGTGCCGCCCAGACCCTGCGCGTTCTTGAAGGCCATCTTCGTGCCGATGGTCTCCGGGGTGTCATAGCTCCACCACTGGTCGCCGCACTTGGCGTAGGCGGTGCCGCCCACCTTGCCGGTGGCCGGGCAGCGGCTCTTGAGCACCTTGTAGTCGTCGATACCGGCCTCGTACTTGCCCGGCGCCGCGCCGGTCGCGCTGCCGCCCGGTGCGTCCTGGGTGACACCCGACCAGCCACGGCCGTAGAAGCCGATGCCCAGCAGCAGCTTGCCCGCCGGAATGCCGAGGCCCTTGAGCTTGGCGGTGGTGTCGGTGCTGTTGAAGCCGGCCTTCGGGATGCCGCTGTACGACGTGAGCGGGGAGTGCGGCGCCGTCGGCCCCTTGGCGTCCCAGGCGCCGAAGTAGTCGTACGTCATCGGGTTGTACCAGTCGACGTACTGGGCCGCGCCCGCATAGTCGGCCGCCTCGATCTTGCCGCCGGCCGAGGCGTCCGCGGTGATCGCTGCGGTCACCAGATTGCTCTGGCCGAACTTCGACCGCAGCGCCTTCATTACCTTGGTGAAGGCGTCCTTACCGCTGGTGTCGCAGGTCAGGCCGCAGGCGTTCGGGTACTCCCAGTCGATGTCGATGCCGTCGAAGACATCCGCCCAGCGCTTGTCCTCGACCAGGTCGAGGCAGGACTGGGCGAACGCGTCGGGGTTCCTGGCGGCCTCGGTGAAGCCGCCCGACCAGGTCCAGCCGCCGAACGACCAGATCACCTTGAGGCCCGGGTGCAGCTTCTTGAGCTTGCGCAGCTGGTTGAAGTTGCCGCGCAGTGCGCCGTTGTCCCAGGTGTCCGCCTGGCCGTCGACGCTCTGGTCGGCGGTGTAGGCCTTGTCGTAGTCGGCGTAGGAGTCACCGATGGCGCACTTGCCGCCCTGGACGTTGCCGAAGGCGTAGTTGATGTGCGTCAGCTTGGTCGCCGAGCCCGACGTCTCGATGTTCTTGACGTGGTAATTGCGGTCGTAGACACCCCAGTTGGTGAAGTATCCGACTACCTTGTCGCCCGCCGCGGACGGCGCCGCTGTGGTGGTGGCGGGGTGCTGCGGGGCGGGGGAGCGGACCGGGTCGGCGGAGGCCGGTCCGGCGAGCAGGGTGCCGGCCAGCGCCGCGGTACACAGTGCGGTGGCGGCGGCGATCACTCTGCGCGGCGATCGCATCCGGTGCGGTCTGAGCATGTCGTCTCCTCGGAGGGGGGCGAGGGGTGGAGCCTGACCTGCGTTCCGAATTGGCATGAACGCGTTGAACGTTGGAGGAGAAGTTAGAAGGACTAGACCAGTGCGTCAATGGTTCGGACCAATATCGTGACCGGTCGGTACGGGGCCGGATTCCCGCAGCAGTGATGATCAACCCGTGACGCGAGGGCTCCGATCGGGCATACTCCTAGCGCCACCGCCGCAGGTCATCGCCTTCCGCGACCCGGAACGCGATCATCGGCCTGGCACCACTAGACCGGCGCCGCCGCCCACCCCGCGCGTGTCGCCGCAGCGCCCGACAGGGAGGAGAGCGCCGCCATGACCGAGTACGGCCCCCGGCCGGTGGACCGCAGGCTGCCCACTGAGGAAGCCCGCGACCTGTTGACCCTCGTACGTGAGCTCGCCGAGCGCGAGATCAGGCCAACGGCCGGCGAGGAAGAAGACGCCGGCCGCTTCCCGCGCGAGACCTTCACCCTGCTGTCGGAATCCGGACTGCTCTCGCTGCCCTATGACGAGGAATTCGGTGGCGGCGGTCAGCCCTACGAGGTCTACCTCCAGGTTCTGGAGGAGCTCGCCGCCGCCCGGCTCACCGTCGGCCTCGGCGTCAGCGTGCACACCCTCGCCTGCCATGCGCTCGCCGGGTACGGCACCAAGGAGCAGCGCGCCGAACACCTTCCCGACATGCTCGGCGGTGGACTCATCGGCGCGTACTGCCTCTCCGAGCCCTCCTCGGGCTCCGACGCCGCCTCCCTGACCACCCGGGCGACCCGGGAGGGCGACACCTGGAAACTGGAGGGCACCAAGGCCTGGACCACCCACGGCGGCGTGGCCGACTTCTACACCGTGCTGGCCCGCACCGGCGGCAGCGGCGCCCACGGCATCACCGCCTTCCTGGTCCCCGGCGACGCCGAGGGCCTCAGCGCCGCGGCACCCGAGCGCAAGATGGGGATGAAGGGGTCCCCGACGGCCCAGCTGCACTTCGACGCCGTCCGCGTCCCCGACTCCCGCCGCCTCGGGGACGAGGGCCAGGGTTTCGCCATTGCCCTCTCCGCCCTGGACTCCGGGCGCCTGGGCATCGCGGCCTGCGCCATCGGCGTCGCCCAGGCGGCGTTGGACGAGGCGCTTGCGTACACCTCCGAACGGCAGCAATTCGGCCGCCCGATCGTCGACTTCCAGGGCCTGCGCTTCATGCTCGCCGACATGGCCACCCAGATCGAGGCCGGCCGCGCCCTCTATCTCACCGCCGCCCGGCTGCGCGACGCCGGTCTGCCGTTCTCCAAGGAAGCGGCGATGGCCAAACTCTTCTGCACGGACACCGCGATGCGGGTGACCACGGACGCCGTCCAGCTCCTCGGCGGCTACGGCTACACCCTCGACTTCCCGGCCGAGCGCTATATGCGGGAGGCCAAGGTCCTTCAGATCGTCGAGGGCACCAACCAGATCCAGCGGATGGTCATCGCCCGCCACCTCGCGGGCCCCGAGACGCGCTGAGCGGGGCGGGGCGGACCGAGTGCTCTCTCCGGTCCGCCCCGCCGCCCTGCACCCTTCCGGCCCGGCTCCCCGCCCGGTCGGCCGCCCGCCCGGTCGGGCCTCCCGGCCTCAGCCCGCCAGCCCCTTGAGCCCCGTCGCCGTCCCGATCGTGACCACCAGCGCGCCGTGCGTCCGGGCCAGATCCCGGGCCACGGCGGACCCGACGGCGGAGGACGGCTCCAGGATCAGGCCTTCCGCCGCCAGCCTCTGGTGTTCCGCCATGATGGCGTCGTCGTCCGCGGCAACGGCCGAGCCGGCGCTGCGCCACAGCGCGTCCAGCCCCTGCCAGCAGGGCCGCTCCTCGCCGAGGGAGAACGCCACCGTCGGCCCGTGCGCCACTCGCGTACGCTCCTGCTCCGCGCGGTCCGGGCGGCGCAGCGCGGCGGTGAACGGCGCCGAGGCGGACGGCTCCGCGGCCACCAGCCGGGGCTCCTGCGCCATCAGTCCCGCGGCCGCCAACTCCCGGAATCCGCGACCGATTCCGGCCAGCAGATCCGCCCGGCTGGTGGGTACCACCACGGCATCGAGCCGTCGCCCGGAGAAGTCCCGCGCCAGCTCGTAGGCGACGGACTTGTACCCCTCGTTGGCATACGGGTTCCCACCCGGGGAGGGCGAGGAGTAGCTGGTCAGCGGGTACCAGTGGTGCTCCTCGACGGCTCGGGCCATCGCCGCGTTCCGTTCACCGGTGGTGCCCGGGTGGACCCTCCGCTCGGCGCCCAGTGCATCGATCTGGGCCCGCAGCCCCGCGGGCACCGCCTCGTTGGTGAACACCACACAGCGCAGCCCGGCCCGCGCCGCATACGCCGCGGCCGCCGCCCCCGCGTTGCCGGAGGACGCGGCGACCACGGTGTCCGCACCGGCCGCCACCGCCGCGGCCACCCCGACGGCCATCGCCCGGTCCTTGTGCGAACCGGTCGGATTCCCACCCTCGTATTTCAGCCACAACTCTCCGAAGGCATGGCCGTCTTGGGCCGGGTCCGGGTCCATCCGCAGCCGGACGCACGGGGTATTGCCCTCGCCCAGCGTCACCGGGGGACCGGACACGGGCAGCGCCGTCGGCAGGCCCCACGGCCCGCCCGGATACGCGGCGAGGTCCACACCGGCCAGATCCGCCAGCGGCGGCATCGTATTGACGCCGATGCCCTCCGCGGCGCAGGTCCGGCAGCCGTCGAAACCCTCTGCGGGGCGGGTGCAGCGCAGACAGTGCAGAGGAGGTCGTGGGGTCACCGTGGCTCCAGGGATCAGTTCGGTATCGACCCTGTGAAGGTAATAGGTGAAAGTGAGTTTGACCCCCTACCGCTTCGGGGGTTCGGCCGTCACGGACATACAGCTGACTGCCCGTCAATTCACATGCGCAGCAGGGGCTGGGCATGGGGGCGCCTGGGGGAGGGGCGGGTGCGCTACGCCACCGGCGCCGTATGCGATCACTGGAAGGCGCCGGCGTCCCCGACTTGGCCCGGTTGGGCGACCAAGTCCCGCCCGGTACTGACGACGTCACCGTCAACGGAATGGGCGGCGCCGGTTCAGTGCCAACGGCAGACTCAATGGGTCTGCTGTCACTGGGCATTGGCAGACGTACCCGCTCTACGACAGCTCCGAGTCGGTTCCGCGTCCGACTGTGGGTCCGGCCGTGCATTCGGCTGCCGCGCCCGGCTGGAAATCGGCCGCCCTCGGCCCCCACGAACTCGTCCTGGGCGGGGAATCGGCCTCTGAAGTTCCTCTCCGGCCGGGCGCCGTTCGTACGCGCCCGGCAGGGGTCTCAGCTGAGCGGGCGCATCCGCGGGACTCGGACCGGGCGGGTGTCAGGTCCGCCGAGGTGCGAGAACGGCTGGCGGCGCCAGTCCAGGCTCTCCGGGAGCGTCAGCAGCATGGCCGCGTCCTGCTCCTGGGCGTCCAGGGTGTCGGCGGTCTCCGGTGCTTCGGATGCCGTCCGCCCGGAGCCCTGGCACACCGTCAGGCCGAACGGGTTCCACGGCGAGGCGCACAGTGCGTGCTCCGGAAGTGTGTCCTCGTCCGCCAGCAGCGCGATCGGCTGTAGGCAGTCGGGGCAGGTCACGCGGTAGATCTCATAGGTGTCGAAAGTGTCGTCCGCACCGTCGTCGCCGGAGCTGCCGAAACTGTCGCCCTCCTGGGCGTCGATGTGCGCGGCAGCGGAGTCCTGCTTAAGGCGTCGCATGATGTCCATCCCCCTCGGGTGGGCCGGTCGTACCGCTGACTTCCTGTGACGGGCGGTCCCGGCCACCAGCAGCAATTCCCTTCATGCCGCATGCATAATCGCCGGCACCCCACCGACACCGATTCACGCGTGTGGCATTGGTCACATGGACCGGCGCGGGGGTGTCCACGATCCGGCGCGCGGTGCGCACACGCCCCCGCGCACAGTAGGTTGAGCGGGTGGAGGAGTTGGACCGACAAATCGTGGATCTGCTCGTCAAGGACGGGCGGATGAGCTACACCGACCTGGGCAAGGCCACCGGCCTGTCCACCTCGGCGGTGCACCAACGCGTGCGCCGTCTTGAGCAGCGCGGTGTCATCCGGGGCTATGCCGCCATCGTTGACCCCGAAGCCGTGGGCCTGCCGCTCACCGCCTTCATCTCGGTCAAACCCTTCGACCCCAGCGCGCCGGACGACATCGCCGACCGCCTCGCCGAGGTCCCTGAGCTGGAGGCCTGCCACAGCGTCGCCGGCGACGAGAACTACATCCTCAAGGTCCGGGTCGCGACCCCGCTGGAGCTGGAGCATCTGCTCACCCGCATCCGCACCCTCGCCGGCGTCTCGACCCGCACCACCGTCGTGCTCTCCACGCCCTACGAGGCCCGCCCGCCGCGCATCTGACCGGTGATCGCCCCCCCTGCGCGCGGCCCGTCCCTGCGCAGGGGCCAAACTGTCCGGTATGAGCGAGCGCATCCCCGATCCGGCCCGGCAGCACCTTTCCCACCCGGCCCCGCCCCGTACCGTCCTGCTGCGCGGCGGTGAGGTGCACAGCCCGGCGGACCCCTTCGCCACCGCCATGGTCGTGGAAGGGGGCCGTATCGCCTGGGTCGGCGAGGAGGGCGCGGCCGACTCGTTCGCCGGGGGAGTGGACGAGGTCGTCCAGCTCGACGGTGCGCTCGTCACCCCGGCGTTCACGGACGCACATGTGCACACCACCGCGACCGGTCTCGCGCTCACCGGCCTCGATCTGGTCGGGGCCGGCACGCTGACCGAAGCGCTGGCCCGGATCCGCGGGTACGCGGACGCGCGCCGGTCGGACCGGATTCTGCTCGGGCACGGCTGGGACGCGAGCGTCTGGCCGGAGGGGCGCCCGCCGTCCCGTGCGGAGCTGGACGAGGCCACCGGGGGCCGCCCCCTCTATCTCACCCGTGTGGATGTGCACTCCGCCGTCGTGACGACGGCGCTGCTGGATCTGGTCCCCGGCATCCGCGAGCGGGACGGGTTCCATGCCGGTGCCCCGCTCACCGGCGCCGCCCACCACGCGGTGCGCAAGGCCGCGTACGCCACCGTCACCGCCGCGCAGCGCGCCGAGGCCCAGGCCGCCGCGCTCGCCCGTGCCGCCTCGCTCGGCATCGGCAGCATCCACGAGTGCGCGGGCCCGGACATCTCCGGCGAGGACGACTTCACGGGGCTGCTCGCCCTGGCCGGGGAAGGCAACGGCCCGCGCGTCGTCGGCTACTGGGCCGAGGTGATCGCATCCGCAAAGGACGCGGAGCGGATCAGGGAACTCGGGGCCATCGGTGCCGCGGGCGATCTGTTCGTCGACGGCTCGCTCGGATCGCACACCGCCCATCTGCACGCCCCGTACGCGGATGCCGGACACACCGGCGTCGCGCAGCTCGACGCCGAGGCCGTCGCCGCCCATGTCGCCGCCTGCACCGAGGCCGGGCTCCAGGCGGGCTTCCACGCCATCGGCGACGCCGCTCTGACCAGCGTCGTCACCGGCGTACGGGCCGCCGCCGACCGGATCGGCCTCGACCGGATCCGCGCCGCCCGGCACCGTGTCGAGCACGCCGAGATGCTCACCGAGGACACCATCGCCGGCTTCGCCGACCTGGCCCTGACCGCGTCCGTCCAGCCCGCCTTCGACGCCGCGTGGGGCGGCGAGGACGGCATGTACGCCGCCCGCCTGGGCGTCGACCGGGCCCGCACCCTCAACCCGTACGCCGCGCTGCTCAAGGCCGGTGTCCCGCTCGCGCTCGGGTCCGACAGCCCGGTCACCCCGCTCGACCCCTGGGGCACTGTGCGCGCCGCCGTATTCCACCGCACCCGCGCGCACGGCATCTCCGCCCGCGCGGCGTTCACCGCCCACACCCGCGGCGGCTGGCGCGCCATCGGCCGGGACGACGCGGGCGTCCTGGTGCCCGGCGCCCCCGCCGACTACGCGGTCTGGCGCACCGGTGACCTGATCGTCCAGGCACCCGACGAGCGGGTGGAACGCTGGTCCACCGACCCCCGCTCCGGCACCCCCGGCCTGCCCGATCTCACCCCCGGCAACGACCTCCCGGTGTGCCTGCGCACGGTCGTCGGCGGACGCACGGTCTTCGGGCCGCCGAACGAGTGACATCGCGTGGGCAGGTGCCGGCGCGGGCTGTGCTTGCCGCTCCTTGCCGCACTTGGGTGCGCTCGCGGCTGACCTGGGGCGACGCGAAAACGACGCAGGCGGAGCACCTGTTGACAGCAGGCGGTCGACGGCCGGTAGGTTCGGCCGAGTCCACCACAGGACGTCCGACCGGGAGACCTCCGCGCAGTCGTCGAACGCAGCTGGGCCATGGGACGGTGCGCCACTTGGGCACACCGCCACTGGGAGCCAGGTCCAGCACCAGCGGCACGGGACAACGGAGCGTTTCGGCCGGATGGGGGTCCCTCCCTGCTCCTTGAGAGCCTGGGGGAAGGTGCGACCCGGGTGGGGCCCGGACGCTCAGTAGACAACGGCTTTCGGTCGACCCGCAGCCAGCGGGTCCCAGGTCGGCCCGAAGGGCGCCGGGCCCCTAACCGCAGTGCACCGCGGCCCGCCCCTACCCTCCGGCGGTGCCCCTTCACCTTTTGTGCACCCCATATCCGCAATCCAGGCCTCCCGATGTACGGTCAGCTCACCACCACGACCTGCAAGGAAGGCCCGCGACCGTGCCATCGGGTTCCGACACCACCGAAGAAGCCGTCAGCGGCACCTCGCCCGACGGCCAGGTGCCCTGCGCCGAGGCGGGCTCCACCGCCGTGCCGGCGCGCCCCGGGCGCGCCCGGCGGCTCGCCGCTCCGGTCCGCCGGGAGGCGCCGCGCACCGGCCTTGCGGCCGTCTTCGGCATCGCGCTCGGTCTGGCCTTCCCGCCGTACGACCTGTGGCCGCTGTCCCTGGTGGCCGTCGCCGCGCTGTCGCTGCTGACCCGTGGCCGGACCGCCCGCCAGGGCGCCTGGACGGGCTTTGCGTTCGGGCTTCCGTTCTTCCTGGTCCTGCTGAAGTGGCTGCATGTCGTGGGCTGGGACGCGGTGTTCGGCCTCTCGGTGGCCGAGGCGCTCTTCGCGGCACTGCTGGGCGCGGCGCTCGCCGTCACCTCCCGGCTGCCGGGCGGGCCACTGTGGGCCGCCTGCCTGTGGGTCGCCGAGGAATGGGCCCGCGACCGGCTTCCGTTCGGCGGCTTCCCGTGGGGCCGGCTCGCCTTCGCCAACACCGGCTCGCCGTTCACGCCGATCGCCGCGCTCGGCGGGGCCCCGCTGGTGACCTTCGCGGTCGCGCTGGCCGGCGCCCTGTTGGCCGCATGCGCCGCCACCCTCTGGGGGCTGCGCGGCAACGGGTCGCTGCGCCTGGCCGTCCCGGCCCTGGAAGCGTTCGGGCTCGCCGCCGCGGTCACCCTGGCCGGCCTGGCCGTGCCCGTCCCCACGAAGGCCGACGACACCGTCGATATCGCCGTCGTCCAGGGCAATGTCCAGCAGCCCGGCATGGACTTCCTGGGCCGCCCCATGAGGATCACCGACAATCACGCCACCGCCACCGAGAAGCTGGCCGCCGACGTCAAGGCCGGCCGGGCCAAGAAGCCGGACCTGGTCATCTGGCCGGAGAACTCCTCCGACCTGGACCCGTACCAGTACCCGCAGGCCTACGACCGGATCGACGAGGCCGTGAAGGCCATCGGCGTGCCCGTCCTCGTCGGCGCCCTGGTCGACCACCCCACCAAGAAGGGCTACGTCTTCAACGAGGGCATCGTCTGGGACCCGAAGAAGGGACCGGGCGCCTCCTACACCAAGCAGCATCCGGTGCCGTTCGGCGAGTATGTGCCGTTCCGGGAGCAGCTCAGCAAGATCATTACGCGTTTCCAGCGGGTGCCCCGCGACTTCTACCCCGGTGACCACACCGGCGTGCTCCACGTGGGCCCCGCCCGGCTCGGGGATGTCATCTGCTTCGAGGTCGCCTACGACCAGATCGTGCACGACACCGTCGACGCCGGCGCCCGCGCCCTGGTGATCCAGACGAACAACGCCACCTACGGGCGCTCCGGCCAGCCCGAGCAGCAGCTGGCGATGTCCAAGCTGCGCGCCGTCGAACACGGCCGGGCCGTGGTCACCGCCGCCACCAGCGGGATCAGCGCGGTGGTCGCCCCGGACGGCAGGATCACCCACCAGATCCCCGAGTTCACCCAGGGTGTGGTCTCCGCGCGTATCCCGCTGCGGGACGAATCGACGCTCGCCGACCGCGTCGGTGCTGCTCCGGAGTGGGCGCTCGCTATCGTGGGGCTTCTGTCCTGCGCCGCCGCGGTAGTGGTCGGCCGGCGCGGGCGTACGAAGGACGAGAAGGGACAGCAGTGACAGACGGTCAGCGGCAATACGGCCCGCTCGGCACCACGTTGGTGATCATTCCGACGTACAACGAGGCGGAGAACATCCAGCCGATCGTCTCGCGAGTGCGGGCCGCCGTCCCCGAGGCCCATGTCCTCGTCGCGGACGACAACAGTCCTGACGGCACCGGCAAGTTGGCCGATGAACTGGCCGCCGGCGACGAGCACGTCCATGTCCTGCACCGCAAGGGCAAGGAAGGCCTCGGCGCCGCCTACCTCGCGGGCTTCCAGTGGGGCATCGACAACGGCTACGACGTGCTGGTCGAGATGGACGCCGACGGCTCGCACCAGCCCGAGGAGCTGCCGCGGCTGCTCACCGCCCTCAAGGGCGCCGATCTCGTCCTCGGCTCGCGCTGGGTGCCCGGTGGCCGCACCGTCAACTGGCCCAAGTACCGCCAACTCATCTCCCGCGGGGGCAGTACGTACTCCCGGCTGGTGCTGGACCTGCCGCTGCGCGACATCACCGGCGGCTACCGTGCCTTCCGTGCGGAGGCGCTCAAGGGGCTGGGCCTGGACGACGTGGCCTCCCAGGGCTACTGCTTCCAGGTCGACCTCGCCCGCCGTGCCGTGCAGGCCGGCCATCACGTCGTCGAGGTGCCGATCACCTTCGTCGAGCGGGAGCTGGGCGACAGCAAGATGAGCCGGGACATCGTCGTGGAGGCGCTGTGGCGGGTCACCGCCTGGGGCGTCGGCTCCCGGGTGGACAAGATCCGCGGCCGCTGACGCCGGGCGCGGTGCGCCTGGCCGCCCGGAGAGGAGCCCTCGCGGGCGACCCTCAGGGGGTGTGCGGGGACGGGCCAGGCACACTTGAGGCATGACGTTCGGAGCCACGCCATCGCCGAGTCCCCGCCCGCCCCAGCGCTCGCGCGCCCGCCGCTTCGTCCCCTTGGGCATCGCCGCCTGGATGGTGCTGGAGATCTGGCTGCTGACCGTGGTCGCCGGAGCCACCAGCGGACTGACGATTTTCCTCCTGCTGGTCGCCGGGGTGATCCTCGGCGGCTATGTGGTCAAGCGGGCCGGCCGTCGCGCCTGGCGCAACCTCACCGAGAGCTTGCAGACCACCGGCGACCCGGCGGCCTCCGGCAGCTCCACATCGTCCGACGACGCCAAGTCCGCTGACGGCAAGCCCGCCGGCGGCAAGTCGGGGAGCGGAAAGTCCGGCAGCGGCAAGTCGGTGAGCGGCAATACGCTCCCGATGGCGGGTGGGCTGCTGCTGATGATTCCCGGGCTGGTGTCCGACGCACTGGGGCTGCTCTGCCTCTTCCCGCCGACCGGGAAGCTGATCCAGCGCCGCGCCGAGAAGCTGATGACCCGGCGGTCGGGCCATGGCTACGCCCCCGGCTCGTTCGGTGACGCCTTCCAGCAGGCCCGGATGCACCGGCCCGACGGCAAGGTCGTCCAGGGCGAGGTCATCCGTGAGGACGAGCCTTCCTCCCCGCGTCGCCAGGACCCACCGCTGACCGGCTGAGCAGCCCGGCGTCCGGGGTGTACGAGCCGCGGACACAGCAAGGGCCGGGGCCACTGCGCAGTGCAGTGGCCCCGGCCCTTCGTGCTGCTTGGCGCAGGCCCGTTGTCAGGCGGACTTGCGGTTGCTGTCGCGCGGATGCACGGCAATGTTCATGGTGCCGGAGCGCAGGACGGCCAGCCTTTCGGCCAGCACCTCCTCGAGCTCCTCGCGGGTGCGCCGCTCCATGAGCATGTCCCAGTGCGTACGCGCGGGCTTACCCTTCTTTTCCTCAGGGCCATCGCCATCCACCAGAAGCGAGGGTGCACCACATACCTTGCACTCCCACTCCGGCGGAATCTCGGCCTCAACCGAGAACGGCATCTCGAATCGATGTCCGTTCTCGCATGCGTACTCCACCGCCTGGCGCGGGGCCAGGTCGATGCCGCGGTCGGTCTCGTAGCTGGTCACCACGAGTCGCGTGCCGCGGAGAGCTCGCTCACTCATGAATCGTGCCTCCCGGGCTTGTCGCCCACAGGACAGGTGTCGCTGTCGTCGTCATCCGGTCAACGTCCGGTCGGCGGTGAAGATTCCCGAAATCGCAATTCGGGACATGCGCCCACCCGTCGCCCACCACCGCCCATGATGGAGGCGCTGTGCGCCGCTGCCTTCCTTCGTGCCGCCCCTTGTTGTACCCACCAGCGCCCGGTTTGTCACATCTGCCAGCAGATGTCACCCAGCGCCATGCATAGTTAAGCGCGCAGTAACGGTCCGCCTGGTGAGCCAAAGGCGTACACTACCGCCCCGCGCCCCCTGGGACTAAATCCGGTCAGGCACAGGATTTCCGGCCTCCGCGATCGCCCGCCCCACCGGCACCCTCGCCAGCAGGACAAAACCGATCACAAAGAACGCCACCAGGGACACGATGGCATCCCGGTAGCTCCCCGTGAGCTGATAGGCCACCCCGAACACCAGCGGTCCTAGCCAGCTCACGCCCCGGTCGCTCATCTCGTACGCGGAAAAGTATTCCGCTTCTTTGCCGCGCGGCACCAGATGCGAGAACAGCGAACGCGACAACGCCTGGCTTCCGCCCAGGACCAGGCCGATACCGACGGCCAGCCCGAAGAACCACCCCGGTGCCTTCGCCGGCAGGAAATAGCCGGCCGCGATCGTCAGCACCCAGGCCACCAGTGAGCCGAGGATCGTCCGCTGGGCGCCGTACCGTGCGGCGAGGCGTCCCATCAGCAGGGCGCCGGCCGCGGCCAGCACCTGCACCAGCAGGACCGCCACGATCAGCGTCGTCTGGTCCAGGCCGAGCTCCTCCGACCCGTACACGGACGCCTGCGTGATCACTGTCTGCACCCCGTCGTTGTAGACGAGATAGGCCAGGAGGAAGGACAGCGTGAGGGGGTGGCGGCGCAGTTCGCGCAGCGTCTCCCGGAGCTGCTGCCACCCCTGGCCGAGCGTGGCGCCGCCGGCCCCGGCGGGCTCCTTGGTCACGGCCGCCCGCCGGTCGCGCAGCCGGCGCAGCGGAATCACCGAGAACGCGCCCCACCACAGCCCCGCCGACGCCAGGCAGATGCGTACCGCGGTGCCCGAGGAGAGGCCGAAGGAGTCGTGCGCTCCGTAGAGCACCAGGTTGGCGATCAGGACCAGTGCCCCGCCCGCGTAGCCGAAGGCCCAGCCGCGCGAGGAGACCGCGTCCCGTTCGTCGGGCGGGGCGATCTGCGGCAGGAAGGAGTTGTAGAGCATCATCGACACCACGAACGAGACGTTCGCGACGACCAGCAGCGCCCCGCCCAGCAGGTAGCGCTCACCGCCCAGGAAGAACATCCCTGTCGTCGCCGCGGCGCCCGTGTAGGCGCAGCCGCCGAGCAGCGGCTTCTTCCGGCCGCTCCGGTCGGCCAGCGCCCCGGCGAGCGGCATCGCCAGCACCGACAGCAGCAGCGACGCGGACACCGCATACGCATAGAAGGAGCCCGCCCGCACCGGGATGCCCAGCGGGTGCACAAAGCCCTCCGCGTCCGCAGCGGCCTTCGCCACCGAGGTCAGATACGGCCCCAGGAACACGGTCAGGACGGTCGTCGAATAGACGCTGTTGGCCCAGTCGTACCAGTACCAGCCGCGCTGTTCGCGGCGCCGGGCGGCCGTCTCGTCCACGCCCTCGGCCACGGCCTGTGCGCTCTCCACGCCCACCCCCGTCTTCCTGTCCCCGTTCACGGCGGCGGACGACGGCTCGACGGAGCCGGCCCTATACCCAGCACCCTCGCTCGGTCAGCACCGTCCGCAGCGTCTCGATGTGGTCCGTCATGATGCCATCCACGCCGAGGTCCAGGAGTGCGGTCATCCGATCCGCGTCATTGACCGTCCAGACATGGACCTGCATGCCCAGTGCGTGCGCGGCGCGCAGGAACAGCGGATCGACGACGGGGAGGCCGGACTGCCGCTCGGGGACCTGTACGCAGACCGCGCTGCGCCGCACCGCCGCACCCAGCAGGCGGTCGAGCGGCAGCATCCCGCGGCCGTACGACCGCAGCCGCAGGCCGGCCACGCCACGGGTGCCGAGCGAGCTCGCCATCCGCCGGCCGGCCAGCCGCTGGGCGCGGGCCACGCGGGCCTCCGAGAACGAGCCGACGCACACCCGGTCCCAGGCGTTGGTGCGGCGCAGCAGGCCGAGCAGTGGTGTGAGGGCGGCCTCCGCCTTGAGGTCGACGTTCCAGCGGGCCCCGGGGAACTCCTCCAGCAGCTCCTCGAAGAGCGGCAGCGGCTCCCGCCCGCCGACCCGGGCCCGGCCCACCGCGCGCCAGGGGAGCTGCCCGATGGCGCCGCGGGCGTCGGTGACGCGGTCGAGCGTCGCGTCGTGGAAGGCGACGAGCTTTCCGTCCGATGTGGCGTGCACATCGGTCTCCAGATAGCGGTAGCCGAGGCCGACCGCGCGGCGGAAGGCGGCGGCGGTGTTCTCCAGGCCCTCCGCCGCCCCGCCCCGGTGGGCGAAGGCGAGCGGCGCGGGGTGGTCGAGATAGGCGTGGCGGATGCGTATCGCTGAGGTCACTCCGGCAGTATTGCGTGCTCGGGTGAAGCCCCTCCGCGGGCCACCACCGGCGACGGCTTCCCGGGCCGGTCCTCGATCGCGAAGCGGCGGAGGAAGAACTGCGCCAGTGGCCCGATGGCCAGCGCATAGACCACCGTGCCGGCCCCGACCGAGCCGCCGAGCAGGAAGCCGGCCGCGAGCACCGTCACCTCGATGCAGGTCCGCACCAGCCGTACCGGACGGCCGGTCCGCAGATGCAGCCCGGTCATCAGCCCGTCGCGCGGCCCGGGGCCGTAATCGGCGGAGATGTACAGGCCGGTCGCGGCGCCGTTGAGGAGGACGGCGCCCGCCAGCAGCGGGATACGGGCGCCCAGCGAGTGCAGCTCCGGCGTCCAGGCCAGCGTCGCGTCCATCACCAGCCCGAGGATCACCACATTGGACACCGTGCCCAGGCCGGGACGCTGACGCAGCGGGATCCACAGCAGCAGGATCAGCGCGCCGGACACGATGGTGACCGTGCCGATCGACAGGCCCGTATGACGAGATATGCCCTGGTTCAGCACGCTCCATGGCTCAAGGCCCAGCTCGGCCCGCAGCATCAGCCCCATGCTCCCGCCGTACAGCGTCAGTCCCGCATAGAGCTGGACCAGCCGGCGCACGGGCAGTCCCCTCCTCCGGCCGGATTCCTCGATCATGGACACGACATTTCCCCCTCCTGGCAGGATTGGACCGACGCATGACACCATGTGGCGTGTCCGGGCTCGGGAAGTAGAGCCAATTCGGGGAAGGTGGACTGATCTTCATGGCTCAGTGGACTTCAGCGGTGGGTGCGCCCCAACTTGCCCGGCTGCTCCGGTCGCAGGACCCGCGCGATGCCCAACTCACGGCCGCCGGCCGCCGGTTGCCCGCCTACCGCAGCCTCGCCGACGGCGTCCGCCTCCTCGTACTGGAAGGCCGGGTACCGGTCGCCGCGCGCCTGCCCGCCGAGCGCGAGCTGGCCGCGGCCTTCGGCGTCAGCCGCACCACCGTCGCCGCCGCCTACGAAGCGCTGCGCGCAGAGGGGTTCCTGGAGTCCCGGCGCGGCTCCGGCAGTTGGACCGCCGTCCCGGCAGGCAACCCGCTGCCCACCCGCGGCCTGGAACCGCTGCCCCCGGAGGCCGCCGGCTCCATGATCGACCTCGGCTGTGCCGCCCTCCCGGCTCCTGAACCCTGGCTCACCCGCGCCTTCCAGGGCGCGATGGCCGACCTTCCGCTCTACGCCCACACCCACGGCGACTACCCCGCCGGTCTGCCCGTCCTGCGCCAGGCCCTCGCGGACCGCTACACCGCGCGCGGCATCCCCACCATGCCCGAACAGATCATGGTGACCACGGGCGCGATGGGCGCGGTGGCCGCGATCTGCCGCCTGTGTACGAGCCCCGGCGAGCGGGTGGCCGTCGACTCCCCGTCCTACGCCAACATCCTCCAGCTGATGCGGGACGCCGGGGCCCGGCTCGTCCCGGTCGCGCTCGCGGACAAGCTGGCCGGCTGGGACCTCCCCGTCTGGCGCCAGGTGATGCGTGATGCCGCGCCCCGTATGGCGTATGTCGTCGCCGACTTCCACAACCCCACCGGCTCCCTCGCCACCGAGGACCAGCGCCGTCGTCTCGTCGACGCCGCCCGGTCGGCAGGCACCCTGCTCGTCGTCGACGAGACCATGACCGAACTCCAGCTGGACCACGACACCGAACCGCCCCGCCCGGTCTGCGCATTCGACCCGGCCGGCAGCGCGGTGATCACCGTCGGCTCGGCGAGCAAGGCGTTCTGGGCCGGGATGCGGATCGGCTGGGTGCGCGCCGCCCCCGACATCATCCGCAGTCTGGTCGCCGCCCGTGCCTACTCCGACCTGGGCTCACCGGTCCTCGAACAGCTCGCCATCGCCTCGCTCCTGGAGACCGGCGGCTGGGAAGCGGCCGTCGGCATCCGCCGCGAGCAGGCTCGCGAGAACCGCGATGCGATCGTCGAGGCGCTGCACCGGCACCTCCCCGACTGGGAGTTCAGCGTCCCCTGTGGCGGTCTCACCCTCTGGGCGCGTACGGGCGGGCTCTCCGGCTCCCGGATCGCCGAGGCGGGGGAGCGGCTCGGGGTGCGGGTGCCCTCCGGCCCGCGGTTCGGTGTCGACGGTGCCTTCGAGGGCTTCGTACGGCTGCCGTTCACGGTCAACGGAGCCGTCGCCGACGAGGCCGCGGTCCGGCTGGCCGGCGCCGCGCGACTGGTGGCGACGGGCGCGCCGGTGGATACGGAGATGCGGCATACGTTCGTGGCCTGACGGCTGAACGGCCTGACGGCTGAACGGCCTGACGGCTGGACGGCGGACCGCCCGGCCTCGGCGGGTGAGTCTCACCCCTCGGCGCGGACGGCCTCCGCCGACCCGTTGACCACTCGGGTTTCGCCGCGCTGAGCGGACCGCACCCGCGAGGCCGCACCCACCGGCTCGGCCGAGGAACCGGCCTGCTCGGTATCCGATGCCGCACCGTCTGCACCGTCCGCATCGGCCGCCGCGGTCCCGCCGTCCGGTGACACCACTGCGGGACCGGCGGGCTTGCTGACACTCACCGGCCTGCCGGCGTCCGCAGAGGTGCTCGCCTCCTCCAGCTTCCGGACGTCCACCGGCTTGCCGGCATCCGTGGACCGGCCGTCGGTCACCGGCTCGGCCGGTCCCGACCCGTCGGCCGGGACCGTACGCTCCGGCAGCAGCGCCAGGACGGCCTGCCGGTGTGCCTGGCCGGTGGCGTCGTCGAGCGGGTCGGGGGTGGCCGGCACCTGGAGCCGCAGGACGGGAGCGGATCCCAGGCGCGCATAGCCGCGTCCCGGCGGCACGCTCTCGACCGGCGTGGTGTGCGGCGGCGCCCCGAGCACCGCCCGTACCTCTTCCGCCGTGGCGGGACCGAGTACCACCCGCGCCTTGGTGTGCGCCCGCACCGGATCGCTCAGCAGCTCGGCGCTCTCGAACTGGTCGGCCACGACCACCGTGACCTGGGCGGCCCGGCCGTGCCGCAGCGGCACCTCTAGCCACTGCTGGGGATCTTCCCGGCCCTCCGCGACCGCGATGTGGGCCAGCGCCGTCGGACGGTCCGCAATGATCCACAGCGGCCGCCGGGTGTCCTCCGGCGCGGACCGGCCGGCCTGTCGCGCCCGGTTCGCCGCGATCAGCCGCCGCTCGGTCTCGTGGGACGCCCACTCCAGGGTCGCCAGTGCCCCCGCGAGACCGCTCTCCACCCCCAGTACGCCGTGCCGCCCCACCAGGCACCCGTACTCGCCGGTGCCGCTGCCGTCGATGACCAGCACCTCGCCGTGTTGCAGCGCCTGGAGCGCGATCGAGCGCAGCAGGGTCGTGGCGCCCGTCCCCGGCTGCCCCAGGATGAGCAGATGCGGTTCGGTGGAGCGCGGTCCGGTACGCCAGACCACCGGCGGCGCATCCCGCCGCTCCTCCCCGGCGGTTACCGGCAGGGTCCGCTGGACGGCGTCCGGGTCGGTGAACCCGAGCACCGTCTCGCCCGGCGAGGTGACGAAGCGCTGCGCGACGAGATCGGTGGGCAGTGCGCCGAGCGCGGTCAGGGTCAGCTGATTGGCCAGCTCGTCCCACACGAAGTGGTACTCCCGGCCACGTCCGGCCTTGGCGTACAGCACCTGCTCGATGCGGACCCGGGACTGGTCCTCACCGTCGGTGAAGTACGCCGGGTACTTCAGCTGCAACCGTTCGATCCGCCCGCCCTCGTCGAAGGCGTACTCGGGGAAGACCCGCTCCCAGTCACCGTCGTGCGCATAGAGCGGACTGGGGTCGCCGTCGACGGAGAAGTACGGCACCAGCGCCTCGTAGAGCGCCCGCAGCCGCTCCCTCTCGGCCTCACCGGGCCCGGTGTCCACGGGCGTACGCTCCCGTCCGGCCCAGGCCCCCGCGCCCATCACCGTGATCAGGGCGAGCAGCGGCCCGTACGGCACCAGGCAGACGACCAGCACACACGCGCCGACGAAGAAGGCCAGCGGACCGCGGTGATCACGGGGCGTCTCACCCCAGCGCGCTCGGCCCGCCGCACCCAGCCGGCGCAGTCCCCGGCCGATGGTGATCAGCGGATGGAGCACATCGGAGGCGCTGTCGGCAGCGGTACGCGCGAGTTCGCGACTGCGGGCGAGGGAGGTGCTGTTGGCCATGCGGGCGAGCGGTGCGCTGTCGGTCAGGATGCGGGGCAGGGGGCGCCGGGCCACATCGTCTCCTGTTGCTCGTGCGGTGGTCGTGGGGGCGGGCTCGGTGCGGGCGGCGAGCCGGGAGAGTGCTGCACGCGGAGCCGCCCGGACGGGAGGTGATGCGGTCCGTTCGGGCGGGACCCGCGGAGTGGGGCCGGAGGCTCCCGACACCCCTAGATCTTGATCCCCCCGAGGAGGCTCGCCAGGCTCGCCCCGCCGGCCTTGATGCTGGGCGCGATGGCGGAGCTGGCGAGATAGAACCCGAAGAGCGCGGAGACCAGTGCATGCGACAACTTCAGGCCGTCTTTGCGGAAGAAGAGGAAGACGATGACACCGAGCAGGACGACGCCGGAAATGGACAGAATCATGGGGGGTTCTCTCCTGGGTGGTGGGGACGGACACCATGAGTTCTTCCAGCCTCACAGCACGTATCAAGCCACGAAAGCTGCAAATGGGTGATTTATCGTTGGAATTCCCTAAATGGGTGTAGTTCCCGAGCGTGCCGCTGCCGCGTGTGCTCGGCGCGTCGCGGTCCCGGCCCGCCGACCCGGCACAATCGTGGGGTGTCGAAGCCGAAGAACCCGAAGAACCCGAAGAAGCTGAGCAAGCCGAAGGACGCGTCCCGCCGCCCGGAACCTGCGGTCACCCCCGCCTCGCCGTGCCCCTGTGGACGCGCCGAGGCCTACCGCGACTGCTGTGCCGCCTTCCACCAGGGCCGCGCCGCCGCCCCGACCGCCGAGCGCCTGATGCGCTCGCGCTACAGCGCCTTCGTCGTCGGTGACACCGGCTATCTGCTGCGTACCTGGCACCCCACGACCCGCCCCGGCAGCCTCGACCTCGATCCGGCACAGCGCTGGACCGGCCTGGACATCCTCGGCGCCACCGGAGGCAGTGCGTTCCACACCGAGGGCACGGTGGAATTCCGCGCGCATTTCCGCGTGCACGGCCACGCCGACAGCCAGTACGAGAACAGCCGCTTCGTCCGCGAGGACGGCCAGTGGGTCTATCTGGACGCGCTGTCGTCGGTGTGAGAGCGCCTTTGCCGACGCCGTCGACGAAGGCGCGTCAGTGGTGGCCCTGGCGGCCGAGGGTCTCCACGGGGGTCGCGTCGGGGCGGGTCCACTGGGGCACGGGCCGGCTGGTCTGGCCCCAGGTGGCGTTCCCTTCCGCGTCCGAGCGCCAGTACCAGCAGGCCTGGCGGCCCTCGGACGGGTACCCCTCGCGGACATTGCCGATCACGGGCCGGCCCTCGGGGTTGTCCTCCCACGCCTCGCCGCGGCCGTAGGGCGTCATGTCGAGCAGGCCGAGGGACCCGTTGACCGGCTCGTTGCCACGGCCCGTCGTGGAGTAGGTGAGGAACAGGCGGTCGCCGTCGCGCAGGAAACAGATGAGGTGTCCCATTTCTCCGCCGACCGGCGCCTCCACGCCCCGCACCGAGTACCAGGGCTGGGTGTAACCCATGAACGCGACATAGCGAGCCACCTCGTCCCAAGGGCCCGAGGTCAGGACGGCGAACGAGACGCCCCGGGCGTTGAGGTAGACGGCGTCCTTCATGTGCCAGGCCGTGGTGGTGCAGCCCTCGCACTGCCCCTGGTGCGGCGCGCCGTCGTACCACATGTGCTGATAGACCACGAGCTCGTCGCGCCCCTGGAACAGATCGAGGAACGGGACCGGCCCGTCGGCGCCGGTGACCTCGACCGTGCCGTCGAGCTCGACCATCGGCAGCCGCCGCCGGGCCGCGGCGACCGCGTCGCCCTCACGGGTGTGCGCCTTCTCGCGGACCAGCAGCTCCTCGCGCGCCGCCTGCCAGGTGGCCAGGTCGACGACGGGCGGCTTGCCGGGGAGGCCGCTGCTCGCGTTGCCGGGGGTGGTCGTCATGGTGTCCTCCGTGGTGTCTCGTGCCGGACGGCGTCGTACGACGTGCGACGCTCACCGGAACAGACTCGCGACCCGGCCGGAACTCATCGCGGCAGGCGGCGCTTTCGGCCGAGCCTGCACGGACCAGGTCGGGCAGACAACGTCAAAGACGCGCTCCAAGACGGGCCGGCGGGGGCGTGCCTGGCGGGCAGGCCCGAGGGCCCCGGCCGGGCCCGCTCGGCGGCAGATCCTCAGGGGCGCAGGTCCGGTCCGGTCGCGTGCCCGCGCAGCTGATCGATCTCGCGGCGCTCGCGCTTGGTGGGGCGTCCGGCGCCGCGGTCGCGGAGCGCGATCACCGGAACCTCCTCACGCGGCGGGGCCGGCGGGCTGTTGTCGATGAAGCATTCGGCGGCGATGGCCGCGCCCACCCGCTTGCGCACCAGCCGCGAGACGACCACGATCCGCTCGCGGCCCGCGTGCCGCAGCCGCACCTCGTCGCCGTTGCGCACGGCGTGGGCCGGCTTCACCCGTTCGCCGTTGACCCGTACGTGCCCCGCGCGACAGGCCGCGGCGGCCAGCGAACGCGTCTTGGTGAGCCGCACGGACCAGATCCAGCTGTCGATGCGGGTGGTCCCCTCGTCTGAAGCCATACCAAGACTCTAGAACGGCGCCGCCCCGGTGCGAGGGGCCGACGGACCCAGCACCCGGCCGCCGACCCGCTGGAAGGCGCCCTCAGGCGGACGACTGCCGGCCCGTCTTCTTTGCCGGTGCTTTCTTGGCGGTGCTCTTGGACGCCGACTTCTTGGACGTGCCGCCGGTCGTGCCGCGGCTGCCGGC
This sequence comes from Streptomyces sp. NRRL S-1813, assembly GCF_000719605.1. Lineage (NCBI taxonomy): Bacteria > Bacillati > Actinomycetota > Actinomycetes > Kitasatosporales > Streptomycetaceae > Streptomyces > Streptomyces sp. NRRL S-1813. Next base: position 204,518 of record NZ_JOHB01000006.1, read on the forward strand.
GCTCTTCTTCGCCGTCGCAGCGGCCTTCGTCCGCCCGCCGGTGGCCTTCGGCGCGGCCGCCGTCTTCTTCGCGGAAGTCTTCTTCGCGGCCGCCGGGGCGGTCTTCTTCGCCGCCTTCTTCGTCGCCGTGCCGCCCCGCTTGCCGCCGCCCGGCGCCGCCTCGCCCTTCTTCGTCGTCTTCCGTCCCCGTATGGGTGTCACGGACGCCGACTCCTCCTGTGCGTCGCTCTCCCCGCCGCCCCGTGCCGCCCGCAGACTGTTCTCCAGCGCCGCCGTCAGATCGAGGACCCGGGCCCCGGAGGCGCCCGATGCGGAGGGGGCGGCCGGCTCCTCGCCCTCCATTTTGGCGGCGACCAGCTCCTCGACGGCCTCGCGGTAGTCGTCGTGGAGCTCCTCGGGGTCCAGCTCGCCCAGGGAGTCCATCAGCGTCTCGGCCAGCGTCAGCTCGTTCTCGCGGAGCTCGACATCGTCGGGCACCACACCGGTGGCGGGCCGGATCTGATCCGGCCACAGCAGCGTATGCATCACGATCGCCCCGTCGTGCGCCCGCAGCATCGCCAGCGACTCCCGCCCCCGCATCGCCACCTTGCCGACCGCGACCCTCTGATGGTGCTCCAGCGCCTCCCGCAGCAGCGTGTACGGCTTGGTGGCGGACGCTCCGTTGGGCCCCAGGTAGTAGGCCTTGTCCAGCTGGAGCGGGTCGATCTCACCGGGGTCGGCGAACGACAGGATCGACAGCGTCTTGGCGGTCGGCATCGGCAGCTGGGACAGATCGTCGTCGGTGATCGGCACGATGGTCTCGTCGCCCGGCGCCTGGTAGCCCTTGCCGACCTCCTCGTTCGGGACCTCCTTGCCGTCCAGCTCGCAGATCTTGCGGTACTGGATCTGTGCGCCGTCCTTCTCGTGAATGCGCACGAAAGAGACCGACGAGGTGCGGTCGGTGGCGCTGTAGGTCTTCACGGGGATGGTGACCAGACCGAATGATATGGACCCATTCCAGATAGATCGCATCTTTCATCCCTTGTGTGGGATTCTCATCGTATGTCGCCGATCACTGACGTGGAGGGGCGACGCCTCTCGCTGACCAACCTGGACAAGGTCCTCTATGCCGAGACCGGCACCACCAAGGGCGAGGTGCTGCACTACTGCACCACCGTCGCGGGCCCGCTGCTCGCCCACCTCCACGACCGGCCGCTCTCCTTCCTGCGCTACCCCGACGGACCGGACGGCCAGCGCTTCTTCACCAAGAACGTGCCGCCCGGCACACCCTCCTGGGTGAAGACCTGCGAGGTGCCCCATTCGACGTCCGGTCCCGCCCGCCAGGTGCTGCTCCAGGACCTGCCCGCGCTGGTCTGGGCCGCGAACCTGGTCGTCGAGCTGCACACCCCCCAGTGGACGTGTCAGGCCCCGGGCATCGCCGACCGCCTCGTCCTCGACCTCGATCCCGGCGCCCCGGCGACCATCGTGGAGTGCTGCACCGCGGCCCGGTGGCTGCACGACCGGCTGGCCGCCGACGGCCTGGACGTCTACGCGAAGACCAGCGGCTCCAAGGGCCTGCACCTCATCGTGGCCATCGAACCCACCTCCTCCGAGCGGACCACCGCCTACGCCAGGACCCTCGCCGTCGAGGCCGCGGCGGCCCTCCCCGACCTCGTCGTGCACAAGATGACCAAGGCCCTGCGCCCCGGCAAGGTCTTCATCGACTTCTCCCAGAACGCCGCCGCCAAGACCACCGCCGTCGCCTACACCCTGCGCGCCCGACCCACCCCCACCGTCTCCGCCCCGGTCACCTGGGACGAGATCGCCGAGTGCAGCGACCCCTCTCAACTCACCTTCCTCTTCAGTGAGATCGCACCCCGCTGTGCCCACCACGGCGACCTGCTCGCCCCGCTCCTCGATCCCGACCGGGCCCGTCCTCTGCCCCGTGCGAAGCCCTCCCGTGCGCCCGGGGCGTCCAATCGGCCCAAGTCCACCCGGGGTTCGACGTAGATTGACGGAATGCTGGAGGGGACACCGCACACACCACACGACACACTGCCGCTACGTCTGCCGGACCGGTGGACGGACGGCGAGACAACCGACGACGGGCCGGCGCCCGGCGGCGAGGGGGAACGGGGCGGGTCCACGCCGCACCGAGGGCGGCGCCGGCATGCCGCGGGTAAACGGGGCGGCGAGGGTGGGGGCGAAGGGGGAGGCGAGGGCGGGGGACTGCAACGCTCCTCGCTCCTGATGGCGCTGGGGACCGTGGTCTCCCGCGGCACGGGGCTGATCCGGCAGGTGCTCCAGGCGGCCGCACTCGGCACCGGCCTGCTCGCCACGACGTACAACACCGCCAACATGGTCCCGATGAGCATCTACACCCTGCTGATCGGCGGCGCGCTGAACTCGGTGCTGGTGCCGCAGCTGGTCCGCGCCAGGGTCGAGCACGCGGACGGCGGCCGCGCCCACGAACAGCGCCTGGTCACCCTCGTCCTGAGCGTGCTCGCGGTGGGCACGGCGCTCTCGGTCTGGGCCGCGCCGCAGATCGTCGCCGTCTTCACACCCGACACACCCGGGCACCACGCCGCCTTCGAGCTCACCGTGGTCTTCGCCCGCTTCCTGCTGCCGCAGATCTTCTTCTACGGCCTGTTCTTCATCCTCGGCCAAGTCCTCAACGCCCGCAGCAAGTTCGGCGCGATGATGTGGACCCCGGTCCTCAACAACATCGTGCTGATCACGATGTTCGGGATCTACCTCGGCCTGCTGACCGGACCCGACCGCGTCGAGGACATCACCCCCGGCCAGATCGACCTCCTGGGCTTTGTCACCACCGGTGGCATCGCCGTGCAGGGTCTCGCCCTGATCCCCTTCGTCCGCGCCGCAGGTTTCCGCTTCCGGCCGCGCTTCGACTGGCGCGGCACCGGGCTGCGCAAGAGCATCTCGGCCGCCCGCTGGACCCTGCTGTTCGTGCTCGCCAACCTGGCCGCGATGGTCGTCGTCACGCACTACGCCAGTGCCGCGGACCAGCAACTCCCCACCGCGGGCGTCGGATACACCTCGTACAGCTATACACAGATCATCTGGACGCTGCCACAGTCGATCGTCACCGTCTCGCTGGTGACGGCGCTGCTGCCGCGGATGAGCCGCGCGGTCGCCGAACACCGTCTGGACGAGCTGCGCAGTGACCTCTCCGGTGCGCTGCGCATCAGCGGCGTCGTCATCGTCCCGGCCGCCTTCTTCTTCCTTGCCCTCGGCCCGCAGACCGCCCAGCTCCTGTTCGCGCACGGCGCCGTGGACGTCGCCTCGGCCGCGCCCGCCGGGCACATGCTCCAGGCCTTCGGGCTCGGCCTGATCCCGTACTCCGCCCAGTACCTGCTGCTGCGCGGCTTCTACGCCTTCGAGGACACCCGTACGCCGTTCTGGGTGGCCGTCTGGATCGCCGCCGTCAACATCGTCCTGGCCACCGCATGCCATCTGCTGCTGCCCGCCCAGTGGGCCGTCACCGGAATGGCCGCCGCCTATGCCGTCGCCTACGGCATCGGGCTGCTGATCACCGCGCTGCTGCTGCGCCGGCGGCTCTCCGGACGCCTCGACGGCCGACGCCTGTGCCGCACCTACGGCAAGCTGGCCGCATCCGCCGCCGCGGCCGCGGCGGTCGGCTGGCTCGCGGCCCGAGCCTGCTCCGGTGTGCCCGTCGCAGCGGGCTGGAGCCCTGCCCTGGCGCTGTTCGCCGGCGGCCTCAGCATGGCCCTGATCTTCCTGGGCCTGGCCCGCGCCCTGAAGATCGGTGAGCTGCGCAGCCTGCCCGGTCTGCGGTGACCGGGCAGGCGGACTCCCTCACACGGCGCGCGACCGGGGCCAGGACGCCTGTGCGGCGGCCGTGAGCCAGCCGATGACGGCACCCACCGTGGTGTCGCCCAGACTCGCGATCTCCGCCAGGGCGGCCAGCTCCCCGTCCGCCGGAGCGACTCCTGCCGCGGCCAAGGCGGCCTGGAGGTCCAGCCACCGGCGATCGGGCATCGCCACCGGCCCCTGCCGCTGCTCCTCGGGACGCGGGGGAGCGGGCAGGTGGGACGGCCGCGGCGGCTCGAAGGGCAGCCGGTCCTCCGGGCGGGGCGGCGGGAGGAAGGGGTGGGCGGGCGTGCCGAGGCGCTCCTCGGGGCGCGGGGGAGCGAGCGCATATTCCGGCGTCGCACCGTACGGCGGGGGAGTGGGGCGGTAAGGCGACATGGGGGCCTCCACAACTCGCGGTCCGAAGGGTTCAGGGATTCGGCGAAGACTGTGTCAGTGCTTCGGAAGCCGTACGGTGCCCGTTCGGTTGCGGGTGAGGCATGGGTTCACCCGATGGGCCCAAGGGGGCATCGGCGCGCTCGCCGGCGTTGCCGGGGCGTCGCTTCCGCCGCCATCTGCTGTGGCGCTCTTCGCCGGTATGGGCCACACCGCATCCGTGAGCGGCTGTTCCCTCGGGCGCTCAAGCCGAAAGCGACGTGGACGCAGCACTTCTGACGAGGTATCGACGAGGCATAGCGGTGCGGCGTTTTCGGGGGAATTCGGTGATTGCCACGGGGTGGACACATAACTCTTCCCTGATGTTCACACGGTGGTGATTACCGCGGTGGAAAGCTGCCTGCGGCCGTATTCCCAACGGCCGGTGCCGGTCGTGCCCCACATTTTCGCGACTCGGCGCCACAATTCGGGGAGAGGACACCCTTCGTGGACCACATCCGCGTGACGCGTCGCGCCCGTACCGCGCTGGCCATCGCCGCCGGAACGGCATTGACGGCAGTAGCGGTACAGATCCCGGCAAATGCAACGGCAACGCCGGCCGCACACCACAGTGCCACTGCCGCGTCCATCGCCCAGCATTCCTCCATATCCGTCGGCGGATATGACGACACGTACTACAAAGACGCCGTGGGCAAGACCGGCCAGGAGCTCAAGGATTCGCTGCACCGGATCATCAGCAGCACCCAGACCGGAAAGCTGACGTATTCCCAGGTCTGGGACGCCCTCAAGGACACCGACCAGGACCCGGCCAACAGCGCGAACGTCATTCTGCTGTACACCGGCCGTTCGCAGAGCAAGACCGCCAACGGAAGCAATCCCGACGACTGGAATCGCGAGCACGTCTGGGCGAAGTCCCACGGCGACTTCGGTACCGACACCGGGCCCGGCACCGACATCCACCATCTGCGCCCGGCGGATGTGTCCGTCAACAGCACCCGCGGCAACAAGGACTTCGACAACGGCGGTACGGAGGTCGGCGAGGCGCCGGGCAACTACACCGACGACGACTCCTTCGAGCCCCGTGACGAGGTCAAGGGCGATGTCGCCCGCATGATCCTCTATATGGCCGTCCGCTACGACGGTGGCGACGGCTTCCCCGACCTGGAGCCCAATGACCAGGTCGGCAACGGCTCCCAGCCGCACATCGGACGGCTCTCCGTCCTGAAGCAGTGGAGCAAGGAGGACCCGCCCAACGCCTTCGAGCAGCACCGCAACCAGGTGATTTTCGACAAGTACCAGCACAACCGGAACCCGTTCATCGACCACCCGGAGTGGGTCGACGCGATCTGGTAGACCGCGTCCGCCCGGCCGGGCCGGGGCCGGCGGTGTTCCGTCGGCCCCGGCGTGGCGCGTGCAGCAGTGGGGCGCCCGCGCATCGGATGGCGTAGGCCAACCAGCGCCCGGCCGAGGTCGTTTTTAGCGTGGGCCACATGTCGAGCGCGAGTTGGGCCTCCGTCAGAGTCGTTACCGCAGCCACCGTTTGTGCCGTGAGCCTGCTGGCCGTTCCCGGGCCGGCAGCCGCCGATGGCCCCCATGGCGTCGACGACCTGCGGCCCGGCGCGCACGTGGCCGATCCGGTCGATGCCAACAGCCGGCTGGACGGGCGTGGAGTGCAGTTCCTGCCCCGGCGGGACGTACCGGAGCCACCGGATGTCACCGCGCTGTCCTGGATGGTGACGGACATGGCGAGCGGGAAGGTCCTCGCGGCCAAGGACGCCCATCGGCCGCTGCCGCCCGCCAGCACCCTCAAGGCGCTGTTCGCCGTGACGGTGCTGCCGAGGTTCTCCCAGGAGGAGGTACACACCGTCTCCCTCCGGGACCTGGCCGGCATCGAGGCGGGCAGCTCGCTCGCCGGCCTCAAGGAGGACCTCCCCTATCGCGTCGCGGATCTGTGGCACGGCGTCTTCCTCCGCTCGGGCAGCGATGCGGTGCACACCCTGGCCGGCATGAACGGCGGCTGGGACAAGACCATCGACGACATGCAGGCGACGGCGCGCCGCCTCGGCGCCCGGGACACCACGGTGGCGTCCGCCGACGGGTTCGACACACCGGGTCAGTTCTCGTCCGCGTACGACCTGACGCTCTTCGGGCGGGCCGGCCTGACCGACCCCGACTTCGCCTACTTCGCCTCGACGAAACAGGCGGAGCTGCCGGAGGACGGCGGCCCGGACGCGTTCGGCATCCAGAACACCAACCGGCTGCTGGTCGGCTCACACGGCGTCAGACCGTACAACGGCCTCATCGGGGTGAAGAACGGCTACACGACCCACGCCGGCAACACGCTGATCGCCGCCGCCCGGCGCGACGGCCGGACGCTGCTGGTCACTGTCATGAACCCGCAGTCCGGCAGCCGGAACGCCGTCTACGAGGAGACGCGCAGCCTGCTGGACTGGGGCTTCGAGGCGGCTCCGCGGGCTGCGGCGGTCGGCATGCTGCCCGTCATGGCGCCCGGCGACAGCGGCGACGAGCCGCAGCGGGTCGTCCACCGGCCACAGCCCGTCACACCGCTGCACAAGGCCGCGGTCGCGGCACAGACGGCTGCCGACGCGCATGCGCGGTACCGGTGGTTCCTCTACGCCGCCGGAGCCGTCGGGGTCATCGCCCTGGCCGGGCTCGGCACCGGTCTGTGGTGGCGGCGTCGCAAACCGCCCGGGAGCCGGGACGGGGAGCCCGGCTGAGTCCGTGCCCCGTATCGCCGGCCGTCGTACATCCATCCGATCGGTCAGGGATACGGAGGACGCACGATGGCCTCGCCCGGTGAAGGGCGACGCGTCCGTCACGGTTGTGCGGCCCGCCGGGCGTTGCTCGGTGTAGCGTCCTGATCAGCTGTCGTGGTTCCGAAGTGCCGGACGCCCGTGTCGCATTCACGGGCGTCCTTGCTGTGTAGCGCGTCTCCGGACCAGGGCGATCACCTCCGGCTTCCGCAGCACGCGCAAGCCGCTTCGAGCCCCTTGAACGAAGGAGACGGAAATGGCGTCCGGCACGGTGAAGTGGTTCAACTCGGAGAAAGGCTTCGGCTTTATCGCACAGGACGGCGGCGGCGCCGACGTCTTCGCGCACTACTCGAACATCGACGCCACGGGCTTCCGCGAGCTCCAGGAGGGCCAGAAGGTGACCTTCGAGGTCACTCAGGGTCACAAGGGCCCCCAGGCGGAGAAGATCCGGCTGACGTAGGTCCGGCGGACTCGCAGTCGGCGTCCGTTCCCGGCCCCGGGGGCGGGCGCCGAAGCGGGTACCGGGGCGCAGCCTCACCCGGCCGGCCGCGGACGGCGGCAAAGGGCCGCCGGCCCTCGCGGGCGGGCGGACCTCCGCCGAAGGGGAGCCGCCGGCTCAGGGCTGCGGCGGCCGGTCCTGGCCCTGCCCGCCGCCGAACTGGTCCCGCATCTTCTCCTGGCCTGTGTCGACCTGGCCCTTGTACTTGCCCTGGGTCTTGTCGTCGACCATGTCGCCGGTCTTTTCGATGCCCTTGTCCGCCTGGCTTTCGTGGCCCTTCAGCATGCTCTTGATCTTGTCCATCATGGACATGAGTCGTCCTCCTCACCACGGTCCCCCCACGAGTCCAGCATCACCCCCACTCAGGTGATCTGCATCTGCGCGCCGGGGACACCGCCGGGGCGCACCCGGCGGCCGTGGCGCACGGTTCAGGAGGCGCTCGGTACGGGTGCCTTCATCCGGTCGCTGATGAACTTGATCGAACCGGCGGCCATGCCCTTCTGGTAGTCCCAGGCGTTGTGCCGGCCGTCGGGGATCATCTGGAGGGCGGTGTGGATCGGGCCCTTGCCGTAGGTCTGGCGGAACCGCTGTATGGGGGCCTTGACGGCGGTGGACTCCCTGGTGCCGGCCTGGAAGGCGAGGTAGACGTCCGGACCGCCCTTTTGCAGCAGCTGCCGGGCGAGCTTCGCCGGAGTGTTGGCGTCCCGCTCCGCCCGGTGCCCCGCCCACAGCGGCGAATCCGGCGCCATGTCCGGGCCGCTGGCTATCGCCGCCTTGAATTTCTCCGGGTGCTTCAGCACCGACTTCAGCCCGGCGAAGCCGCCCGAGGACGAGCCCATGAAGGCCCAGCCGTCGCGTGACTTGAACGTACGGAAATTGGCCTTTGCCAGCTGAACGACATCCTCCGTCAGCCAGGTCCCCATCTTCTGCTGCCCGGGTATGTCGCTGGCGTCGTGATAGCGGGTGTCCGGGTTGAGCATCGGCATCACCACGATGAACGGCAGGCTCTTGCCCTCCGCGGTCCACCGGGTGAGGTTCTCCTGGAGCTCGATATCGCCGCCGACCCAGTAATTCGTGACCCCGCCGGCCTCCTTCGGGCTGCCCAGGCCACCCGGCAGGGCTATCAGCACCGGAAATCCGCTTTTGGCGTATTTCGGGTCGCGGTATTCCTTCGGGGCCCAGACCCAGACACTTCCGGTGACGCCGGATTTCGGGCCGTGCAGCGTCGCCCGCGCTATATGGGTGCCGTCGTCCAGTGTCCGGGTGATGCGGAAGTCGCTCCTGGGGCCGGTCGGCATGAGGGTGTCGTCGTCGACGGGCTTGGCCCGCGCGGCGCCGTCATTCTTGGCGTCGGCGTTGAAGTCGACCGGGTTTCCGGCCTCCGAGCAGCCGGTGAGCAGTGCGCAGGCGGCGAGGAGGGTGGCCGCGAGCGCGACGGCGTAAGGGCGTTTCAAGGGGGACTCCGCGACTGGGTGATCAAGTGCAAGTGCCCATATAGAGGTAAAAGCGTTGTCGGAGGTTCCCTTGCGTGAGCCGGTCCTGAGGGACTTCGCTCACTCGTGTGGAGCAACGCCTCGCCGGCGGTTTCCGCCGGGCGGCCCGTGGCTCGCTCGACGGGCACGGTCGTGCGGTCCGGCCGAGAATGCAGCGGTGAGCGATGAACACCGCAGTGCCGAGGACGCCGCGCCGCGCGGCATGCCGTGTGACGAGGAACGACGGCTCGCCAGGAAGGCGCTGGCCGGCCATGCGCGCGACGCGGACGATCTGTCGTTGTTGACGGACATGCTGGGCCTGGACCCGAGCCGCGATCCGGACCATGAGGCGCCGTACGGCCATCGGCCCGGCCGTGGCCGGGCGGCCGGGCGCGGCACCGGGCGCGAGCGGCGGCACGAGCTGCGCCGGGACGCCTGCCGCGACGCCCGGTCGCGCTCGGACGGCCCCGGGGCGTAAGCCGGCCCCGGAGCCGCCCGCCGTCCCCCGTCCGGCCGCTACCGGCCGCCCGCCCGGGGCAGCCGCACGGTCACGATCTGGAAGGGGCGGAGCCGCATCCGGATCGTGTTCCCCTGCCGGTCGAGCACCGGACCGTCCTCGGCCGGGCGCTCCAGCAGGTCGGTGGCGAGGGCGTCGGCCGGCTCGAAGGCCGTGGTCAAGGTGACGGCGGCCCGCCCGCCGTGCGCCTCATGGAGACGGACGACCACATCGCCGCTCGCATCGTCGGCCAGCTTCACCGCGGTGACCACCACGGCGTCGTTGTCGGCCGTGACCAGGGGCGCGACCGCCGCGGCACCGCTGATCCGGCGCTCGGGCAGATTGATGCGATGGCCCTCGCGCACCGCGTCGCCGATGGTGGCGCCGGGGACGAGCGCATAGCGGAAGAGGTGCAGGCCCTGGTCCGTTTCCGGGTCGGGGAACCGCGGGGCCCGCAGCAGGGAGAGCCGGACGGTTGTGGTGGTGCCACGGTCGCCGTCCTCCCGGACGGTACGGGTGACGTCATGGCCGTATGTCGCGTCATTGACCAGGGCCACGCCCCAGCCCGGCTCCTCGAGCTGGACGAACCGGTGCGCGCAGGCCTCGAACTTGGCCGCCTCCCAGCTGGTGTTGGTGTGGGTGGGCCGGTACAGATGCCCGAACTGGGTCTCCGCCGCATAGCGTTCGGCGTGCAGGTCCAGCGGGAACGCGGCCTTGAGGAACTTCTCGGTCTCGTGCCAGTCGACCTCGGTGTCGATGTCCAGCCGCCGCTGCCCGCGCGCCAGCGTCAGCGACTGCACCACACGGGAGCCGCCGAAGGTACGGCTGACACGGACCGTCGCGGCCTCCCCGGACACCTCGTCGAGCACGACCTCGTCCGCATCCGTCAGATCGGTGACGACATTGCGGTAGAAGGCGTCCACGTCCCAGGCGTCCCACATGTTGGGGAAGTCCGGGTGGATCTGGAGCAGATTCGCCGCCCCGCCCGGCGCGACGGCCTCGCGTGCGGCCGTCCGGTCGTAGGCGGACACCACCAGACCGCGGTCGTCGATCTCGATCCGCAGCAGACCGTTGGTGAGCGCGAATCCGCCGCCCTCGCGCGGCACGGCCGCCACCTCGGGTCCCTCGCTCACCGAGGGGGCCACGGCTCCGGCCGCGACCCCGCCGCGGGCGTGCGGCGCGGAGTTCACCACCAGCTCCGTGTCCCCCCGGCCGGCCAGCGCCGCCAGTGCGGCCGCGACGATGCCCTCCAGCTCGGCGGCGACCGCCGCATAGGTCTCCGCCGCCTCGCGATGGACCCAGGCGATGGAGGAACCGGGCAGGATGTCATGGAACTGGTGGAGCAGCACCGTCTTCCACAGGCGGTCCAACGCCGCGTAGGGGTAGGGGTGTTGTGCCAGCACTGCCGCCGTGGCCGACCAGAGTTCGGCCTCCCGCAGCAGCTGTTCGCTGCGCCGGTTGCCTCGTTTGGTCTTCGCCTGGCTGGTGAGGGTCGCGCGATGCAGCTCCAGATAGAGCTCGCCCACCCACACCGGCGCCTGGGGGTACTCCGCCTCCGCCTTCGCGAAGAAGTCCGCGGGCCGCTCCCACTCCACCGTCGCCGAGCCGTCCAGATCACGCAGTCTGCGGGCCTTGGCGATCATCTCGCGGGTGGTGCCGCCGCCCCCGTCGCCCCAGCCGGTCGGCGCGAGCGAGTGCCGCGCCACTCCCTTGTCCTTGAAGTTCCGTGCCGCATGGGCGATTTCGCTGCCCGCCATCTGGCAGTTGTAGGTGTCCACCGGCGGGAAGTGGGTGAAGATCCGGGTGCCGTCGATGCCCTCCCAGCGGAAGGTGTGGTGCGGAAAGGCATTGATCTGGCTCCAGGAGATCTTCTGCGTCAGCAGCCATTTCGCCCCCGCCGCCTTGATGATCTGCGGCAGTCCCGCGGCGAAACCGAAGGTGTCCGGCAGCCACGCCTCCTCGTTCTCGACGCCGAACTCCTCCAGGAAGAACCGCTTGCCGTGCACGAACTGCCGGGCCATCGCCTCCGACCCGGGCATATTGGTGTCCGACTCCACCCACATACCGCCCGCCGGTATGAACCGCCCCTCCGCGACCGCCTTCTTGACCTTGGCGTAGACCTCGGGCCGGTGCTCCTTGATCCAGGCGTACTGCTGCGCCTGCGACATGGCGAACACGAACTCCGGCTCGTCCTCCAGCAGCGCCGTCATGTTCGACGCCGTACGGGCCACCTTCCGTACCGTCTCGCGCAGCGGCCACAGCCACGCCGAGTCGATATGCGCATGTCCCACCGCGCTGATGCGGTGCGCGGAGGCCCCGGCCGGCGCCGACAGCGCGGTACGCAGTTCCGCACGGGCCGCCTGCGCCGTCCCGTTCACGTCCTGAAGATCCACCGCGTCCAGCGCCCGGCCCACCGACCGCAGCAGCTCCCAGCGCCGCGGGCTGTCCACCGCAAGCTCGGCCATGAGCTCACCCAGCACCTCAAGATCCTGGATCAGCTCCCACACCTCGGTGTCGAACACCGCCAGGTCCATCCGCGCCAGCCGGTACTGCGGCTCGCTCCCCGCCGTCTCCTGGTCGCCCAACTGCGTGGGCCGGAACGGGTGGACATCGAGGATGACGGGATTGGACGCGGCCTCCAGATGCCATTCGACGTGTTCCCCGCCGCCCACCGGCGCGCCCACCCGCACCCACTGGTTCCGCGGATTGATCGCCTTGACCGGGGTGCCGTCGGGCAGATGGACCAGCGCCTCGCACTGGAAGCCGGGCATCCGCTCGTCGAAGCCCAGGTCGAGCACCGCCTCCACGGTGCGTCCTGCCCAGGCCCGCGGCACCTCACCACGGACCTTGAACCATGTCGTACCCCAGGGAGCGCCCCAGGCGTCACCCACCGCCACCGGTGTATGGGCGGCGGCCAGTCCCTCGGCCACCGGCACCGTTCCCCGAGCTCTCGACTCCGTTCGAGCAGCGGAGCCCCCTGTTCCCGGTGCCACCCAGGCCGCGACGTCCAGGGGAACCGATTCCGGATACAGCGCGGGCCGGATGCGCTCGTCCAGGACGCGCTTGAGGCGGGCTTCGATCAGTGCGCGATCGTCATGCATGGAGGGGGCTCCGTTGCGTTGAGGGGTGGTGACGGCGGCACGGCAATCCGGTGGCCGTCGGTACTTACCAGGGGAGTTGGGTCCTCGACGGCTGCGAGACGGTGAACAGTTCGTGCACGGCGCGTACTTCGAGCCGGGCGGCCGGCTCGTTCCGGGCACGCCGCAGGCCCGTTACGTAGAAGGCCGTACCGCAGGTGCCGCCGAGGAACTCCCGTGTCCCGTCCGGGAAGCGGCGGTACAGCTCGTAGTGGCGCACCGGGCCCGGTGCGCGGCGCCAGCTCAGCCGCACCGCGGTCGCCCCATCGGCGGTGGCGGCACCCGTGACCTTCAGCCCGGCGGGCGCGGCCGGGGTCCCGGTGGCGTCGCGGACCGCGAGCGCCCCCAGCCGCCAGGCCACCGCGGCGCCTTCGCGGCCGGTCAGCCGCACCCCGAGGGCATGAAGGGTCCCCGGGCCGAGGGAGCCGAGACGCAGGGAGGTGGTGCGCCAGCCGCTGCCCGGTGCGAGGGTCCCGGCCGGCCGGAAGGAGTACGGGGCGGGCTCGCCCGGCGACGGTGCGTCCCGCAGTGCCACGGCCACCTCGACGGTCACCGGCCCCGAGGCCGGGTCGAGGCGGTGGGTGAGGTCCAGCACGGTGGCGGAGCCGGCCGGCAGCCGTGCCGGGAACAGCTCCAGCGTGGCGGGCGCGTCGAGGGCGCCCCGCACCAGCAGGCTGCTGCCACCGCGCCACGCGTCGGCGAAGTCCAGGGACACCTCAGGGCGTTGCCCCGCGGTCCGCACCGCCCAGCGCCTCGGGGGCAGCCGGTCCTGGAGGCCGAGGTGGTTCCAGGGGCCGGCGGAGGTGACCGCACCGTCCTCGTACCAGCGCAGACCATGACCGGTGTTGAAGGTGGTGGCGAAGGGCAGCGCGGTGAGCGTCGAGCGGTCCGCGACGGCGGAGGCCGGTGCGCGCCAGCCGCCGGTGCCGCCGGGCCGGGTCGGATCCAGGCCCTCACCGGACCAGAACCGGTCGTCCGCGGCATGGAACTGTCCGGGTGTGCGCCCCGCGGGCAGATGGTGAAGGGTCCACTCCGGACGGTAGAAGCCGTACGAGACGACATGATCGCGCCCGCCGGGGATGATCGCGTCCCAGTCCGTGCCGCTGTCCCACCCCGCCGACTCGACATCGACCCCGGCCCACAACTCGTAGCGGCTGCGCCCCAGTTGCTCCGCCAGCCGCCCCGAGTCCGCCAGCCGCCCGGCGCTCCACCGGAAGTCCACGAACATCGAGTCCGCGACCGGACCGGCGTCGTCCTGGAAGAACGGCTGGTTCAGCTCGTCGAGCGCACCCTGCCAGCCGACCTGGCCGGTCCTGTTCATCGCGTCGTACCAGGTGATCCGCAGACCGTGCCCGGAGCCCGCGGCGCGCAGTGCCCGCAGGAAGGCCTGCATATCGGCGGCCAGTGCGGCGTCACCGCCGCCGGTCTCCGCGTTGATGAACCAGCCGTCGAAGCCGTACACCGTCGCGACCTGCACCAGCTTCGCGGCGAGCGGGAAGCGCCCGGCCGCGTCCTTCTGCACCAGATCGCGGGTCCAGCGCAGCTGTCCGCCGTAGGCGACCGGCGGCAGGAAGACCGTGCCCAGCACCGGGACGCCGTGACGGTGTGCGGCATCGACGATCGGCGCGTTCGGCGCCAGGATCAGGCCCTCGCCGGACGAGCCGCCCCAGAAGACCAGCTCGTCGAGGTAGGCCCAGTGGGTCGGCGTGTAGTAGTCCGCGGTCGACGAGCCCTGCGACGGGTTGCCCGCGGTGTGGTCGAAGGCCGCAAGCGCGCCGATCCGGGCCTGGCCGGCGCGGGCCGTGTTGTTCGCCGGAACCGGGGTGAAGCGCTCGGCCAGCGGCACGCTCGCCGTGTTGAACGCCAGATCCCGGTCGTTTCCGGGAGTCCAGGCCTTGAGGCTGCGCCAGGTGATGCCGTCCCCGGGCGTGCCCGACGGCAGCGAGTCGGGGAACCAGTACGAGGCATACGGTTGCAGGGAGTCCGCGGCGCCGGCCCGGGGCCGGCCGGCCGCCGCCGCGGTGCCGCCCCCGAGGGACGGACCGAGCAGGGCGGCCGCGGAGCCCGCCCCGGCCAGCAGTACCCGGCGGCGGGAGACGGGAGAGGGGTGCCGGTTCATGAGGTGCTCCTCCGGTGGGGGAAGGATGACGACGGCCGGCGCGGGGTCCTTATGGCCTCGTCGGGTGTGCAGACCTCGGTGATGCCGCGGGACGTCAAATGTGCGCTGTCGGAGGCGAGTTCGGCCAGTACGAGTGCCGGGCGGACACCCTGCGCGGTGAGTTCGGCCCAGGCCTCGAAGACCGGGCCGCCGGGCGCGCACACCGAGCGGCGGGGCGCGGCGTCGCCCCCGCCGACGTCGACGGCCAGCGCGGTGGTGCGTACCGGCGGACGGTGTGTACGGCCGCGCCGGTCCGCGACCAGCGCCGCGATCGCCCGCCCCGCGGGCTTGACCCTGCGGTCGCTGTCGAGCAGCCCCAGCCCGTACTCCAGCTCGGGGAAGTCCGCCAGCGACCGCGACACATCGTGTGAGCACCACCAGGTGACGCCCCAGACGTCCGGGCAGTCCAGCGCGTTGACGACGGTGGCCTCGGTGAACCGTGCCGCTCCCTCCTCGGGGATGTGCGGTGCGGGCGCGCCGACCTCCTGGAGCCACACGGGGCGGTGCGGGTCCCTCGCCCAGGCCTTGGACAGCTCGATGAGATAGGCGGCGTGCTGCTCGGTGGCGGTGCCGGTGGGGCCGTGCCGCTGTGCGGTGCCGTTGAACACCCAGGAGTGCACGGCCGTGACGGCGCCCAGCCGGGCCGCCTGGGCGGGGGTGAAGGGATGGCCGTCCTGGTACCAGGCGGCGTCGTACGCGGCGTGCAGATGTGTCCGTCCCGGCGCGCCGCGCTCGCAGGCCGCCAGCATCCGCTCCAGCCAGGCCGTGGCCTGTGCGTCGGTGATCCGGTCGGGGTCCGGGTGCGGGCGGTCCGAGAACTGGTTGATCTCGTTGCCGAGCGTCATCCCGAGGAAGTGGGGCCGGTCGGCGAGCGCGGCCGCCAGTGTCCGCAGATACTCCTCCTGGCCGGCGCACACCTCGGGGTCGGTGAAGAGGTTGCGGCGGTGCCAGGTCCGGGTCCAGGCGGGCAGGAAGTCGAAGCTCGACAGATGGCCCTGTAGCCCGTCGACATTGACGTCGAGGCCGCGCTCGGCCGCGGCGTCCGCCAGCTGCACCAGCTGTTCCACGGCGCGCGGCCGGATCAGGGTGCGGTTGGGCTGGAACAGCGGCCACAGCGGGAAGACCCGGATGTGGTCCAGGCCGAGGGCGGCGAGGGAGTCGAGGTCGGCGCGTACGGAATCCAGGTCGAAGTCCAGCCAATGGTGGAACCAGCCGTGGGTGGGCGTGTAGTTGGCGCCGAAGCGGGGCGGGGAGCCCTGGCCGGGCGTGGTGCCGGCGCGGAAGCGCGCCGGGCTGCGGGTGGTGTGCGGCACGGGCAGGGAGCTTCCTGTGAGGGGGAGCGGGGCAGGGCGTATCCGGGACCGGTCGAGGGCTCAGCCCTTGACGGCGCCCTCGCCGACGCCGCGGAAGAAGGAGCGTTGCAGACAGGCGAACAGCACGATCAGCGGGAGCACGGCGATGACGGTGCCGGCCGCGACCAGCCGCTGATTGTCGGCGAAGGTGCCGTGCAGAAAGTTCAGGCCGATGGTCAGGGTGAACTTCGACTGGTCGCTCAGCACGATCAGCGGCCACAGGAAGTCGTCCCAGGCCCCCATGAAGGCGAAGATCGCGACCACCGCGAGGGTGCCCCTGACCGAGGGCAGCGCGATCCGCACGAAACGCTGCCAGGCGTTGGCGCCGTCGACATACGCGGCCTCCTCCACCTCGTACGGCAGGCCGGCGAAGGCATTGCGCATCAGCAGCACGTTCATCGCCCCGATGCAGCCGGGCAGCACCACCCCGAGCAGGGTGTTGTTGAGCTGAAGCTCCCGCATCGTCACAAACTGAGCGATCATGATGCTCTCGACCGGCACCAGCATCGCCATGATGAAGACGACCAGTGCGGCCTTCCGGCCCTTGAAGCGCATCCGGGCCAGTGCGTAGCCCGCGAGTGCCGCGCCCGCGCAGTTGGTGAGCACATTGGCGACGGCGACCTTGAGGGAGTTCAGCGCGAAGTCCCAGACGGGGATGATCTTTGCGACACCGGCGTAGTTGCCGAGCGTGGCCTCGTGCGGGATCAGGCTCGGCGGATAGCGGTAGATGTCCTCGCCGGCGCCCTTGAGGGAGGTGGAGAGCTGCCACAGGAACGGCCCGACGGTCAGTGCCAGCACGGCGAGCAGCAGCAGATAGCGGAGCAGCAGCTGCCACCGCGGAATCCGCCGCTCGGCACGCTCCCACCCGGCCCGGCGGTCCGGGTCCCGACGGTCCGGCTCCCGGCGGTCCACCTGCCGGCCGTGGGCGCTCATCGCTCCTCCTTGCGGTTGGCGCGCAGCACCAGCAACATCAGACCGAGCGTGAGGACGAAGACCACGACGGACAGCGCGGAGGCATAGCCGACCCGTCCGCTGAGGCCGGTGCCGGCCTGCTGGACGAGCATCACCAACGTGGTGTCCTCGCCGCCGGGTCCGCCCGTCGGACCGGCCATCAGATAGACCTCGGAGAACACCTTGAAGGCCCCCACCGAGGAAAGCGCGGCCACCAGCACCATCGTGGAGCGCACCGCGGGCACCGTGACGGTCAGGAAGCGGCGCACCGCCCCCGCACCGTCGACCGCGCACGCCTCGTGCAGCTCCCTGGGGACGTTGGCCAGCGCCGCCAGATAAATGATCATGTAGTAGCCGAGGCCCTTCCAGACCGTGACCGCCATCGCGCTGAGCAGCAGCAGCCACGGATCGCTGAGGAAGCCGACCCTGCCGAAGCCCAGCGCCTCCAGCAGCGCATTGATCAGCCCCCGGTCGTCCAGCAGCCACACCCAGATCAGACCGACGACCACGACGGAGGCGACCACCGGGGTGTAGAACGCGGCCCGGAAGAAGGTGATCCCGGGGATCTGCCGCTGTACCAGCATCGCCAGCAGCAGCGGCAGGAGCACCAGGAGCGGTACGACCCCGAGGACGTACAGCAGGCTGTTGCGCAGCCCCGTCCAGAACATGGCGTCATGGATCAGTTCCCGGTAATTGGCGCCGCCGACGAACTGCCCCGCGGTGAGGGTGCGCGCATCGGTGAAGGAATGAGCCATCGTGCTCAGGAACGGATACAGACCGAATGCGGCGACGATCAGCAGCCCGGGAGCCAGAAACAGCCAGGGACCGAACGGCAGATGCGTACGGATGCCGTGAGGTGAGCGCCGTGGTGCGGGGCATTGCGGGGGAGCGGAGGCCGGCGAAAGGAGGGCTGTTCCGTCCCGGCCGGGTGGTTTCGTCCTGGTCTTCACGAAGAGCCTCGGTCTCAGCCGGTCTTGAGCAGGCGATTGCACTCGGCGACCGCGCCGTCCAGTGCCGCCTCGGGGGACTGCTTGCCCTGTACGGCCTTGGCGACCGCATTGCGCAGCACGGTTTTCATCTGGTCGCTGAGCAGCACCGGGGTGTAATTCACCGCGGTCTTCAGCGATTTGGCGGAGGCCACTCGCACCCGGGTCGCATCGGTGCCGTCCTCCTTGGTGAAGTACGGGTCGTCCAGCGAGCTTTTGGTGCTGGGGAAGATGGTGACCTGCTGGGCAAAGGCCATCTGGTTCTTCTTGCCGGTGACGAAGTGCGCGAACGCGACGGCCGCCGGCTTGACCTTGCTCTGCGCATTCACCATCAGGCCCTGGACGTACATATTGGCCTTGCCGGTGTTGTTGGCCGCGTCCGTGATGCCGATGTGCCGGTAGAGGCTCGGTGCCTCCTTCTTGAAGTTCTCCAGATCGAGCGCGCTGCCCGGATTCATGGCCACGGACTGCTGCTGGAACTTCCGCCCGGCGGACTCGGCCTGCGCGGTGAGCGCCTGCGAGTCCAGCGCCCCGGCCGCATAGAGCTCCTTGTAGTGCCGCAGCAGCTCGACGCCCTTGGGCTCGTTGAAGGTGAACTCCGTTCCCTGCGTGTTCATCAGCCGCACGCCATAGCGCCCGAAGTCCTCGATCGACGGGGTGCCGGCGAGCATCGCTATCCTGCGGCCGCTCTTCCGCGCCATCGACACCGCGTCCTTGAACAGCTGGTCGTAGGACGTCGGTGGCTTCTCAGGATCGAGCCCGGCCTTGGCGAAGAGCTCCTTGTTGTAGAACATCGGCCCGGTGTTCAGATACCAGGGGAAGGCATAGACACCCGGCATCCCCGGCATCCGGTGGCTGCGCCATGCCCCGTCGAGATACTCGCCGCGATATTTTCCGGCCGCCTTTTCCAGATCCAGCGCGAGCCCGGCCTTGGCCAGCGGATAGGCGAGATCCGGCGACACATTGACGACATCGGGCAGCGTGCCGCCCGCGGCGTCCGCGCTCAGCTTCTGCGGATATCCCTCGGCGGGCTGGTCCACCCATTTCACCTTGGCGTCCGGATATTTCTTCTCGAAGTCCGCGATGACCCCGTCGAAGTACTTTTTGAAATTGGCCTTGAGATTCCAGGTCTGGAAGGTGACCTGGCCCTCGACCTTCCCTGAGGCGCTGTCCGAACCGCCGGATCCCCCCGAGGGCCCGCATGCGGTCAAGGCGAGCGCCGAGGTGACCAGGACCGCGGTCGCGGCGGCTGCTCGACGGGATATACGCATGACTGGTGGCTCCTTTGCTCGGACCAGACACGGACGGGATGGCCGCGAGGGGCCGGTAATTCCCCTTGATTTATGGCAGCCGTAAAGAATGCGGCGGGTATCCCGGACGCTTTGAGGGCTATTTCACGAGACCTCGGGCGACGACGCGGCAGACGCTACTAATGCGTTTTAGTAGGTGTCAATACCCCGGTAGCCGGGTTCGCCGGAGGAGGCAGGAAAGCGGCCCCGCTCCACCCGTTCGTACGGCGTTTGACAGGCCCCTGGGCGCTGATCAGACTGAGGCGCACTAATGCGGTTCAGTACGAGGGGGATCCCGCCATGACAGCGCCCGGTGAGGCGGCCCGGCCCAAGCCGGTCCGCCGACCGACGATCAAGGACATCGCGCGCCGGGCCGGGGTGTCGGAGAGCGCCGTATCCTTCGCGCTCAACGACCGGCCCGGCGTCTCCCAGGACACCCGCGCCCGGGTACGCCGCGTCGCGGAGGAACTGGGCTGGCAGGCCAACAGCGCCGCCCGCGCCCTGTCCGGCGAACGCGCCGGCGCCATGGGACTGGTGCTCGCCCGGCCCGCGCAGACCCTGGGCGTGGAGTCCTTCTTCCTCCAGCTCGTCTCCGGCATCCAGGAAGTGCTCTCCGCACGGAAGATCGCCCTCCTCTTCCAGGTCGTGGAGGATCTCGATGCCGAGTGCGCGCTCTACCGCCGCTGGTGGGCCGAGCGCCGGGTGGACGGCGTCCTCGTGGTCGACCCGCGCACCGAGGACCCACGGCCGGAACTGCTCGCCTCGCTCGGACTGCCCGCCGTGGTCGTCGGGGGCCCGGCCACGCGCGATCCGGACGTCCCCGCGCCCGGCACCTCCGGCCCCGCCGCGTCCGTACCGGCCGGCGCCCCGCCCCACCCGTTGCTCTCCACCGTCTGGGCCGATGACTCCAAAGCCATGGCCCGGGTCCTCGATCACCTCTACGGCCTCGGACACCGCCGCATCGTGCATATCGCGGGGCTGCCCGGCCTCGCCCACACCGAGCGCCGGATCCGCTCCCTGCGCACCGAAGCGGACCTGCGGGGCCTCGACCACCGGCATGTCCACTCGGTGACCACCGACTACTCCGACGCCGAGGGAGCCCAGGCCACCCGCCGCCTCCTCGACGCCGCGCAGCCGCCCACGGCGATCATCTACGACAACGATGTGATGGCCGTGGCCGGCGCCTCGGTCGCCGCAGGGCGGGGCATCGCCGTACCGGGCGCGCTGTCGATCGTGGCCTGGGACGACTCGGCGCTGTGCCGGGTCACCCACCCCCGGCTCACCGCACTCGTCCGCGACACCCCCGGCTTCGGCAGGCTCGCCGCCCGGGAACTCCTCGCGGTCCTCGACGGCGGGCCGCTGCGGACCGTACAGGGCGAACTGCCGCATCTGGAGGCACGGGAAAGCACCGGGGCGCCCGGCACGCCGTAAGGGCTGTCCCGCACCCGCCGGCAGGCATCACGGCGCCATCCGTCCGGGCCCGCGCCGTGATGCTCGGCGCCCGCGTCGGTGCCACACTTGGCGGGCAGGTTCATCGTGCTGCCACCAGCCGGAGGAGGCCGTGCACATGGCCGACAAAGGCGAGGCCCCGGTGCCGCCCGCGCCGCGCCCGCGTGCCCTGGTCACCGGCGCCACCGGCTATATCGGCGGCCGTCTGGTCCCCGAGCTGCTCGAGGCCGGATACGCCGTACGGGCACTCGCCAGGACACCGGAGAAGCTGCGCGACCACCCCTGGGCCGACCGGACGGAGGTGCGGCGCGGCGATGTCACCGACGCCGAATCGGTCCGCACCGCCATGGACGGCGTCGATGTCGCCTACTACCTCGTGCATGCCCTGGGCAGCGGGCGGCGGTTCGAGGACACCGACCGCCGGGCCGCGGAGATCTTCGCCCGTCAGGCCCGCGCCGCCGGAGTGCGCCGGATCGTCTACCTCGGCGGACTCACTCCCGAGGGCATCCCCGAGCGGGACCTGTCGCCCCACCTCCGCTCCCGCGCCGAGGTCGCCGGCATCCTGCTGGCATCCGGTGTCCCCACCGCCGTACTGCGCGCCGCCGTCATCATCGGTTCCGGCTCGGCCTCGTTCGAGATGCTGCGCTATCTCACCGAGCGGCTGCCGGTCATGGTCACCCCCAGCTGGGTGCGCACCCGCATCCAGCCGATCGCCGTCCGCGATGTGCTGCGCTACCTCGTCGGCTGCGCCCGCCTCCCCGACGACGTCAGCCGGACCTTCGACATCGGCGGGCCCGACATCCTCACCTACCGCGACATGATGCAGCGCTACGCACAGGTCGCCGGGCTGCCCGAACGGCTGATCCTCGCCGTGCCGATGCTCACCCCCCGTCTGTCCAGCCTCTGGATCGGCCTGGTCACCCCCGTGCCGCCGGGCCTGGCCCGTCCGCTGGCCGAATCCCTGCGCTACGAGGTCGTCTGCCACGAGCACGACATCGCCCGCTACGTCCCCGACCCGGACCCGCCGGGCCACCCCATCGCCTTCGGCGACGCGCTGGAACTGGCGCTGCGCCGGGTACGCGACGCCGAGGTCACCACCCGCTGGTCCAATGCCGCGGTGCCCGGCGCACCGAGCGATCCGCTCCCCACGGACCCCGACTGGGCCGGCGGCAGCCTCTACACCGACCGGCGGGAGCGGACCGTGGACGCCCCGCCCGAGGTGCTGTGGCGGGTGGTCGAAGGCATCGGCGGCGACAACGGCTGGTACTCCCTCCCGCTCGCCTGGGCGGTGCGCGGCTGGCTGGACCGGCTGGTCGGAGGGGTGGGGCTGCGCCGCGGCCGACGGGACGCGGGCCGGCTCCGGGTCGGTGACTCGCTGGACTTCTGGCGCGTCGAGGAGGTCGTGCCGGGCCGGCTGCTGCGGCTGCGCGCCGAGATGCGGCTCCCCGGTCTGGCCTGGCTGGAACTGACGGTCGGCCATGACGCCCAGGGCCGCACGCTGTACGGCCAGCGGGCCCTGTTCCATCCGCACGGACTGACCGGCCATGCGTACTGGTGGTCCATCTCGCCGTTCCACGCTGCGGTGTTCGGCGGTATGGCCCGCAACATCGCGGCCGCCGCCGCGGCCGAGCACCGCGCCCGTCCGGCGTGAGCCGCCCCGCTCCACCCCGGCCGCCCGCCGCTGTCGGCGTACGACACGCCAACGGCGGGTCCCCGGGCGGACGCTGCCCGGGAACCCGCCGTCACGGCCGACTCAGTGGTGCTTCACGACGCCGGCAGCCATCCGGCCGCAGTTGGAGCCGGAAACACTGACGCTGACCGACTCGATCGAGCCACCCCAGTCCACACAAATGCCCTTCGCGGGCAGATATACGGGACCGGCGTAGGAGGTGTACTGCCCGTTGTCGTAAACCCAATCGGAACTGCCGTCGGTGGCCGTGAGATACGTGTACATGTACACGGGCTTACCGGGGCTGTTGCGCACCGTCACGGCACAGTTCTTTCCGGTTTTTGCGCTGTATGTCAGGTACACGGTCCCCTTTCCGGTGACCGGTACGGAATTCACTACGCTGTAGCCGCTGCCACAGGCTCCGTTGTACGCGGCCTTCGTGGCCGCGGTCGCGGTGGTGGCCGCTGTCATCGTGGCGATACTCGCCACGGCCAGTACTGCGGATCCTGCGATGGCACGTGAACGCTTCATCGGAATACCCCCGTCGGGTGGAGTGCGTCGCGTGGTCGTTTCGCAGTGTTGGACAGCGGTCGGCGGTGGATGGTTGTACCGCGGAGGTGAATTCCCCGTTGTTCGAACCGGGTTGTCGAAAAAAGCACCCGACTCGCGCCGCGCAGACGGTGGATGGGATCGGAAAACGGCCGGTCCCCGGCGCCGGGGGAGGCGCCGGGGACCGGCCGGGTGCGGGTGCGGGGAGGAGGATCAGTCGTCGCCGTTCGCAAGGACCTTGAGACGGGTGTACGTGCCGTTGAAGCGGTTGCGGTCGCCGACCGGGTGGCCCGAGGAGGTGTGCTGCCAGATGCTGTGGAACCGCCAGCCGGCCGGCAGCTTGCCCACGGAGGAGCCGTAGCGCGGAATCCACAGCGGGTTGGTCCTGCCGAACTTGCCGGAGTTGCCGGTGCACCGCTTCCACCAGTTGGTGGAGGTGTAGATGACCGCGTCGCGGCCGGTCTCCTCACGGTAGGTGCGCACGAAGTCGTGGATCCAGCTGACCATCGACTTGTGGCTCTTGCCGTAGCAGGTCGCGCCGTAAGGGTTGTACTCCATGTCGAGCGCGCCGGGCAGGGTCTTGCCGTCAGCGGACCAGTCGCCGCCGTGGTCGGCGAAGTACCGCGCCTGGGAACCGCCGCTGGAGTGGTCGGGCAGCGCGAAGTGGTACGCGCCGTGGATCATGCCGGAGGCGTACGAGCCTCTGTACTGCTGCGCGAAGTACGGGTTCGTGTAGCTGGTCCCCTCGCTGGCCTTGACGTACGCGAAACGCACCCCGGACTTGCGCAGTGCATGCCAGCCGACCTTGCCGTTGTGGCTGGAGACATCGACGCCGGACACGGCCCTTTTGGAGGAGGCCCGCGGCTGGGCACCGCCGGCCCGGACGACGCCTTCATGGGCCGCGATGGTGGAACCCATCCAGTCCTGTTCGGGGTGGGCGGGTCTCTTCTCGGCATCCGACGCCGTGGCGGAGCCGGGCAGCGCGAGGGGCAGAGCGAGCACGGAGAGAAGAGAGAAGAGAGTTCCGGCCGCAATAGGGACTGTACGGCGGGCCGGACCGGATCTGCGCAAGGGCATCGCATGCCTCCGAAGGCCTTCGGTTGAGTCAGGTTCGGCAGCTTTTGAGCAGAATCCTGCCGATAAGAGACTTATACGCAGAACCGCCTGACTCTATGACCCAACAGGCCGTTCGTCCGCCGACCGGCCCCGCATCTCACCCGTCTGGCGGCCGGACTCGGTCACCCGCGCCCCCGGCCCGCGCCGTGATGCCGTACGACAGAGCGAAGCGGGCCCCGGCACTGCCGGGACCCGCTCCACCGCGCAGCGGCGAACGCGCCATTCCGCCGCTTCGCAAGCTGCTCTATGCCGAGCCCGCCGGCTCGCTTTTATGGTCCGTCATTCCCGTGGCCTCATCCGGCCGGGCCGGCTCGGAGGGCCGGCGACGGTTCTTCGGCTCAGTAGGCCGAGTCGACGTTGTCGATCGAGCCGTACCGGTCGGCCGCGTAGTTGGCGGCAGCCGTGATGTTGGCGATCGGGTCGGTGAGCTTATTGGGGGTGCCCTTGACGTGGTAGGTGTCGAAGGTGGGCTGGATCACCTGGAGCAGGCCCTTGGAGGGCACGCCGTTGATGGCGTTGATGTCCCAGTCGCGTCCAGGTTGTTCGGGTAGTCCTTGACGGCCGGGCGCTCGGCGGAGCGGCTGGCGGCCTGCTTGGCGCTGTGCTGCTTGGCGACGGAGTCGACCTTGACGTGGTCGGCGACCGAGGCGGTCACCGCGCGGCCGGTCTTGGCGTCGTCCGCCTTGGCCGGCTGACCCTTCGCATCGACGGGCTTGACCGCGGCCGGGGCGTGCTCAGAAGCGGCCTGAGCGGTGTCCGGCGCCGAGGTGACGGCCAGGCCCGAGGTGGCACCTGCGGCGGCCAGAACGGCCACGGCGATCTTGTGGGTGCGGGTGATGCGGGCAGCGCGGGGCAGGGTAAAGCTGGGCATGCAGATTGACCTCTTCCAGGTACTGGGGACGGGGAGGCGGCCTTTTTTGGCGGCGCGATCCGCACTGGAGGTCTTTGCTGCGATCGCCTTGGGGCGTGAGTCGCAAGCTCGCTCTCGGTGCGTCGGAATCCATGGTTAACGCCGGTCCCGAATCGAGGCAATGGTGCTCGGTACTACTCATCTTCGTGAGATAAACCCGGATTCCAGAAGTGATAAGCGTTCCTGGCGGCGTTGGCCCGGAATGGCGGCATAGCCATCGACTAAGCGGGCTCGTAAGTGACGTACGTCGCGTGCCCCGAGTCACGTGAGAGCGGCTTCAAAGGCCGCTCGGCCGGTGTGTATAAGTTGCCTGGCTCACACCGGAATTACGGTTCTCCGGCACTGATTCCGGCACGGAGGGCAGCCCATTTGTGCGGCCGGCGACCCGGTGCGGAGCGCCGAGAATCCCCAAATGTGCTGCGGGACACCGAGTCCGGGGCCGAATAGGGCGGCAATTGTGCCCTGATTCACGATCGGGACGGGGCCGGTTTCGCGGGTGCGCGGCAGTCGCGGAAGGGAGCGCGCCGGACGGGCCGCAGGTGCGGCCCCGATACGGCGATACGGCGGTGCTGCTGGTCCGTTCGCAGCAGCGCCCGGACCTGTCGCATGACTACGGGCCCTCCACTCCCCGAAGGTGACACGCAGACAGTCATCACTCACCGTAGGGACGTGCTCATGATCCGTCGTATCGCCGTAGTTCTCACCGGGCTTCTCGCCACGGGCCTCCTGACGACGGGCGTCGCCGCCGCGGCACCGGCCGATGGCCACCAGCAGGACGGCTCGTACCGCCGGCACCACCTCACGCTCAAGGAGCGAGAGGGACTTCGCTTCGCGGGCCAGGTTCTCGACATGCTCTTCGGCGGCGGCCTGGCGGGGCGCGACCGCTACTGACGCGCGGCGCCGGGCGCCGGCGTCCGGCGCGGGCACCGACGTCCGGCACGTGTGCCGACGCCTGGCACGAGCGCCGAACGGCAAGGGAAACGGCAATGGCCCTACCCGCGAGATGCGGGCAGGGCCACTGCCGTTGCCATGCCTGGGGCCGCACTGCGGCACCCGTATCAGTCTGCTCCGACCGTCCTCACGGTCGCGTCCCTCCGGCTCAGTAGGCCGAGTTGACGTTGTCGATCGAGCCGTACCGGTGGGCCGCGTAGTTGGCGGCCGCGGTGATGTTGGCGATCGGGTCGGTGAGCTTCTTGGGGGTGCCCTTGACGTGGTAGGTGTCGAAGGTGGGCTGGATCACCTGGAGCAGGCCCTTGGAGGGCACGCCGTTGATGGCGTTGATGTCCCAGTCGTGCCCCTGCTTCTCGACCGCGGTGACCTTGAGGTGGCCGGCGGTGACGGACGAGGCGGCCTGCTGGGCCTTCTTGCCGTCGTCGGCGCGGTCCTTCGCGGTGAGCGGAAGGCCGTTGGCGCTGACCGGCTTCACCGTGGCCGCTACGTCCGCGGCGGTGGTCTGGGCGTTGCTCGGCGCCGCGGTGAACGCCAGGGCGGCGGCGCAGCTCGCGGTGGCCACCAGCGCCGCGGAGACCTTCTGGCCGCGGCTGATACGGACAGGGCGGGGCAGGGTGAAGTTGGGCATGTGAGTGTGACCTCTTCCAGGGCTTGGTGGCGGGGAGAGCGGCCTTCGGTTGGCGCGTCAGACCGAGGGGAATGGCCGCGTTCGCCGTGCTGGCTGAGGTCGCAGGCTCGTTCCCGGTGTTACGCCGAACATGGTTAGCGAGCGCCCTGGATGGTGGCAAAGATGCCTTGTACTACCTATCTTCGTGAGATAGGGCGAGATGTCCGTTGTAAATGCCGTGCTTTGCGCTCAGCGCGGGGAATGGCATCGACTAGGCATGCTCGTACGTGACGTACGTCTCGTGCCGGGCATCACCCGGCACCGCCGTCCAAAGCCCCTCCGCGGCACCGCAAAGTTGCCTGGCTCACACGAGGGAAGCGCAATTCCGCAGGCGGGACTTTGAAGACAGGCCCTTGAAGCGCTCGCGCCCCCTATGGAGTCCATGGGGGGCGCGCGTATGCGGCAGCGGGGGCCGCGGCTTCTCAGTTCTCCAGCAGTCGTGCCGCAAGGTGCTCGATGCGTTCGTGCCACGCATTCCGTGCGGCGTCGGCGGCAAAGCCCCGCGGGCCGGTCTGGGTGAGGACGAGCCGGGCGCCATGGCCGGTGCCCCGGCCCAGCTCCCAGCGGACCGTGCCTTCCGGGTGCCAGCGGTAGGCGAGCACCGAGGCGGCCACCGCCTCGGTGACGGGCCCGGCCGGGGCCTTCCCCGTGGTGAAGCCTTCCGGCGCGGGCGCACCTACCGCAGGTTTGTTTCCCGAGGTCAGCGCCGCCCAGACAGTCTCGGCGGACCGTACGAGCTGGCGCTCGAAGCGGACCCGCGGCCCCTCCGGGGTGTCCTCGATCACCCCCTGTCCGAGATCGAACTGCTCGACATACGCCTCGTGCAGCTCTCCCGTGTCGCGCGGCACGGCCGTCGGTTCGCCGTCGAGCAGCTGGGACAGTGCGGTGAGGCACAGATGCCAGCCGGAGGCGAAGCTCGCGCCGCCGAACCGGTCGCCGAAGGTGTGCACCAAGGTCAGCAGCGAGCCGTTGCCGTCCGGTGTGATCTCCCAGCGCAGATGGTCCTCGCCCCAGGTGAAGGCGAACAGCCGGGGCTCCTCGGCATCGGTGACCGCACCGGTCATGGCGACACCGCTCACACCGGGCATGGAGAAGGTCATCGCGCCGCCGGGCCGGAGTTCGACGGTGACCTCGGAGGGGAACCACCGCCCGATCTGCGCCGGGTCGGTGATCGCCGCCCAGACCTTCGCGGGCGGATGGGCGAGCCTGCGCTCCATACGGAGTGCGTTGCGGCCGTCGCTGGTGGTGAGGCGGTCGGAGTGCGGGTTCATCGGGGGTCGTCCTCCATGGCGTCGAGATGCCGTTCCAGGGCGTCAAGGCTCCCGGTCCACAGATGCCGGTAGTGCGCGAGCCAGGCGTCCAGCTCCGCCAGGGGCTCGGACCGGAGCGCGTACCAGCGGCGCCGGCCGTCCTGCCGGACCTGGACCAGCCCGGCCTCGCGCAGCACCCGCAGATGCTTGGAGGTGCCGGGCTGGCTCAGTCCGAGCTGCTCCGTGAGCTCGCCGACCAGCCGTGGGCGCTCCAGGAGCAGGTCGAGAATCCTGCGCCGGCTCGGCTCCGCGAGTACCTCGAACGGTAGGGGCATACCCCTAGCATGCCCCTGAGGTTATATAACTGCAAGGGAATGCAACAGCCGCCGGCGGATCACACACACGCCGGATCGGCCGCCGACGCCTCCTCGCGCACCACCGGCGCGAGACAGGGCGCCGAGCTCAGCGGCCCATCGGTGAAGAACCGGGCCGCCAAGTCCGCGACCTCTTGCGGCCGTTCGAGCACCACCCAGTGATCGGCGTCGGGAATCATCAGAAAGCGGCTGCCCGGGATGGTGGCCGCGAAGTCCCGCTGCCGGGCCGGGGAGGTCACCGTGTCGTGCTCGCCGCTGAAAACGAGCGTGGGGACACCGGTCAGTCCGCCGGAGAAGTCCGGACGGTCCGAGATCCCGCGGCGCAGCGAGTCGACGGCGTGCCGCGAGCTCCGGGCCGCATGCAGCATCGAGCGTCTGACATAGCGGTACGCCAGCTTCCGGTGGGCGACGTGCCGACGGTCGTCGAGGCACATCAGACCCTCGGTGACCAGGGTCGCGAAGGCCTCGGTGTCGCCGTGCGAGAGATGGTCGGACGCCCGTCGCCACAGCTCCATCTGCGCTTCGCTGATGTGCGCCGGAACGCCGCCCAGGGCGAGCCGTGCGATGCGCCCGGGGAAGCGCCGGGCGCATCCGTAGGCCAGGCCCGCCCCATAGGAGAAGCCGAAGAGATTGATCCGCGGGACGTCCAGATCGTCAATGATGCCCTCGATCGCCGCGCACACGACATCGATGCTCGGCCCCGGCGGAAGCGGGTCGGCGCTCCCCATGCCCGGCAGATCGGCGGTCACCACGTCCGCCAACGGCCCCACATGATCTTCCATCTGCGGCCAGCCGAACATCCCTTGCAGCGCGCCGCCCAGCACCAGCACGGGCTCGGTGATCCGCCGCGGCTGTCGCAGCCGCCGGTAGGAATAGGACACCCCGTGCACCGACAAGGAGCGGATCGTTTCCTCGGACATTCAGATTCCTTCTCGGGGCACGGCGGGAACGGGCGCGACGACGCGGCGCGCGGGGGCGGTCTAGCGGGTCAGGACCAGTGCGGCGTTGTGCCCGCCGAAGCCGAGCGACGTCTTGACCGCGCAGTCGAACGCCGCCTGCCGGGCTTCCTTGTGCACGATGTCGATCGGGATCCGCGGATCCAGTACCTCGAGGTTGGCGGTCGGTGGCACCAGCTGCTGCTCCAGGGCGAGCACGGTCAGCGCGGCCTCGATCCCGCCGGCGGCGCCCAGTGCGTGCCCGGTCATCCCCTTGGTCGAGGTGACCAGCGGGTGATCGCCGAGGACCCGCTGGAGCACGGCCGCCTCGATGTGGTCGTTGGCGACCGTCGAGGTGCCGTGTGCGTTGACATGGCCGATATCGCCGGCCTGCACTCCCGCGTCGGCCAGCGCACTGCGCAGCGCCCGCTCGATGCCCTTGCCCTCGGGCTCCGGGGCCACGGCCGAGTAGGCATCGCTGGAGGCGCCGTATCCGCGGATGTGTGCGCGGACGGGCGCCCGGCGGGCCCTGGCGTGCTCGGGCCGCTCCAGCACGAGAAGCCCGGCACCCTCGCCGACCACGAAGCCGTCCCGGCCGGCGTCGAAGGGGCGGCAGGCGGCGGCCGGATCGTCCCGGCGGGTGGAGACCGCCTTCATCTGGCAGGCGCTGGCGATCAGCAGCCGGGAGAGGACCGACTCGGCCCCGCCGGCGATGGCGATATCGCAAACCCCGGCGCGCAGCAGCTGGTGTGCGGTGCCCAGGGCGACGGTGCCGGAGGAGCAGGCCGTGGCCACGCCCAGGCTGGGGCCCTGTGCGCCGACGTCCATGCAGACGCTGCTGGCGGCACTGTTGACGACGGTCAGCGGGGCGAGCTTGGGGGAGACCCGGCGGGCGCCGCGCCCGGCCATGGCGACATGCTGCTGGTCGTAGAACGGCAGTCCGCCGTGAGCGGAGCCGATGACCACCGCGACGCGGCTGCTGTCCCAGGACTCCGGGTCGAGTCCGGCATCGGAGACGGCCTCCCGGGCGGCGATCACCGCGAGCTGGGCGAAGCGGTCCATCAGCCGCTGGGTGGCCACCCCGAGCAGCTCGGTGGTGTCCAGATCGGCGATGGTGTACATGAAGTCGCAGGGCAGGTCGGCGAGTTCTTCCTGATGGGTCACTCCGCCGGGCACGGTTTCCTGGGTGACGGAGTGCCAGGTGGCCTTCGCTCCCACGCCCGCCGCGGTCACCAGCCCCAGTCCTGTTACGGCCGCGGAGAACGGCTCCGGGCGGGCCGTCATGCCGGGACTTTGCCGTCGACGGCCGAGACCAGCTGGGCCACGGTGTTCCGCGGGGTCAGCGAGACCTCGTCGAGGTCGATGTCCAGTCGTTCCTCAATGAGGACGCGGAGTTCTTCCAGCGCCAGGGAGTCGAGGCGCAGACTGCGCAGCGGAGTCTCGTCGGCGATGTCGACCGAGGAGACCCCGAATCGTTGGACCAGCAAGGTGTTGACAACTTCTGCCGCTTTCACGTGGCGCTCCTCCGCTTGTCGTAGGCGATGCTGCCAACCGCGTCGTGGGCGGGATTTCACCGGCGGCTCCGGCTGGTTTGACCCCTCTTTATACGCCTTTGTCCCGATGACTCCCCAACCTTGGTAGCTCAATGGGGTGATGAGCGCACCGGGGTGGACAGGGCGTGGGTGCCTCGCCTTGCGGACGCCGTGGAAAGCACCTACGTACGTAACGCCGCGGAGGGGCGAGAGGCACGGGCCGGAAGCCGGCGGACTGCGGAATCCTCCGGTGTCAGGCTTCGTCGAGGGCGCTCGTCACGCGCCCCAACAGGCCCTGGAGCGTGCGCAGTTCCTCGATGGTGAGGCCGGTCGCGGCCAGCATCCTGCGGGGAACCGGCAGGGCCGCCTCGCGCAGGTCGTCGCCGGCGGGGGTGAGGTGGATGGTGACCGACCGCTCGTCCTCGCTGCTCCGTTCGCGGCGTACCAGGCCGGCCGACTCCAGGCGTTTGAGGAGCGGGGAGAGGGTGCCGGAGTCCAGCCGGAGCTGTTCGCCGATGGCCTTGACCGGCTGGGAGCCGTGCTCCCACAGGACCAGCATGACCAGGTACTGGGGGTAGGTCAGGCCCAGGTCCTTGAGGGCGTCCCGGTAGACGCCGCCGAAGGCCCGCGAGGCGGCGTGCAGCGAGAAGCAGACCTGGTGGTCGAGGCGGAGCAGTTCGGCGTCGGGGACCGGGGGCCTGGTCGTCGGGGTCATGGGGCCAGGTTAGCTCCCCGTAAGCCATTTAGTTGCGCACAACTTAGTTGCGAGCAATTTAAATGTGTGCCACTGTGAGGTCATCGGGTGGCCGGGGAACGGCCGCCGCGCTACCGAAGGGGAACTGAGATGGACGCGCTGTACACCGCTGTCGCCACCGCCAACGGCCGCGAGGGCCGGGCGGTCAGCTCCGACGGCCAGATCGACCTGGCCCTGGCCATGCCCCCGGCGCTGGGGGGCAACGGCGCCGGCACCAACCCGGAGCAGCTCTTCGCCGCCGGCTACGCGGCCTGCTTCGCCAGCGCGATGAGCAATGTCGGCCGCCAGATGAAGCTCGACACCAAGGACGTCTCGGTCACCGCCGAGGTGTCCATCGGCAAGGACGACACCGGCTTCGGCCTGGGGGTCGTCATGCGGGTGGAGCTGCCGGACGCCCTCGCGGGCGAGACGGGGCGGCAGCTGGTCGAGGCGACGCACGCGTACTGCCCGTACTCCAAGGCCACCCGCGGCAACATCGACGTCGAGCTCGTCGTCGAGTAGTCACGCGGTGTGCCCGGCGGACCGGGCCCGGCGAACTCGCGGGGCCCGGTCCGCCAGCATGTACAGATCAGTGCGCGTGCGGGGTCCCGCGGCGCCGGTGGCTGCGGATCAGCTCCGCGTAGTGCCGGCCGCTGTCCTTGAGGGTGCGGGCCTGGGTCGCGAAGTCGACATGGAACAGGCCGAAGCGCTTGTCGTAGCCGTAGGCCCACTCGAAGTTGTCCATCAGCGACCAGGCGAAATACCCGGCGAGCGGTGCGCCCTGCCGGACCGCGCGGGCACATGCGCCCACATGCCGGTGCAGATACGCGGTGCGCTCGGGATCCTCGACGGTGCCCCCGGGGCCGACCACGTCCGGGTAGGCGGAGCCGTTCTCGGTGACATAGATCCTGTGCGCCGCGTACTCCCGGGTCAGCCGCAGCAGCAGCGTCTCGATGCCGCCCGCGTCGATCTCCCAGTCCATGCCCGTACGGGGCATGTGCAGCCGGCGCACCGGACGGGCGAAGGGCGGCGGACCGGCCGGCTCGGCGGCGACCACGGCCGGGAAGTAGTAGTTCAGCCCCAGCCAGTCCAGCGGCTCCGCCATGGTCTTCAGATCACCGGCGCGCTCCGGCAGCTCGACGCCGTACACCTCGCGCATGTCCGCGGGGAAGCCGCGGCCGTGCACCGGGTCGAGCCACCAGCGGTTGGTGTGCCCGTCCATCCGCCGTGCCGCCGCGGCGTCGGCCTCGGACCCGGTGGCGGGCTCGACGGTGCTCAGATTGTTGACGATGCCGATCCCGGCGTCCGCGGCCGCGGCCCGGATCGCCTGTACGGCCAGGCCGTGACCGAGCAGCAGGTGGTACGAGGCACGTACGGCCGCCGGAAGATCCGTGAGACCGGGCGCCATCCGGCCTTCGAGATGGCCGATCCAGGCCGCACACAGCGGCTCGTTGAGCGTGGCCCAGTGCGGGACCCGGTCGCCGAGCTTCGCGGCGACCACCGAGGCGTACGCCGCGAAACGCTCGGCGGTCTCCCGTACGGGCCAGCCGCCGCGGTCCTGGAGCGCCTGCGGCAGGTCCCAGTGGTAGAGCGTGGCGTACGGGGTGATGCCCGCCTCCAGGAGGCCGTCGACGAGCCGGTCGTAGAAGGCCAGGCCCGCGGCGTTGACCCGGCCGTCGCCGTCTGGCACCACTCGCGGCCAGGCCACCGAGAACCGGTAGGCGCCGACGCCCAGTTGGCGCATCAGCGCGATGTCCTCGCGCCAGCGGTGATAGTGCTCGCAGGCCCGGTCTCCCGTGTCGCCGTTGTCGGTCTTTCCGGGCGTGTGCGCGTAGGTGTCCCAGATGGAGGGGGCGCGGCCGTCCTCGGCCACCGCTCCCTCGATCTGGTACGCCGAGGTGGCCACGCCCCAGGCGAAGTCGTCCGGCAGGGCGGCGAAGTCGATCCGGTCGGTCACGGAGTTCCTTTCGGCGTGCGTCATTTGACGGCCCCGGCGGTGAGCCCGGCGACCAGATAGCGCTGGAGCAGCAGAAACCCGGCGACCACCGGGACGCTGACGACCAAGGACGCGGCCATCACCTGATTCCAGTAGACGTCGTTCTGGGTGGCGTAGCCCTGGAGCCCGACCGAGAGGGTGCGGGTGGTGTCGTTGGTCATCACCGAGGCGAACAGCACCTCGCCCCAGGCGGTCATGAAGGCGTACACGGCGACCGCGATGATCCCGGGGAGCGCGGCCGGCACCACGACCCGGAAGAGCGCACCGAGCGGCCCGCAGCCGTCCACGTACGCGGCCTCGTCCAGCTCGCGCGGCACCGACGCGAAGTACCCGGTGAGCATCCAGATGGAGAACGGGAGGGAGAACGTCAGATAGGTCAGGATCAGGCCGCCGCGGGAGCCGTAGAGGGCGACACCGGTGGAGTTCCCGATGTTGACGTAGATCAGGAAGAGCGGGAGCAGGAAGAGGATGCCCGGGAACATCTGCGTGGACAGGACCGTGACGGTGAAGACCCGCTTGCCGCGGAACTGATAGCGGCTGACCGCGTAGGCGGCGAAGACCGCGACGGTCACCGAGCAGAGGGTGGCCGAGCCCGCCACGATCAGCGAGTTGGTGAAGTACCGGGCGAGCGGAACGGTGTGCCAGATGTCGAGGTAGGGGCGGACCGTCAGCTCGCTCGGCAGCCAGCGGAAGGCGCCCGAGACATCCTCCAGCGGTTTGAGCGAGCTGCTGAGCATGACGTACACGGGGAGCAGCACGAAGCCGGCCAGTGCGGTGAGGACGATCCGGCGGGTCCAGAGGAACGAGCGGGGCGGGGCGGTGGGGGAGCGCCGGCGGTCGGCTGTACGGGGCGCGCGGGCGGTGGCGCTAGGCATCGGTATGCCTCCTTCCGCGCGAGGTGGCCAGGAGATAGCCGGCCGTCACCACCAGCAGGAAGAGCAGCAGCAGGACGGACATGGCCGAGCCGGTACCGAAGTTCCAGGTGACGAACGAGGACTGGTAGATGTGGATGGAGAGGAGGTCGGCGGCCTCCGGAGCGGCCTTCCCGAACAGCACATACGGCGTGTTGAAGTCGTTGAACGACCACAGGAACAGCACCAGCACCAGCACCTGGTTGATGGGCCGTAAGGAAGGCAGGGTGATCCGGCGGATCTGCCGGACCATGCCCGCTCCGTCGAGCGCCGCCGCCTCGTAGAGGTCCTTGGGGATGTTCTGGAGTGCGGCCATCACCACGAGGAAGGCGAACGGCCAGGTCTTCCAGACGGCGACCACGAGCAGCGCGAGGAAGCTGTTGTCGCCGAGCAGCCAGAAGGGCCGGCCGTCGGTGAGGTGCAGTTGATCGTGCAGCACATGGTTGACCAGGCCGTTGTCCCTTTGGAACATAAAGGCCCAGGTGATCACCGCGGCGTAGATGGGCAGCGCGTACGGCGTGAGGAAGACGGCCCGCAGCAGACCGCGGCCCCGGAAGTTCTCCTGGAGGAAGAGCGCGGCCGCGGTGCCCAGGAGCCAGCACAGGCCGACCGTCAGCACACTGAACGCACAGGTGACGAAGAAGGAGTGCAGCAGCGTGGCACCCACCGGGGCGTCGAAATCCACGGTGACGCGGTAGTTGCCCAGCCCCTTCCACGGGGCGGCGCCCCAGTTGCCGAGGAAGAGCTGGGTCAGGTCCTTGAAGCTCATCACGATGCCGATGACCATCGGGACGAGGTGGACCAGCAGTTCCAGCAGCAGCGCGGGGAGCAGCAGCAGGTAGGGCAGGCCGGTGCGGCGCAGCCTGGCGACGGTCCTCATTTCGTCATCTGCTGCTCGGCCTTGACCAGCCGCGCCTTGACGGAGGCGGTCGTCACCGGGTGGCCGGCCGCCGCGTCGGCGAACAGGTCCTTGACGGCGGTGCCGACGGACGTCTCGAACTGCGACTCCTCGGCGATCTGGGGGAGCGGCGTGGCACTCCTGGCGAGCGTTTCGCGCAGCACCTTGGTGTCCTGGCGGTTGAACGCGGGGTCCTGCTGGGCGGCCGTGACGGGCGGTATGGAGCCGTAGGTCTTGTTGAGCAGCCGCTGTTCGCTGTCGCTCGTCATGAACTTCACGAACTTCCGCGCGCCGGGCAGATTGCGGGTGTTCTTGAAGACGGCGATATTGATGCCGGCGAGCATGGAGTTGGTCTGCCGGCCGGTGCCCGGGGTGCCGGACGGGACGGGCACCGGAGCGACGCCCCAGTCGTCCGGCTTCATCCCGTCGGCCGCGAAGGTGGTGGCCGCGGCCTGCCACAGCACCATCGCGGTCCGGCCCGTGGCGAAGTCCCGCAGCGACTGGTTCTGCCCGTACTCGGCGTTGCCCGGGGCGATGATCTTGTCCTTGGCCATGAAGTCGATGTACTGCTTGACCGCCGCGACCGCGCCGTCCGAGGTGAAGGTGGGCTTGCCGGAGCGGTCGAAGAAGTCGGCGCCGTGCTGCTTGCCGAGGGCGAAGGCCTGATGGATGTTGTTGGTCAGCTGACCGCCCTCGGCGCCCAGGCCCCACTTGCCGTTCTTGGCGATCCGCTTGCCGGCCGCGACCAACTCGTCCCAGGTGGCAGGGGGTTTGCTGATCCCGGCGTCCTTGAACATCTGCTTGTTGTAGTAGAGCGCATAGGCCAGCGAGTACAGCGGGATCGCGGCCGGGGCCTTGCCGGCCACACCCGTGGCGTCCAGCGCGGGGGCAAGGAAGCGGTCGCGTCCGCCGATCGCGTCCAGGTTCTCCTTGTCCCAGGGGAGCAGAGCGCCGGTGGCCTGAAGCGAAGCGGACCAGGTGTTGCCGATGTTGAGGACGTCGGGCCCCTGCCCCGACGTGGTGGCGGTGAGGATCCGGTTGAGCAGATCGGGCCAGGGGATCACCTCCAGCTTCACCTTGATCCCGGTCTGCCGCTCGAACTTCTTCAGCTCGGGACCGAGGATCTTCTTGTCCGCCTCGACATTCGGCCCCTGGTTGGAAGCCCAGTACGTCAGCGTCGTGGGGGAGCCGTCGCCGGCCCCTCCGGGGCTCGTCCCGCCGCCGCATCCGGATGCCGCGGCGGCGAGTGCGGTGGCGGTGGCGGTGACGATCGCGGCTCGGAGTATGCGCATGACGGATACGCCTCTCTCTGAGGAGTCCGGAGGGAGGCCGAGTTCACTTCCTGAACGGCCTCATGGCTTAACTTAGAACGTGAGTTAAGGCCCGAGAGAAGGGTGCGTCAAGAGAGCGGACGCCGCCAGGTCGCGGGCCAGGAGGGAACAAGATGGTCGAGCGATCCCAACGCACCGTGCGTGACCTGCGGAGGGCCAATCGCAGGGCGGTCCTGCAACGGCTGTATTCCGACGGTCCCATGAGCCGGCAGGAGCTCGGGCCCGCAACGGGCCTCAGTTCAGGCTCCGTCAGCAACGTGGTCACCGAACTCGCCGACGACGGACTGCTGGAGGAGGCCGGTGTGGTCGAATCCGACGGCGGCCGGCCACGCACCCTGCTCCGGGTGGCCCCGGCGAGCGGCGCTCTGATCGGTGTGGATGTCGGCGAGACCCGGGTCAGGGTGGAACTCTTCGACCTCGCCATGACCGAACTCGCCCGTTCGGAACTCCCGTTGACGCACCACGGATACGACGTGAACCTGATCATCCGCCGTATCGCCGACGGCATCGCCACCGTGCTGCGGGAGAGCGCGGTGGCTCCCGAGAGCCTGCTCGGCGTCGGCGTCGGTGTCCCCGGCATCCTCGACCGGTGCGCGCCCGGCGGCGCGGTCGTCCACGGTCAGACCATCGGCTGGGACGCCGTACCGCTGGAGGCACTGCTGTGCGAGGCCGTAGAACTCCCCGACGGCGTGGGCTTCTTCCTCAGCAACGGCGCCAAGGCGCTGGGCCAGGCCGAGATGTGGTTCGGCGGCGGCCGCGGTGCCAAGGACGCGGCCATCGTGCTCTTCGGATCCGGTGTCGGCGCCTGCATCGTCACCGACGGCGTCATCGACGGCGGTGCGGGTGACAGTGCAGGTGAGTGGGGGCATCTGACGGTCAGCGTCCGCGGCCGGCGCTGCCGCTGCGGTGCCCGCGGCTGTCTGGAGGCGTACACCGGGGCCGAGGCGCTGCTACAGCGCTGGCAGGAGGCGGGCGGCCGGCTGCCCGCAGACGTCGGCGAGGAGGCGGGGGTCACGGCCCTGCTCGCCGCCGCCTGCCCACCGGACGACGGTAGGGCCGCCGACCCGGTCGCGCGCTCCGTCCTGGACGAGACCGCGGAGTACCTCGGCGCCGGGATCTCCGACCTCATCAACCTCTTCAGCCCCGAACGGGTCCTCATCGGCGGCTGGGCCGGCCTCCAGCTCGGCCCGTACCTCCTCCCCGCCGTGCGCGCCTACGCCACCGCCTACTCCCTCGCCCACCCCGCCGGGCGCGTCACCATCGACCTCGGCAGCCTCGGCCCGGACGCCGTCACGGTCGGCGCGGCGACACTGCCGCTGGCGGACTTCTTCGCCAACGGGGGGCGACGCGCCGCGCCGGCCCGGACACCGGGGGAGCGGGTGACCGTGCCGACAGGGCGCAGGGCACCGGCGGGGCGGCCGCGGGGTGGGTGAACAGCGCCGCAGTGGCGCGGCGCGGGAGGCCCGGACCCGTCGGACGGCGACCGTGCGGCGGCCGGCCGCTCCGCCGACGGGCGGGCCCCCTGCGCCTCGTCCTCAGGCATCCTCGGCCGCGTAGACCCGCCGCCCCCCGACGAACGTCTGGAGCACACGGGTCGTGGCGATCTCCTCGTCGGCGCCGTCGAAGGGGTCCCGGTCGAGGACAGCCAGGTCGGCCAGCTTTCCCGGCTGGATGGTGCCGGTGTCGTCGAGGTGGTTGGCGTAGGCGCTGCCGGCCGTGTACGCGGCGAGCGCCGAGCCCAGGTCGATGCGCTGCTCGGGCAGGAAGACGGGTACCGAGGGCGGGCCGTCCGGCGTGCGGCGGTTGACCGCGACATGCAGGGCGGCGATCGGGTCGGGGGAGCTGACCGGCCAGTCGCTGCCCGCCGCGAGGGTCGCGCCCGAGCGCAGCAGATCCCCGAACGGGTACTGCCAGGCGGCCCGTTCGGGGCCCAGGTAGGGGATGGTCAGCTCGTCCATCTGCGGCTCGTGGGCCGCCCAGAGAGCCTGGATGTTCGCCGTCGCGCCGAGCCTGCGGAAGCGCGGGACGTCGTCGGGGTGGACCACCTGGAGATGGGCGAGGTGCGGCCGGGTGTCGCGCAGTCCGTTCGTCCGCCGGGCCGCCTCGACCGCGTCCAGCGCCTCGCGTACGGCCCGGTCACCGAGGGCGTGGAAGTGCACCTGGAAGCCCTCCGCGTCCAGCTGGGTGACGTACTTCCGCAGGTCCTCGGGGTCGATGAAGGAGATGCCGCTGTTGTCGGAGGCGCAGCCGCAGGCGGTGAGATAGGGGCTGAGCAGGGCGGCCGTGTGGTTCTCGGCGATCCCGTCCTGCATGATCTTGACGCTGGTCGCCCGGAGCCGTCCGCCGGTCAACTCCTCGCGGCGGGCGATGAGTTCAGGGATCTGCTCCGCCCCGCGGGACCGGTCCCACCACAGCGCCCCCGTCACCCGCGCGGTGAGCTTGCCGTCGCGCCGGGCGGCCACGTACGCGGGGGTGGCGTCGGCCCCGCCGGGACCGCGGCCCAGCATCGCGTCCTGCCATGCGGTGACTCCGTACCCGTGGAGGAGACGCTGCGCCCTGAGCAGTCCGGCGGTCTGTTCGGCGAGCGTCGCTTCCGGGATCAGATCGGCCACCAGCTGCATGGCACCCTCCTGGAGCATGCCGGTCGGGTGGCCTTCGGCGTCCCGCTCGATCCGCCCGTCGGCCGGGTCCGGCGTACGGGAGGTGACCCCGGCCCGTTCCAGGGCGCGGGAGTTGGCCCAGCCGCCGTGATGATCGCGGTTGAGGAGGAACACCGGGCGGTCGGGCACGAGGGCGTCCAGGAACTCCTTTGTCGGCATGCCGCCGGGGAAGGCCTCCAGGGACCAGCCGCCCCCCGTGATCCACGGTGCCTCCGGATGCGCTGCCGCGTAGGCGCTGATCAGCTCGCGGTACGCCTGGGCGGTGTCGGCCGCGCTCAGATCGCACAGCGCCAGCTCCAGCCCGCCGCCGACCGGATGGACATGGGCGTCCTGGAAGCCGGGGATGAGCAGCTTCCCGTGCAGATTGACGACCTCCGTGGCGGGCCCGATCAGGTCATGGACCTCCGCGTCGTGCCCGACGGCGATGATGCGGTCCCTGCGCACCGCCACCGCGCTCGCCCGGGTGCGTGCGGGGTCGACGGTGTGCACGGGGCCGGAGAGGAAGACGAGGTCGGCGGGGCCGTTGCCGGTGGCGCCGGGGCCGGCGGTGTCCGGGTTCGGCTCCGGGTCCAGGGTGGTACGGAGATCCATGTGGTTGCTGCTCCAGGTGTGTTGGGTGTGTTGGGTGTTTTGGGTAATGGTGTGTGTGGGGGGGGCGAGGGTGGTCGCCAGGTGCTCGGGCGGGCGGTGGGCCGGGCGCGCGGTCAGCCCTCCGTGGGGCTGGGGAGCGGGGCGGCGTTCGCGTCCATCGGCAGACTGACCGCCTCGGCATCCGTCCCTTGCCCGGTGCGGAAGTACGGGGAGCGGCGTACCCACTTGGCCCAGGCGGCGGTGGCCAGGCCCAGCAGGATGAACAGCGCGGGCAGCAGCAGCATGAACCAGCCGTTGTCCGGGCTCGCCTCGAAGTGGTCGCTCATGGTGGCGTAGTCCCAGACGAGGTAGCCGCCGAGCCCGAAGAGTGCCAGCGCGCTCGCCGCCGGGACGACCACGTCCCGCAGCGCGCGCACCGCTCCGCCGCGCAGGCTGTCGCGGAAGCGCACCGCGCAGGCGAGCGCGGTGAGTCCGTAGTAGAGGGCCACGGTCAGGCCGATCGAGTTGACCGCCGTCAGGATCATGTCGTTGAGCTTGGGTATGCCGACGGCGAGCACGGCGAGCAGTGCGGCGAGCGCCATGATCAGCACGGTGCCCGCGGCGGGGGAGCCGTAGCGCGGGTGCACCCGCTGCCACACCGGGCCCAGCGTCCGGTCGCGGGCCATCGCCAGCGCGCCGCGGGCGGTGGGGATGACGCTC
Organism: Streptomyces sp. NRRL S-1813; assembly: GCF_000719605.1. Taxonomy (NCBI): domain Bacteria; kingdom Bacillati; phylum Actinomycetota; class Actinomycetes; order Kitasatosporales; family Streptomycetaceae; genus Streptomyces; species Streptomyces sp. NRRL S-1813. The sequence continues at coordinate 245,059 of NZ_JOHB01000006.1, forward strand.
GACTGGAGGGAGGCGAAGGCCGAGCACATCAGGGCGGCCAGGGGCAGCGAGGCCCAGGGTTCCGGTGCCAGCCGGCTGCCGAGGAAGGTGAGTGCCTGCGGCCCGTTGTGGATGAGTTCGCCGGTGCTCATCACCCGCTGGAAGGCGAGCGCACCGACCAGGAACAGCCCCAGCATCGCCACCAGCGCTATCAGTCCGCCGCGGGCCGCGTCGGTGGCGCTGCGGGTCTCCTCGTTGACACTGAACGCGGCGTCCCAGCCCCAGTAGAAGAACACCGCCAGCACCATCCCCTGGGCCAGCGCCTGGGGTGAGGAGATCTCGAAGGGGTTGAGCCAGGACAGCGAGAACGGCTGATCGCCGGTGAACAGGGCGTAGCCGCAGAAGAGCAGCAGAACCGTGTACTCGAAGACCAGCAGCCACATCTGCAAACGGGTCGCGGCCCGCACGCCCGTGATGGCGGTGACCGTGACGATGACCAGCGCGACCAGACCGACGGCGGTGCTGATGCCGGTCGAGGCCGGATCCAGCCGGAGCCCCCAGATGCTGTACAGGCCCATCTTGTTGAGGAACTGGAGCACGACGGAGCCGGTCACCGCACCCGTGTACGCCATGAAGATCACGGTGCCGACCATCACCACCCACCCGGTCAGGAATCCGGGCCAGGGGCCGATGGACCGGCCCACCCAGGTGTAGCCGCTGCCGCAGTTCGGTTCGGTGCGGTTGAGCCGGGCGTACGACAGCGCGATACCGAGGATGGGCAGAAAGGCCAGCAGCAACAGCGCGGGCGTCTGCCGGCCGGTGTACGCGGCCAGGGTGCCCATTCCGATGCCGATGCTGGTGGTCGCGGCGGTGCTCGACGCGGCGATCGCCACCCCGTCCTTCACCCCCAGCGAGCGGCGCATTCTCGCCGGGCCGGGGTCCTGCTGCACTGCGGAAGGCATGGCACTCACTCCTTGGGCGGCGGGCCGGGACCGGTCTCGGCCGGCCAGGGGGACGCGGAGGTGCGGGTGGGGCGGCGGGGCAGGGCGGCGCGGGCCGGGCCCTGGATCGGGGTCCGGTCGCGTCGTACGGAAGGGAGGTGGTGCGGGATGTGGCACCGCGGTGATCCGTGTATGTCCGCCGATGAAACAGCCCCTTCATCCTTGTGTCAACGGTGTTGACGTAACCTGGTGATTAACTGGCTCCGCGAGGGCCCGGGGGCCGGGGCGGAGTGAAGCGGAGGGTTCGGCGTGGCGGAGAGCGAGCGCGTCCCGGTCGAGCGCAAGCGGCGCCGGCCGACCAGTTCAGGCGTGGTCCTGTCGGCCGACCTCATCGTCGACGCCGCATGCGAACTCATCGACGCCCAGGGGGCGCAGGCCTTCACGGTGCGCAAACTCGGCGCGGCGCTCGGCGCCGACCCGTCCGCGGTCTACCGCTACTTCCGCAACACCGAGGATCTGCTGCTGGCGCTGGCCGACCGCCTCATCGGCGAGTCCATGACCGGTTTCGCGCCCAGTGGCGACTGGGCCGCCGACCTGCGCGACTTCGGCCTGCGGGCCTACCGTTCCGCGCTGCGCCACCCGCAGATCGCCGTGTTCAGCACCGTCCGGGTCACGGGCCGGCCCCATGAGCAGCACGCGGTCGACACGGGCATCGGTCTGCTGCTCCAGGCCGGGTTCGACGAGGCCGGCGCCGTCCGCCACTACCACGCACTCGTCGACACCGCCCTCGGCCATGCGGCCCTGGACGCCGGCGTGCTGCGACTGGCGCCCGCCCAGCGCGCGGCGGACGAGCAGGCCTGGCAGGACGAGTACGCCGGTCTGCCCGCGGAGGACTTCCCCAGCCTGCACCGCGTACGGGAGCACCTCCCGCTCATGGCGGGCTCGGCCGTCGAGCCCGCGCTCGACCTGCTCATCGGGGCCCTGCGGCGAGAGGCGGCGGAACGGGAGGGGTGAAGGGGGCTATCCGGGCATTTCGCTCACCCGGGTGCAAACATGAGGCATGTCCTTTCCGCGGCGGATGCCTCTGCGCGAACGACGGGAACTGAGCCACGTCCTGGTGCTGCTCCCGATCGGGCTCATCGTGGCGGTCTTCGTGATCGATGTTCTCGCGCCGCCCGACATCCATCTGGGGCCGCTGCTCGTCGCGGCTCCCGCGATCACCGCGGCCTTCGCCGGGCCTCGTCTGACGGCGGCGATCGGTGCGCTGGCGGTGGCCGCCCAGGTGTCCATCGGCATCGCGCGCCAGGTGCTGTTCACCGGGAACCTACAGGCCCAGATCGCCTCGCTGGTGGTCGTCTCCGGGCTGGTCGTGCTCTTCACGGTCGTACGGGAGCGAAACGAACGCCGGCTCACACAGAGCCGCTCGGTGGCCACCGTCGCGCAGCAGGTCCTGCTCCGGCCGCTGCCCGCCCGCAGCGGTGCCCTGGAGATCGCCTCCTTCTATCAGGCGGCCGAGGAGGAGGCGGAGATGGGCGGTGATCTGTTCGCTGCGGCGCGCACCACCACCAGTACCCGGCTGATCATCGGCGATGTCCGGGGCAAGGGTCTGCCCGCCTACAGTCACGCCGCCCTCCTCCTTGGCGCCTTCCGGGCCGCCGCCCACCGCCAGGCCACTCTGCCCAGACTGGCCGTCCACCTCGACGGAGCCGTCCGCTGGGACAGCAGTCAGTGGGACAACGCGCCGGGCGCCGAGAGCGGGCCGGAAGCGGTGATCGGCGCCGCCCCCGGCACGGGTGCCGGCTCCCTCCCCGTCGCCACTCCGGTTTCCGCCCCCGACCCCGCCCCCGACCCCGCCCCCGACCCCGTCCTCGACACCGACGAGACCTTCGCGACCGTCGTGCTGCTGGACATCCCCGACCGCTGGCACGTGCTCCGCCTCATCAGCTGCGGTCACCCGCCCCCACTGCTGCTGCGCGACGGGCGGGCCACCCCGCTGTCCGCAAAGCGGCCCGCGCTGCCCATCGGCCTCGGCGGGCTGGCCGGCGCCCCGGACTACGAGGTCGAGACCTTCCCCTTCGAACCAGGAGATCTGCTGCTGCTCTACACGGACGGGGTGAGCGAGGCCCGTGACGGCAAGGGCACCTTCTACCCCCTTGCCGAGCGCGCCGGAGCCTGGAGCGAGAGCAGTCCTCAGCAGGTGCTGTGCCGACTGCGCGCGGACCTGCTGGCGCACACGAACGGCCGGCTCGGCGACGACGCTGCCGCGGTCGCGCTACGGCGCCTGCCCGGCCCGCCGCCTGCCGCGGGGCCCGGCGTTTCCTCGGGGGGCGGGGCGGGCGATCCGACATCGCAGGGATGAATTCCATCACCCTCTAGATTCCGCAACATATCGGGCATGCCGCAAACGAAATTCCCTCCGAAAATTCCTCTTTGCTCCTACATATTCCGTTTCATGGCGTCACCCTGCGCCACCGACCCTTCCCCTCCGCCGCCCCTCCGGTCCGCTGCTCTCCGCCTGACGCTTCCTCAGTGCCGCCCCACTTGATAGACACGTCCGCATCATCCGCAAGTGGCACAGGACGCGCACCATGACCGACCGCAACACCTCTGACCACCAGATATTCGAGCTCGACCTCGCCGCTCACGAAGCCCGTCGACGGACCGAAGTCCTCGCGGCGCTGGGTGACACCTGGGACCCCGTCGCGGTGATGGAGGGCGAGAACGACGCGTACCGGCTCCTCTACTCGGGCCTGGACGCGGAGCAGCAGGCCACCTACGACATGCTGGTCGCCGCCGAGGTGCTGCCGGGCCCCGGGCAGGCCTGAGCATGCTGCCGCTCGACCCGACCGCCGATATCGGCCGCCGCGCCTGGGTCCCGTGCCCCCGCTGCCAGGACCACCAGGGCTGCGGCACCTGCCTCGACGGCCGCACCTGCGGTGACCACTGGCGCTACCTTCTGTCGAACAAGGGCAGCGTCCTGCACCTCCAGTGCCCCAACTGCACCCACCTGTGGGCCTGGCAGTCGGGCTTCGGAGCGGGCGGCCGCACCGACGGCTGACGCCGGACCACCGCCGGGCCGACGGCCGCGCCCCCGGACGCCGAGGAGTACGGGACGGCCGCCGGGTACCCCGCGCACCGGGCGCCGCCCACCGCCCCCGTCCGCGGCGCGTCCTACGTCAGCCGCTGCCTCGCCTTCCCGTGCGCGGTCTCGAGTGCCTTCTCGGCCGGTACGGCACGATCCGGCTGCACCCCGACGCCCTCCCAGTTGGTGCCCGTGACGGCGTTGATGGTCCGGGCCATCGGCACGGTGACCGTGATGTGCTCCGTCACCGGATGCCGGGCGGTGGGGTGCGCACCGCCTCTCGTCGTCTCGCCGACCACCTCGGCACGGCCGTGAGCCTGGAGGGTGTACGCCACGTCCTCGCCGCCCGAGAAGGTCGTCGCGCTGGTGAGTACGTACACCGGACGACCGAGATAGCGCGGCGCGGGCAGATACGGGAGGGTCCAATACTGCCGGGTGGAGTCGGTGGAGCGCTCGTAGAAGTCGTTGAGGTGGACCTCGTCGTCGGGGAAGAAATAGCTGCACCACATCGCGGCGCCCGCGGGTGAGCCGCCGCGGCACTCCCGCAGATCGAGAAGGAGAGCACGGGTGTGCGCCACCAGCTCCATGGCCGCACCGATCGCGCGGGCGCCCTCCCCGGCGTCCGCCATCCATCGGACGTCCAGACAGCCGATATTGCCGTCGAGCTGTTCACAGCGGTGGATGCCTTGGTTTTCGGCCCGCATCAATGCGAGGAAGGCTGCCCGGCCCGCATCGTCGTCTCCGGGTCCGGTGGACCGGGGCTCGTCCTCCCACAACAGCCTGAGGTGTCTGTCCGGGCAGGCCTCCTGGAGATGAGCGGTCACCGCCTCGCACAGCGCGGCACCGCTCAGTGAGTCGTACTCACCGGCTGCCAGCCGGGCGCGGACCGCCCGGTCGGCCTCCGAGGCGCGCCGGGGGAAGACATAGCCCGCCATGATGCGGTCGAGGGCGCTGTGGATGATCTCTGCGTTGCCGGGCATTGCCAGTGATCCTCGATTCGGGTCGGGTGTGCCGAGGCCGCCGGGGATGGCGGCCTTCGCGCTTCGGTGCGGTGCGGCGGACATCCGGCGGCGGTAGCGTGCGGTTCATGGAGCTGCGCGCGCGATCGCTTTGGCTGTTGACCGAGCCGCTGCATGCGGTGTGCTACTTCGACGAGAGGTGCCGTGACCTGGGCAAGGACCTCGGCCTCAAGGGCTTCTGGATGGGGTACTTCGCCTCCCGCACGGCGCCCTTGGGGGCGGTGGAACCCGCGGCGGCCACGGCCGTGCTCGGGGTGTTCGCCCCGGGGATGGTGGCCCGTGCGCTGCCCGCGGCCTGGAGCTCCACCAGCCCGGCGCACGTCCTCGACGAGCGCGGCAGCCGGGCGGCCCACGCACTGCGCGGGATCGCCCCCGAGCTGGAGCACGCAGCAGCCGACATGCTGCCCCCGCTCCAGACGATCGTCGACGCGGCACCGGCCACCGCCCGCCCCCTGTTCGCCGCCAACCGCGTGCTGTGCGACCACGCCGACCCCGTCGAGCGGTTGTGGCAACTGGTCACCACCCTGCGGGAGTTCCGAGGCGATGCGCATCTCGCCGTGCTCGCCGACGAGGGTCTCGACGGCTGCGAGGCCCTCGTCCTGGCCGCCGCATCGGGCCGTGTTCCCCGGGACACCATGCGGCAGGACCGCGGCTGGAGCGAGGAGGAGTGGTCCGCGGCGGCCGTCCGGCTGCGCTCCCGTGGCCTCGTGGACGCACAGGGCGACGCAACCGAGCACGGCCGGCAGGAACGGGAGCGCATCGAGGTGGCGACCGACCGGCTGGCCGGCCGGCTGCTGCATCCACTGCCCGAGGCGGAGGCCGAGCGCATGCTGCACACGCTGGAACCCGTGGTCCGGCGCATCCTGGCCGCGGACGTGCTGCCCTTCCCCAACCCGATCGGTCTGCCGCACCTCGACGAGCCCACGCCGCGCGGTGCCAACTCCCGCTAACCCAGCCGCTTTCCGGCTTCCTTGAGCTTCTGCTGGAGATCCACCGTGTCGGATGCGGGCGGCGCCTGGACCGTGACCGGCTGGTTGACGTCGAAGAACCGTATGGTCACGTCCAGCGGACCCTGGGCCGCCTGCGCACGCTCACGGAACTTCACGGTGCGGTCGTCGGGGCCGACCCACATGTCCAGGCTCAGCTTGGTCACGCCGAGCTGCTTGTACTGCTCGATGACCCTCTTGCGGCGCTCGGCGTCGAGTGCGCTCTTGGAGGCCCGCTTGGTCAGCAGATCCGTCACATCGACCACACCGGCGTAGTGCGTCGTCCGCACCCCGTCGACGGTCTCCTGGCCGACCTTCTTGACGTTGTCCGACTGGGGGAGCAACGACGCCTGCGCCGCCGGGTCCTGGTCGGCCTGCCGCTCCATCCCCCCGAGGCCGCCGGCCCCCGCGCCCTTCTTGCCCTTCATGGCGAACTTGAGCCAGTGCTTCCCGTCCATCGCGGCCGCCGCCTGCCGGCCCCCGCCGAGATACACCGCGTCCCCGACGAGCCGCACCGAGAACTCGCCCTCCTCCTTGCCCCCGGAGGCCTTCATCCGCATATCGATGGCGCGCGGGCGGAGGCTGAACGACACCTTGCCCTCGACGGTCCCCTGGCCCGGGACCTTGCCGGAGAGTTGATACGACACGGAGTTGAGCTTGGCGCCCTTGTTGACGGCCTTCTGCACCGCGGCGACCGGCATGGCGTTGAGGTTCCCCGACGCGGCTCTGCGGTCGTCGGACGCGCCGCCGGACGCCGTGCATGCCGCCGTGCCGCACAGGACGGCTCCGGTGAGCAGCGTCCCCACGACGCGGGACGAGGTACGGGAAAAGTGAGTCATGGCCCCCCCATGAGCACATGGAACGATAAAAATGTCGTCGATCACGACACTAGCCCACGACGCTGACAATCCGCGTTGCGTATTTACGCAGCCACGGTGACCAGGGAATATGACATCCGGACCACGTCGAGCGCGATCGAGGGCCGCGCACCGGGGTGATTTTCATCTGGTGGTTCGATGGGTGCTTTGGGGTGCTTTGCTGAGCCAGATCGGGACACCTCTGCCCAAGAGGCGTTGAATGAGTATGGATCCTAGAGAGTTGTGGGACCGCAACGCCGTGCTGGCAGAAGCGTTTTGTCTGGGCGATGAGCGGGTGCGTGAGGCGCAGGCCAGGCTTGACGAGGCCCAGGCCGACCGGTCACGGGTTTTGGCGGCGTTTGCGGTAACGGTGGGCAGTACCGGCGCGGTGGCCGGTCTGTTCGGTTTGAATGAGCGTGAAGTGCGGATCGCCCGGCGCACGGTGGGCAAGGACGACGCCCGAGCCGTGGCCGAAGAGCTGCTGGCGGCCACCACTCCCGCTGCGCCGGCGCGGGAGCCTGACGAGGCCTCGTCGGCGCCCGATCCCGCTGCCGAATATTCCCACCAGAACCCGACTGCCGGAACGCGTCCCACCGGCCCGCCCCGCGAAGGTGCCGGCGGCACAGGAGCCCCGGAACAGAACTGGTCCCCGGCGATGGACGCGGTCCTCATCGGCAGTTGGCAGACCGGCGTGGATTTGCGTGAACTTGCCGCCGAATTCGGGCTCGATCTCACCCGGCTGGTCACCCGTGCCCAACAACTGTCCGCCCAGGGGCGGTTCTATCCGGGCCCGGCCGAGAACCATGCAGGACGCCACCGGCGCGGCCCCGGCGATGTGCACGAGACCGAATACACCATCCCCGCACAGCAGACGGCCGCCTGGAACGCCGCGCCCTCCGGATACCAGATGGCATCGGCCTGGCACACCGGCACGACGCCGTCCGCGGATTCCGTTCCGGACATGGCCGCACTTGCCTCGGAATGGGACAACGCCCTCGCCCCGTGGGGGACCCTCGCGCCCTCGCACGAGGATTCCGCACCGGCCCATCAGCCCTGGGCCCAATACCACCTCAGTTCCTGACACCGGCACGATTCCCTGGCAATACGTATGTGCCCGCCCCCGCAGGCCGTCACCGGCCCTGCCGAGGACGACACGTCCCCGCCCGGATTCCTGAGCGGGGACGATGAGAGGAGGAGGCCGAGGCCATGGCGACGGAGGAAGCGCGGGCCGGTGCGCTGGACGGAAAGGTCGCGCTGGTCGCCGGGGCCACACGAGGCGCCGGGCGGGCGATCGCGGTGGAACTCGCCCGCGCGGGCGCCGTGGTATACGCCACCGGGCGCAGCAGCCGGACCGCAGGCCCCTCGGAGATCAACCGGCCGGAGACGATCGAGAAGACCGGTGAACTGATCGCCGAGGCCGGGGGCACCGGTACCGCCCTGCGGGTGGACCACCTCGACAGCGACCAGGTCAGCGCTCTCGTCCGGCGCATCGACCGGACCACGGCCGCCTCGACATCCTCGTCAACGACATCTTCGGCGGCGATGCCTACGCCCAGTTCGGCACCACCCTCTGGGAGCACGATCTCACCGGGGGTCTGCGGATGCTGCGCATGGGCATCGACACCCATGCGATCACCAGCCACCACGCGCTGCCACTGCTCATCCGTCGTCCCGGTGGGCTGGTGATCGAGATGACCGACGGCACCGCGGAGTACAACGCCGCCTACCGGTACCACGAGGGCTTCTTCTACGACCTGGTCAAGGCCGCCGTGCAGCGCATGACCCTGGCCCAGAGCCATGAACTCGCCCCGCACCACGGCTCCGCCGTCGCCGTGACCCCCGGCTGGCTGCGCTCGGAGAAGATGCTCGAAGCCTTCGGTGTGACCGAGGACAACTGGCGGGAGGCGACAGTGAACGTGCCGCACTTCTGCATCGCCGAATCCCCGGTCTATGTCGCGCGGGCGGTCGTCGCCCTCGCCGCCGCCCCGGACGTCGCGCGCTGGACGGGCACGGTCGTCTCCAGCGGACAACTCGCGCCCCTCTACGGATTCACCGACACCGACGGCACCCGGCCGGACTGCTGGCGCTACCTCGTCGAGGTCCAGGACCGGGGCCTCCCGGCCGACGACACCGGCTATCGCTGACGGCCGTTCGTCACGGGAAGGCCACGCGGCCCTGGCGGGTGCCTGTTCCGGGCGGGCCCTGAAGGGGGGAGGGTGGGAGACAACTGGGAGATGATCTTGAGGGTCAGCCGCTGAGGGCCGCTGGTCCTGGCGTCAGGAGCGGCGAGATTCAACGACCCGGATGAGCTCTCTAGCCCGCCGTCTCGCCCGCATGCGGAGACAGCGTTCCCGCCGCGACCAGGGCGAACAGGACTATGCCCAGCAGGATGCGGTAGACGACGAAGGGCATGAAGCTCTTGTGGGAGATGAACTTCATGAACCATGCGATCACGGCATAGCCGACGATGAAGGCGATGACCGTGGCGAAGACGGTGGGGCCCCAGGCGACATGGCCCTGGCCGGCGTCCTTGAGCTCGAACACGCCGGAGGCCAGGACCGCCGGGATGGCGAGCAGGAACGAGTAGCGGGCCGCGGATTCGCGGGTGTAGCCCATGAGGAGGCCGCCGCTGATCGTGGCGCCCGAGCGGGAGACACCGGGGATGAGCGCCATGGCCTGGCAGACGCCGTACAGCAGGCCGTCCTTGACGCTGAGGTCGGTGAGGCTCTTGCGCTGTTTCGCGGCGCGGTGCCGGCCGCCGGTCTCGTCGCGGGCGGCCAGCCGGTCGGCGATGCCGAGGACCACACCCATCACGATGAGGGTGGTGGCGATCAGCCGCAGATCGCGGAACGGGCCCTCGATGGCGTCCTTGAGCGTGATGCCCAGGACGCCGATCGGGATCGAGCCGACGATCACCAGCCAGCCCATCTGGGCGTCGTGATCGTGCCGCAGCTCCCGGTTGAAGAGGGAGCGGGCCCAGGCCGAGATGATCCGCCCGATGTCCTTGCGGAAGTAGATGATGACGGCCGCTTCGGTGCCGATCTGTGTGATGGCGGTGAACGCCGCACCGGGGTCCTGCCAGCCGGCGAACGCCGCGGTCAGGCGAAGGTGCGCACTGGACGAGATCGGCAGAAACTCGGTCAACCCTTGGACGAGTCCGAGGACGAAAGATTCAAACCAAGACATGGAAAACACGCTATCCAAGGGTGATCAAGCGCTGACCTGCGCAAGATGGGAGAAAGCGGACGGTGGCGGCGGATGCGGATCATCGCCGACAGGGGGCAGCGTAACGTCCGGAGGTGTACGGGCGGCCAAAGGGGCCGGGTCGTACCGCACCCGACCGCTCCACGGACCCCGCTGGAGAGTCCGTCGCCCGCCAGATCCGCTGTCAGTGTCCGCGCAGTGCCTTGCGTTTGTACCAGGCCACCACCAGCGCGCCCAGAGCGCTGACGGCGATGAAGCCCATGGCGACGAGGAACGCAGGTGAGGTGGGCGAGGAAGCCCGCGCACCGGCAACGGCGTAGGCCGCGGTGTTCGGGATGCTGCCGAGTGCCGTCGCGACGAGGTAAGGGAGCCAGCCCATACGGGAGACCGCGGCGCAGTAGTTCGTGGCGCAGAAGGGCAGACCCGGGAAGAGACGGATCGCCAGCATCGAGCGGAAGCCGTGCTCGCTCAACTGCCGGTCGGCGGCGGTCAGCCACCGGGCGCGCAGCAACGGGCGCAGGGCGTCCTGCCCGAGCAGCCGGCCGAGCCCGAAGGCCAGAGCGGCGCCCAGGACCGTACCGGCCAGCGCGCCGGCCAGGCCGGCCTGACTGCCGAAGAGGGCCCCGGCCGCGAGATTGAGGACCGGGCGCGGAACGAAAGCGGTGGTGCACGCCCCGTATGCCAGCGCGAAGACCACCAGAGCGGTCGGGCCGGACAGCTGCGCGGGCCGGCCCCCGGTCAGCAGGTGCTGCGGCTGCCACCACAGTGTGATGGCCGCGGCGCAGGCCAGCAGGGCGAGCAGCAGGCCCAGCCGGCACCAGGGGGAGAAGAGCACACGCGTGCAGCGAGCGGCGAGGCCGTCGGGCGTTGCGGCGGGCGGAAGCACCCCGGGAGCGTAACCGACAAGGGTGCCGAGGAGCCGTAATGCCAAGGCCGGGGAGCTGTAAGGCCAAGACGGCGGCCGGATAAATCGTTCGACGCCGGAGGACGCGCCCGGCACCATATGACGCATGATCCGGCACGCCTTCCTCCCGCTCCCGTCCGCAGTCGCGGACGAGCCGAAGGCTGCCGTCGAACTCTTCGCGGCCCTCGCCGCGGCCCACTGCGCTCCCGCAGTCACTGCCGTCGCGGCAGCCGCCGTTCAGGCCGCCGCGGCGGCCGACGGCGCACGAAGCTGACCCTCTCCGGATCGTCCGGCGGACCCCGCAGGGGGAGGGTCGGCGGGGCTCAGGGGTCCCCACGGCGCCAAGTCGCCGTCCTCACCGCATTGTTGCGAGGAAGAACACCATGCCCAAGACGGCATACGTGCGCACCAAGCCGCACCTGAACATCGGCACCATGGGCCACGTCGACCACGGCAAGACCACGTTGACGGCGGCCATCACCAAGGTCCTCAGCGACCGGGGGAGCGGGACGTTCGTGCCCTTCGACCGGATCGACCGGGCCCCGGAGGAGGCCGCCCGCGGTATCACCATCAACATCTCGCATGTCGAGTACGAGACCGGCACCCGGCACTACGCCCATGTCGACATGCCCGGCCATGCCGACTTCATCAAGAACATGGTGACCGGCGCGGCGCAGCTCGACGGGGCGATCCTCGTCGTCTCCGCGCTCGACGGGATCATGCCGCAGACCGCCGAGCATGTGCTGCTCGCCAAACAAGTGGGCGTCCGGCACATCGTCGTGGCCCTCAACAAGGCCGACGCCGGCGACCCCGAGCTCACCGACCTCGTGGAGCTGGAGGTGCGCGAACTGCTCGGCGCGCACGGCTACGACGGGGAGCACGTACCGGTCGTACGGGTCTCCGGGCTGCGCGCCCTGGAAGGCGACCCGCGCTGGACGGGGGCGATCGACGCGCTGCTGGACGCCGTGGACACCTATGTCCCGATGCCCGAGCGGTATGTCGACGCGCCGTTCCTGCTGCCGGTGGAGAACGTGCTGACCATCACCGGCCGCGGCACGGTCGTCACCGGAGCCGTCGAGCGCGGCACCGTGCGGGTCGGCGACCGGGTCGCGGTGCTCGGCGCGGAGACCGAGACGACGGTCACCGGGCTGGAGACGTTCGGCAAGCCCATGGAGTCCGCCGAGGCCGGGGACAATGTCGCGCTGCTGCTGCGCGGTCTGCACCGCGACCAGGTGCGCCGCGGGCATGTGGTCGCGGCGCCCGGCAGCGTCACACCGCGGAGCCGTTTCACCGCCGAGGTGTATGTGCTCTCCACCGAGGAGGGCGGCCGCCGTACGCCACTGTCCACCGGCTACCGGCCGCAGTTCTACATCCGCACCGCGGACGTGGTCGGCGACCTCGACCTCGGCGAGCGGGGCATCGCCCGGCCCGGTGAGACGGTGACGGTGTCGGTCGAACTGGGCCGGGACGTGCCATTGGAGAGGGGCCTGGGCTTCGCCATCCGCGAGGGCGGCCGGACCGTCGGCGCGGGCACGGTGCGCACCGTCGAGGAGTGAGACACCGCAGGTCGGCAGGCTGCGTCCGGCACCTTTCCCGGTGCGGGGCGCAGCCTCCTGCTGTCCCGGGGGACGCCCGGGTGCAAGACTGCACGCCCGGGTGAACGGCCACGAGGAAGACTGCCTGTGCCGCACGGCGCGGGCGGTCGGCCGGAGACAGGAGGAAGACCTGATGGCGGGTACGGCACTGGTCCTGGGCGGCGGAGGGCTCACCGGCATCGGCTGGGAGATCGGTGTGCTCGCCGGTCTCGCCGAGGCGGGCCTCGATCTCGCCGACGCCGATGTCGTCATCGGTACCTCCGCCGGATCGATCGTCGGCGCCCACCTCACCTCCCGGCATCTCGGCCTGGACGAGATGTACGCACACCAGCTCGCCGTGCCCGAGAACGGTTCGGCGGCCCGTATGGGCCCGGCCGCACTGGCCCGGTCGCGGCCATCGCGCTGCGCTCCCGGGACACGGTCTCCTTCGGCGTACGCATGGGCAGGCTGGCGCTCGCGGCCCGCACCGTCACCGAGGCGGAACAGCGCACGGCGATCGCCCGGACCCTGAACCTCACCGACTGGCCGGTCCGCCGGCTGGTGATCACGGCGGTGGATGCGGCGACGGGGGAGCGGACCGCCTTCGACGACACGAGCGGGGTGCGGCTGCTCGACGCGGTGGGCGCGAGCTGCGCGGTCCCCGGAATCTATCCGCCGGTCACCATCGACGGCACCCGGTGGATCGACGGCGGGGTGCACTCCAGCGCCAACGCCGATCTGGCCGCCGGATACGACCGGGTGGTGATCGTCGCGCCGATGGCCGCGAGTGGTGGGCCGATCGCCGGACCGCGGGCGCAGGGCGAACGACTGGTGCGCCAGGGCGCCCGGGTGTGCGTGCTCACCCCCGACCGTGCGGCCAGGGCGGCGTTCGGCCGCAATGTCCTGGACCCCGCCAAGCGCGCCGACGCGGCCCGCGCGGGGCGCCGGCAGGCAGCGGCCCATGTGGCGCAGATCCAGCAGGTCTGGTCGGACTGACCGGCCGGCCGGACCGGCGGCCGGGGCTCGGTTACCGCACCGGCACAATGGGACGGTGGACGAAGCACCCGAGCCGATACCCGTCACCCGGACCGTGGACTGCGGCACCGCCAAGCTGCTGCCGGACGTCGACCGGCCGCGCGCCTGGCTGCTCACCGTGGACGGTGCACCGCAGTCCTACGTGGACCTCGACGCGCCCACACATCTGGAATTCGAGTATGTGCGCCGGCTGGCACACGTCCTGGACGAGGCCGCCGCCCCGGCCCGGCCGCTCGACGCGCTGCACCTCGGCGGCGGGGCGCTGACCCTGCCGCGCTATCTCGCCGCCGTCCGTCCGCACTCCCGGCAGGAGGTCATCGAGGCCGACCGCGGGCTGCTCGCCCTGGTCACGGAGCATCTCCCGCTGCCCGGCGACTGCGGGATCACGGTGCACGCCGAGGACGCCCGTACGGCGCTGGAGGCGGCGCCGGAGGACAGCGCCGATGTCATCGTGGCGGATGTCTTCGGCGGCTCGCGAGTGCCCGCGCACCTCACCTCGGTCGAGTACGCGCAGGCCGCCGCCCGGGTTCTGCGACCGGACGGCTGCTATGCCGCGAACCTTGCGGACGGCGCGCCGTTCGGCTTTCTGCGTGGTCAACTCGCCAATTTCTCCACGGTCTTCGAGCACCTCGCGCTGATCGCCGAGCCCTCGGTGCTGCGCGGCCGCCGGTTCGGCAACGCCGTGCTGCTCGCCTCGCGCGCACCGCTGCCGATCATCGCGCTGGCCCGGCGGACGGCCGGTGACGCGTTCCCGGCCCGGGTCGAGCACGGCGTGGCGCTGCGGCGGCTGATCGCGGACGCAGTCCCCGTACGCGATGCCGAGGCGGTGGCTTCCCCGGTGCCACCGGACGGCGCGTTCAGCGTCGGCTGAGCGCGGTCCGCCGCGGCCTCGCACCAGGTCGGCGGCGCCCGCTCACTCCGCCTCCGTGGTGTGCGATTCCGTCGCCCCGGCGGCACGGGAGACCGCTCCGCCCGCTGCGGGCTCCGGCTTCGTACGCCGGGTGAGCCGCCGCACCTCGGGCACGCACAGCACCGCCGCCGTCAGCAGCGCGATCAGCGCCGAGCAGCCCCACAGCGCCGCCGTCCGGCCGACGAGGTCCTGTACGGGGCCGGCCAGCGCGGTGGCGAGCGGGACCACGGCCAGGGACCCGAGCCAGTCGTAGGACGAGACCCGGGAGAACTTCTCCTCGGAGATCTCCTGATGCAGTGCCGTCATCCACGTCACCGCGAAGACCTCGACCGCGATCCCGGTGCCGAACATGACCGCGGTGAGCCCGCCCGCCGGGAGGGGGAGGGCGAGCGCGGCGGACGGGAGGGCGAGTGGGAACACACACAGCGCACCGGTGAGCAGGAGGCGGTGCGGTCTGAACCGGGTCATCAGGAGGGCGCCGCCCACGGTGCCCGCACCGAAGGCGGCCAGCGCCAGCCCCCAGGGCCCGGGTCCGCCCAGATGCTGCTCGGCGACGAGCGGCCCGTAGACCGCCTCGGCGGCCGCCACCACCGCGTTGACGATGGAGAACTGCACGACCACCGCCCACAGCCACCGCCGGGAGGCGACCTCGCGCCAGCCGTCCCGAAGGTCGTGCAGCACCCCGCCGCCGGGAGCCCGTGCGGGGACGCCGCTGACGTCGAGGAAGGCGCGCAGCGCGCCCGCGAGGGCGAAGGCCGCGGAGTCGATGGCCAGCACCCAGCCGGGGCCGACCGCGGCGACCAGTGCGCCGCCGAGCGCCGTGCCGCCGATGTTCGCGCCGTTCATGCCCATACGGAACACGGCGAAGGCGCGCCCCGCCTGCTCGCCGGTGACACTGGCGAGCACCATGCCCTCGGAGGCCGGCGCGAAGAACGCCTGCCCCGTGCCACCGAGGGCGGCCAGCAGTGCCATCTGCCACAGCCGCGGCTCGCCGGCCAGGACGAGCAGCGCGAACAGGCCCTGGGAGACGCAGCTGAGGGCGTTCGCGGCGACCATCACACGATGCCGGGGGAGCCGGTCGGCGACCGCGCCGCCGATCAGCAGGAAGAGGACGAGCGGGATGGTCCGCGCGGCGGCCACCAGCCCGACGTCGGTGGCGGAACCGCCGGCGGCGAGCACCGCGAAAGCGGTGGCGATCAGCGCACCGGAGCTGCCGAGGTTCGCGATCACCGTGGCGCCGGTGAGCAGCAGATAGTTCCTCCCCGCCCACGCGGGGCGGGTCCTCACCAGGAGAGCGCCCGCGGGGCGGAGACCGTGCGCGACAGCTTCCGGCCGGGGCTGCCGGCTGCTCGGCGTACGCCGCGTTCCGGGTAGGTCACCCGCCCGTCTTCACTGTGCTGCTGTCCTGGCCACATGGGCGTCAACGATACGGAGGGTGGCGAGCCGGCCGCACTGGGGTTTCCGGCGGCCGTTACGGGCCCGGAGTCCGTCAGGGCCTGGCGTACGTCACGGGATCGCGTCCGTCGTCCCTCATGCCCCGGGGCCGGAGAGCGCCGCACCCCCTTCACACCTAAGCTACCGCTAGGTAACATGGGCCCATGTCCTCCGAGACCCTGCCGTCGATCGGCGAAATGATGGCGGCATCCGTGCCGATGGCCCGCACCCTGAACCTCGAGTTCACCGAGACCACCGCCGAGCGCGCCGTGGTCCGCATGCCCGACCAGCCGGACTTCCACAACCACGTCGGCGGACCGCACGCCGGCGCCATGTTCACCCTCGCCGAGTCGGCGAGCGGTGCCATCGTGATGGCGGCCTTCGGCGACCAGCTCGGCCGGGCGGTGCCGCTCGCGGTGCGCGCCGAGATCGGCTACAAGAAACTCGCCATGGGACCGGTCACCGCCACCGCGGAACTGGGCCGGCCGGTGGCCGAGGTGATCGCCGAGCTCGACGCCGGTGAGCGCCCGGAGTTCCCCGTGAACATCGCCATCACCCGCGAGGACGGCGGGGTCACCGGCGAGATGAGCATCGTGTGGACCCTGCGCCCCAACAAGTGAGCTGCTTCACAGTGGGGTTCTCCCCGGCCCGTCGTGCACCGCACGGCGGGCCGCCGCCGTTTTGAGGGGCTCCGCGGCGCCGGACCGGGGCCGCCGAGAAGGTCGTTGCGTACCGCATGCGGATTCGGCTCCCGGACGGCGCCATCGAGTACGCTTCGGCGGGCGTGCTGCGGCGCGCCAGGGGGATCGACCGGCACCGGTGTCATGGCTGCCGGGGCACGGCCCACGGGGGCCCTACACCAGCGGAGGAAGCGGCGTTGCACATCCAGGAGTGGCTCGAGACGGTACCGGCCGTGAGCGTCTACCTCCTGGTGGGGGTGGTCATCGGACTGGAGAGCGTGGGTATTCCGCTGCCCGGTGAGATCGTCCTCGTCAGTGCGGCGATTCTCGCGGCGACCCAGGACCACATCAATCCGTACGTGCTGGGCGCCTGTGCATCCGCCGGCGCGATCCTGGGCGACTCTGTCGGCTATCTGATCGGGCGCAAGGGCGGGAAGCCCCTGTTGCAGTGGGCGGGCCGCAAGTTCCCCAAGCACTTCGGCCCCGACCATGTCGCGATGGCCGAGGCGAAGTTCGACAAGTGGGGCATGTGGGCGGTCTTCTTCGGCCGGTTCGTCGCGCTGCTGCGTATCTTCGCCGGTCCGCTCGCCGGCGTACTGAAGATGCCGTACTGGAAGTTCCTGATCGCCAACGTCCTCGGCGGCATCGTCTGGGCCGGCGGCACCACCGCGTTGATCTACAGCGTGGGCGTCGTCGCCGAGTCGTGGCTCAAGCGTTTCTCCTGGCTGGGACTGGTCGCCGCCCTGCTGTTCGGCATCGGCTCGCTCCTGCTCATGAAGCACCGCGCGAAGAAGGCGGCCGCTGCGCGCGAGACGACGGAGACCCCGGTCGGCGCGACGGTCGACTGACCGTCCCGGACCTGCCGCGCCACCTACGTACGGCTCGCACCGGCCTGCAACGGTCGCTCTTCAACGGACGCTCTTCAGGCGGAAGTCCGGCGCTCAGCCGGCCCAACACACCTGATCACGCAGGCGGGCGGAGGACCGGCGTCGCCTCAGGGCATCAGCCAGACGTCCGGTCCGCCGTCGCGCCATTCGAAGACACCGGTGTCGTCCCAGACGAACTTCGTGGTGCAGAAACCGGCCCGGCGCAGGATCGCGGCCACATCACCAGGGCGCAGCGCCCGGCCCAGATCCTGTCCGTAGAGCGTCACACGGCGGCCGCCCGAGCAGGGCGGATGCACGATCACGGGGGCACGCTTCATGCTTCCCAGCATGCGACCGGCCCGGTGCTCGCGCATCCCGAACGCGGTCGGCGCGTCACGGAACGTGTCCACCGGCCTCTCCGCGACTCCGGCCCG
Source organism: Streptomyces sp. NRRL S-1813 (assembly GCF_000719605.1). NCBI lineage: Bacteria > Bacillati > Actinomycetota > Actinomycetes > Kitasatosporales > Streptomycetaceae > Streptomyces > Streptomyces sp. NRRL S-1813. The sequence continues at coordinate 262,964 of NZ_JOHB01000006.1, forward strand.
GCCCTCAGGACCGCGCCCGCAGCCGCGAGAAGAACGGCCGGGCCCGTACGCCCGGCCCGGTGCGCAGCCACCACGGGGCCTCCTCGCCGCCGTCCGGCGGCGGCGTCCCGCCACGCACCGTCCGCCGCAGACCGGTGAGCATGTTGCGGACCCCGGCGATCAACAGCGGGTCACCGATCACCTTCTTGGCCACCAGCGCCTTGTGACACGCCCGCAGCGCCGCCGCCGGCTTCCCATGGGTGCACTCGGTCAGGGCATGGGCGTACAGGATCGTCGAGTACAGCCAGAAGTCGCCGTCGGAGTGCCGGGTCTCCCAGGCGCGGTCGGCCGCCGCCCGGGCCCGCGCCGCGTCGAGCGGCGCCAGGGCGACGGCCAGCAGTGCCCGGCTGTGGGCGGGCCCCGGACCGAACCATGGATCCCTGGAGTGGTGCCGGGCCGCTTCCTCCAGACACGCCACGGCCGCCGTGGTGTTCGCGCGGTACAGCGCCAGCACCCCGTGCGCATGCGCGATACGGGCCAGCCCGTCGCCGTCCGCATGCATCACGGCCGCCGTCCACGCCTGGTCGAGCAGCGCCTCCGCGGTGGCGAGCGAGTGTTCCTGTGCGGCGAGATAGCCGGCCAGCCACAACGCCCGGGCGCGCAGCGCGGTGTCGTCCCGGGAGAGCAGCAGCAGCCGGTCCAGATGGGCCCGGCCCTCCCGACGGAAGCCACAGGCGGCCCAGTGGAACCACAGCGACACCGCGATCTCCAGCGCCCCGAGCGCATCCTCCGCGTCCTGCGGCGGCCGGGTCAGCGCCGCGTCGAGATTGGCCTGTTCGTCCTCCACCAGCCGCACGGCGACCTGCTGGTTCGGGCCCTGCCAGGCGATCTGGGCCTCGGCCGCGAGTGCCGCACAGGCCTGCCGGAACCGCCGCAGCGCCGCGGACTCCTCACCCGCCTCGCGCAGCTGCGTCCGCCCGAAGTCGCGGGCGGCGCGCGGGAGTCGGTAGCGCGGCGGGAGCGCGGCCCCGGTGTCCTCGCGAGCGCCGCCCCCGTCCCGTACGCGTTCGACGACCGAGGCCGTACGGAGCCGTTCCAGTGCGCCGTCGACCGCGGCTGAAGGAACGTCACTGCTGGTGCAGACGCATCCGGCGAGCCAGGGATCGAAATCGTCGGGGAGCACCGAGAGTCTCGCCCATACGCGCCGGTCGGTGGGCGAGCAGAGGGCGTAGCCCGCGGCCTGCGCGGCGTGCAGCGAGGTGTGCCGGGCGGTCGCCGCAGGACCCGAGTAGAACAGCGCACCGTCCGTGCCCACCTGCGCCGCGAGCTGCGGCAACGACATCCGGTCCAGCTGGTGCGCGGCCAGGGCGATCGCCAGCGGTGAGCCCTCCAGGGCCTGGCACACCGTGACCAGGAGCTCGGGCGCCGCTGCGCCGGTCCGCGCGGCCAGCAGTTCGACGGCCGGTCCGGCGATCCCCTCGCCCAGCGTCACCGGAAGCGGCGCGATCTCGACGACGCGCTCCTCGGCCAGTCCCAGCCGCCCCCGTGCGGTCGCCACGATGCGCAGCGCCGGGTCGGCCCGCAGCAGCCGGCGCACGAGCTGTGCGCACTCGGCGAGCACCGGGTCGCAGTCGTCCAGCAGCACGGTCACGCGATGCCGCCGGCAGTGTGCGGTCAGTGCCGCGAGGGCCGTGCCGCCCGCGGCGCTGCACCCCGCTGCGGGCTCCGTCCGGTCGGCCCGGCCGGACACCGGTGTGCCGACGCAGGGCGGAGCCGTACGCCGGGCGAGCGGCCGGGCGCTGTTGCGGCAGGCGGTGTCCGCCTGCCCGGCCGCCCGCAGCAGCGCGTCGGCCAGACCGCCCTCGGCCAGACCGTCCCAGCAGCCGACCCGGATGACCGTGCCGCCGTGCCGAGCGGTGTGCTCCTCCAGGACGGCGCGGGCCAGCACGCTCTTGCCCACGCCGGCGGCTCCGGTGAGCGTCACCAGCGGAGCACCGCCCAGCAGCCCGGACACCTGCTCATGCTCAACGGCCCGTCCTACTACGCCGGGCAGTGGCCGGCGATCTGCCCACGCGGTCATCGGTCATCCCCAACCACGGCACAGCGCCGCGCCCTTCCGAATAGGGAACCAACGATGCCAGAACCGACCGTCCGGTAAACAACCAGCGGGCTCATCGAACGAGGGAAACTCCGCCGCCGTATTTGACGCGGCCGGACCTCTCGCCGAGGGGCCCGGGAGGACGGACCACCAGGTCACGGTGGCCGGGGGCGGCGCCGAGGGCGCTTCGGACGATCTTAAAGTGGTGTCTTTCGACCGGCGCCACGGTGGCAGCGTGGCTGCCCGCGGCCGGCCCAAGAGTCCAAGGAGAACGTCCCGATGAAGCGCCTGCGCGTCCGTGCTGCGGTGAGTGTGGTGGCCCTGGGGCTGCTGGCCGGTTGCGGCGACGGCAGGGACATCGTCGACGCATCGAGTGTGCCGCGGCTGCGGGCCCGTCATGCGGCGGATGCCCTCAACGGCAAGCCCCGGGCGGTGGTGCCCCGTGGCCCGCGCTCCTCGTTCACGCCGTTCCGTACCACCGGGGACGACGGCACCCAGGTCGTGATGACGAAGTGGCACGGGCGGAAGTCCGGTTTCACCGGCGACATTTGGGCCTGGGTGCCGCCGGAGTACCACGATCCGCAGTACGCCAGGAGCGGGTTTCCGGTGCTGATCGCGCTGCCCGGCGCCTATGGCTATCCGTTCAACTACTGGGCCGGGGACGCCTTTGCGCTGGAGGAGCGGATCGCGGAGTGGTCGGGGCAGGGTAAGACGCTGCCGTTCATCGTCGTCATGCCGGTGCTCAACCCGGGCAGGAAGTACTACGACGGCAGTGACATCCCGGGGCAGCCGAAGATGGGCACGTGGCTGACCGAGGATGTACCGGACTTCGCGCGGGCCAACTTCCGTACGTTCGACAGCCGGGACGGCTGGGCTTTCATGGGGTCCTCGTCCGGCGGGTTCGCCGCGCTGAAGGCCGTGCTCAAGGAGCCGCAGAAGTTCAAGGCGGCCATCGTCAACGGCCCCGACACGAGGCCGGATTCGCCGATGTGGCAGGGATATCCGGCCGAGATGCGTGCCAATGACCCCCGCCATCTGGCGCGGCAGCTGACCGCGCGGAGGGGCCTGCCCGTCTATCTGGCCTTCGAGCTGGGCAGCAAGGAGGTGGCGGTGCCCGATGTGAAGCGCTTCATCAAGGACTGCACCGGCGGGCCGGTCCACTCCACGCTCTTCGAGATACCGGACGGTGTGCACAGCGGTCACACCTACATCCAGCGGATGGCCGACTCGCTGCACTGGATCAGTGAGCGGATGCAGGGCCCCGTGCCGTCCGTTTGACGCACCGTCGCCCAGGTGGTCGCACGGCAGGGCTTTCCTGTTGCCGACGCCGGGCCACCCGTAAGAATTGTCCGTGACCCGGCCATGGGAGCGCGGCCGGTGATGATGTCGGCCCACTGGAAGGAGAACCGTGCGAAATCTGCGAGTCGTCGGTCTGGCGCTGGCGGGCACGGCTCTGCTGGCAGGGAGCCTCACGGTGGGCAACCAGTGGCTGGCGGAGCGGGACGCGACCAGTGAGGTGGACGGGACGACCGACACCGTCCCGCGCGACGAGGTCGCCCGCTCGATCTCGGGCCATCTGTCGCTTCCGGTGATCCCCCGGGGGCCGCGCTCGGTCGACTGCGCCAGGGACCTGCGCGCGGTCACGGGGGCATGGACCCACTGCACGGCGCACTACTTGCGCGGGACCGACCGCGACATGACCGTACGCGTGGTCCGGGTCCGCGGCGGCGAGATCACTTATGTCCACGACGCCCCGCATCGCTGAACTTCGCTGACCGGTCCCCGTTTTCGCTGTGGGCCAGGTCACATGGCTACGTGTCAACAGGTCGTCAGGAAGCGGACGACTCGCTTGCTCCGAGGTCCGGCAGCGCGCCCAATGGCCCCAAAGCAGGCCTTTGTTGAATCTGCTTCGGATGTGTCCGGTGTTCAGATCGCCGTTGGACGACGGGTGTTGCTGTGATGCTAAGATCATCGCACTTGCCAACGGGGTAGTCACCTGATATGGCAGGTGAGAAATTCCGCGCATTGGCCTATGAAAACCGCCACCCCGGGGAGAACTATGCCATTAGCCGGCCCTTTGATGGCTTTCTGGCAGGCGACTGTGCGTGGCCGTTCATGTATCTCTGGGAGCGCGATTGATTCTGCACGTCGCGGCCAGACATGCGACACCTGGTGGCTCCGTCGTCCGAAGAGAGTCCTATGACGCAATATTTCCAGGATCCAGCGCTCTGGGGTTTGATCGCTGGTACCCCTGTCGCCGCTACCGCGATTATTCGCGGTAGAAAAAAGATCACGGAGCTTCGACAAGAAAAGGCTGAGCTCAAGCAGCACTACGCCAATCTTGAAGATCACTACACGGAGGCTGTGGAAGAGGCCAAGGATCGGGCCGAGGAGGCCACCAAAACCACGCTGAAGTCCGCCATGCGGACGCTTCAGGGGCTGGCGAGCGAGCAGCAGCTGGCGATTTCCAAGCTCCAGGAAACCTATGGCGAGCACAAGATCCTTCAGGATCTGCTCGACATCGACCACATGAACTCGCAGTTTGCGCGGCGTGCCCAGTCCATCGCCGTCCTGTGTGACGGCTGGCTCGGCCGGCGACGGCACAATGCCTCGCTCTACGATGTGGTGCGCAGCGCCAAGGGCCGCATTCGCCATTTCACGCGCGTCGAGATCCGGTCGCAGAGTAATTTCGCCATCGTGAGCCGTGCTGTTGAACCGGTTGCGCTCGTGCTCGCCGAACTGCTGGACAATGCCACCAGCTACTCGGCGCCGGAAACGATGATCGAGATCAATATCCGGCCGGTGCCCAAGGGTGTGTGCATCGTTGTCGACGATGCCGGTGTCGGTATGAACGAGGAGGAGAAGGCGCGGGCCGCTCAGCTGCTGTCGAGCGAGAATACGGCCAGCGTTTCCAGCCTCGGTAACCCGCCGCAGTTCGGATTCACCGTCATCGGTGTGCTCGCCGCCCGCTACGGGTTCAGCGTATCGGTGGATTCCACCTCTCCTTACGGCGGCGTGCGCGCGGTCGTCCTGCTCCCCGACGATCTCCTGACGTCCCTGCACGAGCCCGAGGAGAGTCCTGCCGTGGCCGCCTCCGCCCCGTTGCCGCCCGAGAATCCTCCAGGTCACCCGGCCTCCGAGGGCCCGGCTCCGGTCCCTGCCGCGCCTGGGTACCCGGCCGCAGGACACCCGGCTGCCGGCGGTCCGCCGCTGGGGCAGCCGGCTCCCGCTCACCCCGTTCCCGAGACGACGGCCGGCGGTCTGCCGAAGCGCCGCCGTCGCGGTGCGATATCCATCGTGCCGACCGAAAACGAAAGCACGGAAACCCCGGCCCGCGACAGCGCAAGGGCCGCGTCCGTCATGGGCGCATTTCAGCGCGGCACGCAGTCCGGCCGCCGTTCCACCAATGCAGGCAATGAAGGGCATGAGGTTCAGTGAACTACGATCTGTCGTGGATGCTTGACAGTGCTCTGGAATTGCCCGAAGCGCAGCATGCCATTCTCGTCTCCGCCGACGGCCTGCTCATGGCCCGCTCGAAGGAAGTCGGCCGGGACCACGCCGACACCGTTGCCGCCGCGATGAGCGGAATGCAGTCGCTGAGCCGTACGGTCGCCGACTTCTGCCACGGCGGTGCGCACGCCAGCCGGCCGCAATGGCGGCAGACGCTGGTCGAATTCGACCATGGCTGGGTCTTTCTCATCTCCGCCGGTGAAGGCGCGTATCTCGCGGTTTCGGCGTCGCCCGATGTCGACATGGCAGAGATCACGTTCCGCATGCAACAGCTTGTCGGCCAGCTCGGTAAGGCACTGACAAGCCCGCCTCGCGAGAGGGCTGATATCCAGCCATGACGACAGATGACGAGCCGGAGCTGGAACACGAAGCAGCGGAATTAGTGCGGCCGTACGTCATCACCAACGGCCGGGATCTTCTTGACGACAGCGACTTCTCACTGATCACTCTGGTGACCATGCATACGGAGCCGCCCCGGACGAATCCCCTCGATCCGGAGAAGCTCCGCCTGCTGGAGCTGTGTTCGGGAGGTTTCCTCTCGATCGCCGAGATAGCCGGGCACACCCGGCTGCCGGTGGGCGTCGTCAAGATTCTGGTGTCCGATCTCGCGCGGGAGGGCTATCTCTACTCCCGTGCACCCATACCTAGCGCTCAGCTTGTCGACCGGCAGATCCTTGAGGAGGTGCTGAATGGGCTCCAGGCTCGCTTTGGATGACGGCGTGTACCTGCGCGATTCCGTGCAGACCGCGGCGAAGATCCTCGTGGTCGGGCATTTCGCCGTGGGTAAGACCACATTCATCGGGACCATGTCCGAGATTCCGCCGCTGCGGACCGAAGAAGTAATGACCCAGGCGGGCGCCGGAATTGACGACCCGAAAGGTGCGCCGGACAAGACCACGACCACGGTCGCCATGGACTTCGGCCGGCTCACGCTCAGCGAGAAGCTGGTCCTCTATCTGTTCGGAACGCCCGGACAGCAACGCTTCGTTCAGGTGTGGGAAGACATGACGCGGGGGGCGCTCGGTGCGCTGGTTCTGGTCGACCCACAGCGACTCGACGAGTCCTTCCCTGTCATGGACCTGGTGGAACACTACGGAATCCCGTACGCCATCGCCGTGAACCGGTTCGACGGGACTCCCTCGCATTCGCTCGATGAGATACGGGAGGCGCTGGACCTGCTTCCTGAGACGCCCGTCGTCAACTGTGACGCACGGGATCAGCGTTCCTCGGCGGATTCCCTGATCGCCCTCGTCCGATATCTACAGTCCCGCGTCAACTAGGAGCTCAGGCATGCAATCTCACTCGGAATTCCAGACTCCGCCACCCGGCTGCCCCGCGCACGCCGGTGGCGAAAGGGTGCCCCTGCACGGGCCGGAATTCGCCGCCGCGCCGGACGTCTTCTACGGCATGCTGCGACAGTACGGACCGAGCGCGCCCGTCGAGCTGGCTCCCGGTGTGGAGGCCGAACTCGTCACGGACTACGCCACAGCGCTCCATGTCCTCCAGAATCCGGACACCTTCGCGAGGGATTCGCGCCGCTGGCGCGCGCTGAACGAGGGGCGTGTGCCGATGGACAGCCCTGTGCTGCCGATGATGATGTACCGGCCGAATTGCATGTTCTCCGACGGCGCCGAGCACCTGAGGCTGCGCCAGGCGGTGACGGAGAGCTTCGCGCGTCTGGACATGCACCGTGTGAGCAGGCATGTCGACCGCGTCGCCACCTACCTCGTCGACCAGTTCAGTGTCCGGGGCAAAGCCGACCTGATCAGCGATTACGCGCAGTTGCTGCCGCTGCTGGTCTTCAACGATCTCTTCGGCTGCCCGGCGGAGATAGGCGACCGGCTGATCAGCGCCATCTCCAACCTCTTCGACGGGGTCGATGTGGAGCGGGCCAACGAGGTCATGGCGGGTTCCCTGTTCGAGCTGGTCACCCTGAAGCGCAGCACGCCGGGCGACGACATCACCTCCTGGCTGATGCAGCACCAGTCGCGGCTGACCGACGAGGAGATGGTCCACCAGCTCGCTCTGCTCATCGGGGCGGGCACCGAGCCGGTGCAGAACATCATCGCCAATGCGCTGCGACTGCTGCTGTCCGACGAGCAGTTCGGCGGCGGCCCGCAGGGCGGCGGCGACCTCCTGGTCGAGGACGCCATCAACGAGGTGCTGTGGAACAGCCCGCCGATCGCCAACTACGCCACCCACTACCCGGTGCACGAAGTGGAACTCGCCGGGAACAAGCTGGCAGCCGGGGCACCGGTGCTCATCAGCTTCGCGGCGGCCAACGCGGACCCGAGCCTGTCCGCGAGCCGGCAGACGTTCAGCAAGCGGGCCCATCTTGCCTGGGGCGCCGGGCCGCATGCCTGCCCGGCGAAGGACCCCGCGCTGCTGATCTCCATACGGGCGATCGAGAAGCTGCTGAACGCGCTGCCCGACATCGAACTGGGTGTTCCCGCGGACACGCTGACCTGGCGGCCCGGCCCCTTCCACCGTGCGCTCAACGCGCTGCCCGCCCGCTTCACTCCGGTACGCAGCACGAGGCGGGGTTCCATGCCCGCCTCGATGGGCGGCCACGACGGGGGAGACACCCGGGCCCGGGAACAGCAGAGCAAGCCTCAGAAAGGCAGTTGGTGGAGCGGGTTCCTCAGCTGGTGGCGAGTGTGACCTTTGCTACAGCTTGAATGTTCGTTGTTCGCATGAACGTTCAGTCGTAGGGGTATGCAGGGCTGGCCACTATCGAGTGATCTTCTGAAAGAAGGTATCGCCTTGCAGCCCGCTCTGGCCGCTGCCCCCGTCGACCGGCGCAGTGTAGTTTCGCTTTTTTCCCGTCTGCGCACGGCCGATGGCCAGTCGAATCCGTTGCCGCTGTACGCGAAACTCAGGGCGATGGGGGATATCGTTCCGGCGCCATGGGGCGGCCATTTGGTGACCTCTTTCGGTCTGAGTCACCAGCTTTTGCGAAGTAGATCCTGGCGGGTCCCTGACCGTGGTTGGCGGGCCCGCCAGGTCGATGCGGCCCGCTGGAGCGCGAGCGCGTCACGCCAGATGGGCGGCACGATGCCCATGCTGAACCCGCCGCACCACACCCGAGTGCGGCGGCTGGTGGGCAATGTTTTCGACCGCAATTCCCTGGCCGAGATGAGGACGTCGGTCGAGCAGACGACCAACCGACTGCTCGACCGGTTCGAGGAAGAACTCAGGCACGGCCCGGCTGATTTCTGTGCACTGGTCAGCGAAGAACTTCCGGTGGTCACCATCGGCGAATGGCTACAAATACCGCCGGCCGACTACGCGCTTTTGCGCTCGCTCACCCATGACCAGGTGTATACCCAGGAACTGTTTCCGACTCCGAGCCAGCTCTCGCTCTCCGACGAGTCGAGCCGTCAATTGCATGAATATTTTACCTCTTTGGTGAACGAGCGCAGGAGAAATCCGGGGGACGACCCGGTCTCTTCGTGGCTCCGCGCCTGGGACAGGCAGGAACCCGACCGGGAAGCCGCCGACGAGGACGTCTACTTCCTCACGCTGTTCATGGTCCTGGCGGCGCTGGAGACGACGGCACATGTCCTCTCCAGCATGGTCCGGCTGCTTCTGGAGCACCCCCGCCAGCTGAACTGGCTGCGCGTCCATCCCGAGCAGATACCGGACGCGATCGAGGAGGCGCTCCGCCACGACCCGCCGATCCACATGATCAGCCGGGTGGCTCCCGAGGACACCGAGCTCGCCGGGGTGACCATCCGCAAGAACGAGATGGTGCAGATCATGGTCGGCGCCGCCCATCACGACCCGGACCACTTTGCCTCCCCCGAAGTCTTCGACATCAGCCGCCGGGCCTCCCACCTCAGCTTCGGCGGGGGAATCCACTATTGCCTGGGCAACGCGCTGGCCCGTCTGGAGGCGGAGTGCCTGCTCACCGCGCTGCTCGAGCGTCTGCCCGGACTACGGATCAGCGCTCCTCCCGTCTGGGAGCCACGCGTGGCCTTCCGCCGCCTCATCACGCTTCCGGTCGTCCGTGTCTGACATACCCGGCGCACCGGTCTCCCGCACAGCGGAACAACGAAACAAGGAACGGCCATGATGCACGACTTCAAGTCCCTCCTCGTGACACACGAGGGGCCCGTCCTCACCGTGCAGTTGAACTGCCCCGAGACGGGCAACGCCATCTCGGGGGAGATCCTCGACGAGCTGCTCGCCGTGCTGGGAGCCCTGGACGACGAGGCCGGTATCAGGGTCCTGGTCCTCTCCGGTGCGGGCGAGGACTTCTGTCTGGGCGGTGACCGCGCGGAGTTCCCCGCCCTGCTCGCCGAGGACCCCACCGGAGTGGGACTGCGGGCCCTCGGCAACAAGGCGCGACGGGTGTGTGATGCCCTTGCGAGCACCGACGCGGTGACCATCGCGCGGCTGCACGGCGGGGTGGTCGGGGCCGGAGTGGGGCTCGCGGTCTTCTGCGATCTGCGGGTCGGCGCGGACACCTGCCGCTTCCGGCTGCCGGAGCTGGGGCTGGGGGTGCCGCCTGCCTGGGGCGGGATCATGCCGCGGCTGCTGCACGAGGCGGGCGCGGCGAGGATCCGTGAGCTGATATTGACCGCGGACAACTTCGATGCCGCCACCGCGCAGGAGCTGTCCATCCTCCACAAGGTCGTCCCCGAGGATCAGCTCGATGGCACCGTCACGCGGTGGATCAAGCCGCTGGTCCGCCGTTCCCCCTCGGCCCTGCGGACCGCGAAGCTGATGCTGAACGCGTACGCCAACGCCAACCGCCTCGCGGACGCCACCCTGTTCGACGCCGAGCTGCTGTCCTCCGCGCTGACCGCCGCGGCCTCCGCCCGGCGCTGACACCGACCGCGGTGCGGGCCCTTCCAGGTCCGCACCGCGGCACGCGGCCGGGCTCGGCTCGGCCGCGCGGCCGGCTCACTCCTCGGAGGCCGTGAATGCTTCCCGGTGCTGTGCCGCCAGTTCCACGTACATCGTGGCGTTGACGGTGAGGAGTTCGCGCTCCTCATCGGTCAGCTCCCGCTTGACCTTCGCCGGTACCCCGGCGACCAGTGAGCCGGGCGGAACCCGCATGCCCTGCGGGACCAGCGCCTGCGCGGCGATCAGCGAGCCTGCGCCGATGTGCGCCCCGTTGAGCACCGTGGCACCCATGCCGATCAGGGCGTCGTCCTCGACGGTGCAGCCGTGCAGGACCGCGTTGTGCCCGACCGAGACCCGCGCGCCGACGGTCACCGGGAATCCGGGATCCACATGCACCGTGCAGTTGTCCTGGATGTTGCTGTCCGGGCCGAGCACGATGGGGCCGCAGTCGGCCCGCAGCACCGCGTGGTACCAGACGCTGGCGCCCGCCGCCATGGTGACCTCGCCGAGCACGACGGACGTCGGGGCGGTGAATGCCCCCTGATCGACCTTCGGCTCCTTGCCGCCCACCGGTGAAATCAACGCCCGTCCCGCCATCTCTGGATCTCCTTGCCGTTGTGCGCCGCGCCAACAGCACCGTAGACGACGGCCGCTGCGCCGGGCAGGGACGGACGACGGTGGGGCGAAGATCACAGCCCGGTGCGCGGCCCGCCGTCCGCAGGCTGAGTACGGTGTGCGAGTGCCGATAAACCAGAACGTGTTCTCATCCGTCGCGGCCTGGCGGCGCCGGGCCGTGTCGCGCGCGGTCCACCGTGGCGCGCGCTGGGTGAGAGAAGCCGCGGCCGTCACGGCCGAACGTCCGGGCCCCTACCGCTTCCGGCGGATCGGTACCGGCACCCGGCTCGCCTTTCCGCAGGGCACGGTCTTCGGCGATCCGTGGATCGAGCTCGGCGACTACTGCATCATCGCCCAGGACGTGACGCTCACGGCCGGGATGATGCCGGACCTCGATCTCGGCCCGGACCCGATCCTCACCCTGGGAAACGGTGTGGTGCTCGGCCGTGGCAGCCACGTGATCGCGGATGTCCGGCTGACGATCGGTGACGACTGCTTCTTCGGCCCCGGTGTCTACGTCACCACCACCAACCACAGCTACGACGACCCCGATGTGCCGGTCGGCAAGCAGTGGCCGCGCACCGACCCGGTGGCCATCGGCGCCGGCAGCTGGATCGGTACCGGGGCGGTGATCCTGCCCGGGGCACGGCTGGGGCGGAATGTCGTGGTCGCGGCCGGGGCCGTGGTCCGCGGTGAGGTCCCCGATCACGCAGTGGTCGCCGGCGCACCCGCCAAGGTCGTCCGCAGCTGGGATCCCCGGCAGGGCTGGCAGCCGCCGCTGCGCACGCCGGCGCCGGTGCCGATCCCCGAAGGTGTCACCTCGGACCAGCTGGTCGCGTTGCGCGCCTGGCAGGCGGAGGAAGCCAAGGAGGCGTACGAAGCCTCCTGAGCCGCCGTCAGGCACAACGGGGCCGCCGTCGTCGGCTCCGTCCGTGTCAGCTCCCCGAGGCGAGCAGCACCGAGCCGACCAGCGCGAGGGAGGCGCCGGCCGTCTGGATCGCCCGCAGCCGCTCCTTGAGGACGCCGAGTGCGGCCAGCGAGGTGACGACGGGATAGAGGGAGGCGAGCACCGCCGCCATGGTGACCGGCCCGTTCTGGGCGGCGAGGGCGTAGGTGCCATTGGCGGCGACATCGGCGATCCCGACGAAACCGAGCGCGGGCAGCGCACCCCGGAGGGCCGGGAGCCCGCCCTCGGGGAGCGCCGGGGTGCCACGCCGCACCGACGCGTACAGGGCGGCGCCGCCAACGGCGACATTGCACACCCGCTGCACGAACAGGGCGAGGAAGAGCCCGGTCAGGGTCGTAGACGCCTCCGAGATCAGCGCCATCACCGCGCCGAACCCGAGCGCCGAGACCAGCGTCAGTACGATGGTCTGGCGGGCCACGGACGCCCCGCTGACCCGCGGGCCGCCGGCCAGCAGGACACCGATCACGGCCACGACCATGCCGGAGGCCTGGAGCAGCCCCGGCCGCTCGCCCGCCACGATCCCGACGCCGAGCGGTACGAGGACGGTGCCGACCGAGGCGAGCGGGGAGACCACGCCCATCGGGCCGAGCGCCAGGGCGCGGTAGAAGCAGAGCATGGCGGCGGGCCCCACGACGCCCGCCCCGACGGCGAACCACAGCTGTGGTCCGGCCTCCCGCCAGCCGCCGGTGGCCAGCACGATGGCGCCCAGCACCACGGCGGCCAGGGTCTGCGAGACGACCACCACGGTCAGTGCCTGGAGGCGTCGGGTGAGCAGTCCACCGCCGAAGTCGGCGAGCCCCCACAGAAGACTGGTGGCCAGGGCGAAGACCGCTGTCATGGTGAAACCTCGCAGTACAGTGAACCGGACGCTGAAGTACACCACACCGTAGTGCAGCGGACTGCATTGCGGCATCCAATATATTGCCCTCCGACTTGGACGGACCGTGACGGACCTCGACCAGCTCACGCAGTCGCTCGCCCGCAACCTCAAGCACTGGCGCGCCGAGCGCGGCTTCACCCTCGATGCACTGGCGGCCCGTGCCGGGGTCAGCCGCGGCATGATCATCCAGATCGAGCAGGCCCGGACGAATCCGAGCGTGGGAACCACCGTCAAGATCGCCGACGCGCTCGGGGTCAGCATCACCACGCTCCTCGACTACGAACAGGGCGCGCAGGTGCGCATCGTGGCGCCGAGCGAGGCGGTCCGCCTGTGGTCCACCGAGGCCGGCAGCTTCACCACGCTCCTTGTCGGCGCCGAGGCGCCGGGGCCGTACGAACTGTGGGACTGGCGCCTGATGCCCGGCGACAGCAGCGCCTCGGATCCGCATCCGCCCGGCACCGTGGAACTGCTCCATGTCCGGGCCGGCACGCTGACGCTGATCGTGGACGGCGCGGAGCGCACGGTGCCCGCCGGTGCCTCGGCGACCTTCGAGGCCAAGGTCGCGCACGGCTACCGCAACGACGGTGCGGAACCGGTCGAGATGACCATGTCGGTGATCATCCCGCCCGCCCGCTGAGACGGTCCGCCGCCGCTCCGGCTGGGCTGTTAGCTTGGCGCCATGCGCGTGCCGATGGATGCTTTTGACGATGTCCGCCCCGCTGCCGAGTGCCTGGACCTGCTGGTGGAGCCGGTGGCCACCGCGATCCGCGCCTGGAGCGGATCCGTGCCGGCCGGCGAACTGCGCTACGTCGAGACGGACCCCGCCATCGCGGACACCGCACTGCTCGTCGAGCACCACGGTGCCTGGCTCCTGGAGCAGTCGGCGAACTGTGTGGTGGTGGCCGGCAAGCGCGGCGGCGAAACCACCCTGGCCGCCTGTGTCGTGCTCTCCCACACCCGCGTCGACGTCAACGGTGTGGTGCGGCGTCAACTGGGCGCCCGCAAGGCGTCGTTCGCGCCGATGGACAAGGCGGTCGGCGACAGCGGGATGGAGTACGGCGGGATCACCCCGATCGGCCTGCCCGCCGACTGGCCGCTGCTGGTGGACGCCGCCGTCGCCGACATCCCCTACGCCCTGATCGGCAGCGGCAGCCGCCGAGGCAAGCTCATCGTTCCCGGCAAGGCCCTGGCCGAACTGCCCGGCGCCACGGTCCTGGACGGGCTGGGCATCGCCTAGGGGCTGTCTCCCCTGGGCCGTCTCGTCCGGGTCACCACCCGGCGCGCCGCGCCCGTGCGTGATCCCCGATGAGCCGCGGCCGCGGCTAGTGTTTCCGTCATCGGGCATGGCGTGACGTGACGGGAAGAGCCGCGCATGGAGTTCCTGGTCGACATGGTGACCACCGTTCCGGAGGGCACATCGGCGGAGGCCGTGGAGGAGCTCCGGGCCCGGGAAGCGGTACGGGCGCGGGAACTGGCCGGGCAGGGAAGCCTGCTGCGGCTGTGGCGTCCGCCGCTTGCCCCGGGTGAATGGCGCACATGGGGTCTTTTCCGCGCGGACGACGCGGAGCAGTTGGAGCAGGTGCTCGTGTCGATGCCGCTGCGGGTGTGGCGGCACGACACGGTGACGCCGCTGTCCCCGCACCCGAATGACCCGGGCCTTTAGGCGCGCCGACCCCGGCCGTCCGGATCGGTCGGGGGCTGGAGCACGCCGCCACGATCGATCACGACGGCGCGCGGGGCCGTTACCCACACTGATCGGCCCTCGGCTCCACCCGACAGGAGAACCCCGATGAACAGCACGAAGGACGACGAATCCTACTCACGGGGTGGGCGTACTCACCGGCTCCTCACCGGGAGGGTTCACTCAGCGGCTGTGTTCCGGCACCCGGACCTCGCCACCTCACCTCGCCACGCAGCGCGCGGTAGTTCCGCGGCGGGCCGGGTCGGGGCCTGCGGGACGGCGCACTCGCCGGACCGCACATCCAGCGACAGCGCCAGGGAGTGCTCGGCGAAGCCCAGGCTGCGGTACAGCGGCTCGGCATCGTCGGTGGCATGCAGATCGACCCGGGTGACGCCCCGCTCGGCGAACCAGCCCAGCAGCGCCTCCGTCGTGGCGCGCGCATAGCCGCGGCCCCGGTAGCGGGGGTCCGTACAGACGTTGAAGACGAAGCCGAAGCGCCCCGACGGGTGGCTCGGTGACGGCAGCCGTTCCTCGACGGTCCCGAGTGCGCACGCCGCAAGATGCGGCGCACCCGCCTCGTCACCCGCCACCACGAACCCGGCCAGCCGGGCATCCGCGCCGGCCAGCTGCCGCCGCACCGTCGTCTCCGCGTCCTGCTCCCAACTCCCCCGTGCATCACGCCCGTTCATCGCAAGGAACATCAGCCGGCGCAGCCGGACAAGTTCGGTGGCGTCCTCGGGAACAGCGGCTCGGGTCACGATCATGCCCGGACGCTAACGCACCCGCCGCTCAGCCCAAACGGGGAATCTCAATCGCCGGACAGCGGTCCATCACCATGTCGAGCCCGGAGTCGTGCACCCGGTCCCAGGCCGCCTCGTCGATCACCCCGAGCTGGAACCAGACGGCCTTCGCCCCGACCGCCACGGCCTCATCGGCGACGCCACCCGCATGCTCGCTGTTGACGAACACATCGACCACATCGACCGGAAAGGGAATCGCGGCCAGTGAGGGGTACCCCTGCTCGCCGTGCACCGTCTCGGCCTTCGGATGCACCGGCACGATCCGCTTGCCGTACCGCTGCAACACCTCCGCGACGCCGTGCGCGGCGCGCTGCTCGTTGTGGGACAGGCCCACGACGGCCCAGGTGTCGCCGAGCTCGGTGAGGATCTTGCGGATCGTGCTGGAGTCGCCGTACACGCACTGCCTCCTGCGGATGGAAGGGTCCTGTGCGGCTCAACGGACGGCGCGACCCGGAGATTCCCGTCGCGGGAGATGACCAGGGTCTTTCGCTCGGATCAGCCCGGCACGAGCCGAACGAGAGGCCTTGGCCGTGCGGCGTGCAGCCATGGGTGCGCGAGCCGGACGGCAGACGCCCCGCCCGAAGGGGAAGACGGGCGGGGCGGGTTTCTGCGCCGGCGGCTCAGTTCGCGCCGCGGGCCCTTCCGCTGCCGGCCAGCCCGGCCCCGACGGTGCTGCCCGTCGCGGCACGGGCCGGTTTGCCGATCGCCCGGCCGCTGCCCACCGGCTCCGCGCCGCCGGCTCCGGTGCCGGGCCGCGGCGCCACGGGTTCCCGCGTCTCGGCCGTCGTACCGGATGCGCCCGTCAGCGTCGCGCGCAGCTCCTCGGTGTCCACCAGCATGCTCACCGGGCCGGTCGGGTTGAGGTACAGCGCATGCCCCGGCGGCAGCTGCTCGACGAGTTCGGCCACCGGCCGTCGGTCGTACAGCAGACGGCCCACCGATTCGAGGTAGCTCTGCGAGGTATAGACGGGGATCACCGGGGTGCCCTCGGGCGAGGCGGCGGCCAGTGGCGTACCGGTCGCGGTGACCAGGACGGAGACCTCCGCGCGCGCCAGTGCCTCGGAGACGGCCTCTCCCGGTCCGTAGCCGGTCGCGGCGAGCTGGAGCGCGCTGTCGACCGCATCGGTCGGCTCCGCCCAGTCCAGCATCTGGGGTGACGGCCGGTACTCCGGGTTGTCCCGCCACTCCACGATCTCGCCCGTCGGGCTCGAGCGCCATTGTCCGATCAGCGCCCACAGGGGCGGTGGCCCCTCGCCCTGCCAGGTCAGATCCACCATGGCCAGCCAGTGGTCGGGTGCCTTGCGTGCCGCCTCGATGACCTCCGGCGGGGGCTCGGGCATCTCCTCGCCCGTCACCGGAACTCCCGCCGTCATCGCCGACTGTGTGCTCTCTTCCATGCAGCCCTCCGCAAACCCGCCGTTCCTACACGTACGAGCGGGGCCCCGGAAACACGAGGCTCTCGCACTGACCTCACAGTGCCCACGGCCGGGGCGCACGTCTCACCGACGCACCGTGCGGACGGGGTGGGTACGCCGCCTGGCCGCGCGGAACGCGCCCGTACGGCGGACACCCGCGCCCTTACGGCGGACACCCCAGCGCGGCGCGGTCCGGGGGAGCGGCCGGTGTCCGCCTGTCACAGGGGCCGCATAGGCTGGTCGGATGCAGGAGCAGTACCGCACGCTCGCGCGCGAGGGCGTCCATGAGATCGAGATCAACAAGTCCCGCTTCCTCTGCGCGCTCGCGCCGGTAGCGACTGAGGCCGAGGCCCAGGACTTCATCGCGCGCATCCGCAAGGAGCACCCCACGGCCCGCCATCACTGCTTCGCCTACGTCCTGGGCGCCGACGGCGGCATCCAGAAGGCGAGCGACGACGGCGAGCCGGGCGGCACCGCGGGCGTACCGATGCTCCAGATGCTGGTGCGCCGCGAGTTGCGCTATGTCGTGGCCGTCGTCACCCGCTACTTCGGCGGGGTCAAGCTGGGCGCGGGCGGCCTCATCCGCGCGTACGGAGGCGTCGTCGGCGAGGCGCTGGATGCGCTCGGCACGGTCACCCGGAAGCGCTTCCGCCTGGTGACGGTCACCGTCGACCACCAGCGCGCGGGCCGGGTGGAGAACGATCTGCGCACGACGGGACGGGCGGTGCGCGAGGTGACCTACGGAGCGGAGGTAAGCATCGAGATCGGGCTGCCGGAGGCCGATCTCGACGCCTTCCGCGGCTGGCTCGCGGACACCACCGCCGGCACGGCCCGGCTGGAGCTCGGCGGCGAGGCGTACGGGGAGCTCTGAGAGGGGCGGCCTGTTCCCGGGGGCGGCGGGGTCCGGCGGCCGGAGGGTGGGCCTGTTGCGCCGGAAAGTCCGGTACGGACCGGTGCGCCGGGGCGCGGATCGTGTCAGCCTGTGGCGCGGTGAGAACGGGCCGCGAAACCGGTGTGCGTGCCGGCACGAGAAAGGCTTCCCCATGCCTGAACTCCTCGATGAGCGCGTGGGATTCGTCCGCCGGATCGGCCTGTTCCAGGCCACCGCCATCAACATGAGTCAGATGTGCGGCATCGGCCCCTTTGTGACCATCCCGCTGATGGTCGCGGCGTTCGGCGGGCCGCAGGCCGTGACCGGGTTTCTCGCCGGCGCGGTCCTGGCGCTCGCCGACGGGCTGATCTGGGCCGAGCTGGGGGCGTCGCTGCCCGGTGCGGGCGGCAGCTATGTCTATCTGCGGCAGGCTTTCCAGTACCGGACCGGCAAGCTGATGCCGTTTCTGTTCGTCTGGACGGCCATGCTGTTCATCCCGCTGGGGATGTCCACCGGCGTGATCGGCTTTGTCCAGTACCTCGGCTATCTGTGGCCGGACATGAGCCCGGGGCAGGGCGACCTCGTCGGCCTCGTCGTCACCGTGGGCATCATCGTGCTGCTGTGGCGACGGGTGGAGAACATCGCCAAGCTCACCGTCGTCCTGTGGACGGTGATGATCGCCTCCGTCCTCCTGGTCATCGTCGCCGCCTTCACCCACTTCAGCCCGGAGCGTGCCTTCACCTACCCTGCCCACGCCTTCGAGCTGACGGCTAGTCACTTCTGGATCGGCTTCGCGGCCGGCCTGACGATCGGCATCTACGACTACCTCGGCTACAACACCATCGCGTACATGGGCGCCGAGATCAGGCAGCCCGGCCGCACCATCCCCCGCGCCGTCATCACCTCCATCCTGGGCATCATGACGATCTATCTGCTGCTACAGATCGGCACCCTGGGCATCGTGAACTGGCAGGACATGCTCGACCCGCACTCCACGGCGTCCTCCTCGGTCGCCTCCGCCGTGCTGGAGAAGGCCTGGGGCAGGGGCGCCGCCGAGACCGTCACCGTGCTCATCCTCATCACCGCCGTCGCCTCCGTCTTCACCGGACTCCTCGGCGGCTCCCGGGTCCCCTACGACGCCGCCCGCGACCGGGTCTTCTTCCGCCCGTACGGCAAGCTGCACCCGCGCCACCGCTTCCCCGTGCTGGGCCTGCTGACCATGGGCGCCGTGATGGCGGTGGGCTTCCTCATCGGACGGCACACCGGCCTGGCCACCGTCATCCAGCTGCTGACCACCGTCATGGTGATCGTGCAGTCGCTGGCCCAGGTCGCGGCGGTGACCGTGCTGCGCCGCCGTCAGCCGGGGCTGCGCCGCCCGTACCGGATGTGGCTCTATCCGCTGCCGAGCGTCGTGGCGCTGGTCGGCTGGCTGGTGATCTACGGCTACGCGGACCGCAACTCGCCCGGCAGGCACCCCATCGAATGGTCGTTGGCGTGGGTCGGGGCGGGCCTCGTGGCCTTTCTCGCATGGGCCCGTTACGAGAAGGAGTGGCCGTTCGGGCCGAAGCGGATCAGCGAGGAGTATCTGCACGGCGTGGACCCGGACGCCGAGGAGGCCGGGGGAGACGAGGGGGACAAGGGAGTCGCGGGAGCGGTGGGCGCCACCGGGGGCAGTTGAGACCTCCTTTCGCGGTGAGCGTGCCCTCCTTGCCGTGGGGCCGCCGTTCCCGACGAGGGCTACTCGGTGGCGATCGCCGCCAGCATGTGCGTACGGGCCGCCCGGCGGGCCGGCCACATCGCGGCCGGCACTGCCGCGAGGGCCATGCCGATCGGCGACAGACCGACGATTCCGGCGGCGGTGAAAGCGCACGTCAGTCGTGCGCTCGCCAGGCTGGGGCTTCCCACCGGGTGCAGATGGCACTGCTGGTCCGGGACGCGGGCCTGAAGTGGCTTCCGGGCACAAACGCACCGGTGTGGATGCAAGAATGTGGGCCGTGACAGGCGGGGTGCGGGCGGCAGCCGACGGGCTGGGACCGGTCGCCGTACCCGGCTGACCGGTGCAGGTTCGTGTGCTCTCGGAGGGAAAAATGCAGGTCGGAGCCGCTAGGTGAGGTTTCTGCACACCTCCGACTGGCATCTGGGACGGTCCTTCCATCGGGTGAGCCTGCTTTCCGCCCAGCGTGCGTTCCTCGATCATCTCGTCGAGACGGTGCGTGCCAGGGAGATCGACGCGGTGCTGGTCGCCGGCGATGTCTACGACCGTGCCGTGCCGCCGCTCGCCGCCGTCGAGCTCTTCGACGACGCCCTGCACCGGCTCGCCGGTCTCGGTGTCCCGACGGTGATGATCTCCGGCAACCATGACTCGGCCCGCCGGCTGGGCGTCGGCTCCGGACTGATGGAGCAGGCCGGCATCCATCTCCGCACCGACCCGGCCGGCTGCGGCACGCCGGTGCTGCTTGCGGATGCCCACGGTCCGGTGGCGCTCTACGGACTGCCGTACCTCGAACCCGCCATGGTGCGCGACACCCTCGGCGCACGGCGGGCCGACCACGCAGAGGTGCTGGGCGCGGCGATGGACCGGGTGCGGGCCGATCTCGCGGGCCGGCCCGCGGGGACCCGTTCCGTGGTCCTTGCGCATGCCTTTGTCGCCGGCGGGGCGGTCAGCGACAGCGAGCGCGATATCACCGTCGGCGGGGTCGCCTCCGTCCCCGTGGCCGTGTTCGACGGCGTGGACTACGTCGCGCTCGGGCATCTGCACGGCTGTCAGACCCTCACCGAGCGGGTCCGCTACTCCGGATCGCCGCTCGCCTACTCCTTCTCCGAGGCCGGTCACCGCAAGTCGTCATGGATCGTGGATCTCGACGCGGACGGCGCCGTGCACGCGGAGCGGGTGGACTGCCCGGTGCCGCGGCCGCTGGCCCGTATCCGGGGACCGCTGGAGCAGCTGCTCGACGACCCGGAGCCGGGCCGGCACGAGGAGTCCTGGGTCGAGGCGACGCTCACCGACACCGCCCGCCCCCATGAGCCCATGGCCCGGCTCGCCCGGCGCTTCCCGCACATCGTCAGCCTCGTCTTCGATCCCGACGAGGGGCCCACCCGTTCATTGGCCTCGTACGCGCAGCGGTTGCGCGGGCGCAGCGACCAGGAGATCGCCGAGGACTTCGTGGAACACGTACGGTCCGGCCGGGCGGCCGATGACCAGGAGCGGGACGAACTGCGCTCGGCGATCGACGAGGTGCGTGTCGACGACATGGCGGCCGAGGTGGCGCGTTGAGGCTGCACCGGCTCACGCTCACCGCCTTCGGACCCTTCGGCGGCTCGCAGACCATCGACTTCGACCGGCTGTCGCGGGACGGTCTGTTTCTGCTGCACGGACCGACGGGCGCGGGCAAGACCTCGGTCCTGGACGCGGTGTGCTTTGCGCTGTACGGATCGGTGCCCGGGGCGCGGCAGAGCGGCCAGGCGCTGCGCAGCGATCTGGCCGACCCGCTGACCCTCACCGAAGTCGTCCTCGAACTGACCGTGGGCGAGCGGCGGTTGGAGATCACCAGGCTCCCCGAGCAGCCGCGTCCCAAGAAGCGGGGCAGCGGTACGACCAAGGAGAAGGCACAGAGCAGGCTGCGGGAATTCGTTCCGGCGGGGGCCGAGGCGGGGGCCGGGGGCGCGGCGGACTGCGACGGTCCTGCGGACGGCGCGGGCGGTCACTGGAAGGCGCTGAGCCGCTCGCATCAGGAGATCGGCGAGGAGATCGGCCAGCTGCTCGGGATGAGCAAGGAGCAATTCTGCCAGGTGGTGCTGCTTCCGCAGGGCGACTTCGCGCGCTTTCTGCGGGCCGATGCGGAGGCCCGCTCCCGGCTGCTGGGGCGGCTCTTCGACACCCGGCGGTTCGCGGCCCTCGAAGAGCAGTTGAATGCGCGCCGCAAGGCCGCGTCGGACACGGTCACGGCGGGCGACGAACGGCTGTTGGCGCTGGCGCACCGGATGGCGCAGGCGGCGGGGGAGTGCCCCGATCTCACCGATCCCTCGGTCCCGGCGCCGGACCGGACCGGGCAGGCGACGACGGGCGCAGCGGCGCGCGGACGCGGTGCCGCGGCGGCCGGCGGGCGCGGCCGGGCGGCGGCGACGGCCGCGACAAGAGGGACGGCCGGGACAAACGCGACGGTCACGGCGACCGTGCCGGGGCAGGCCGGGTCCGTGGAGGGCGGCGGACGGGGCAGGCAGGCCGCGTCGGCCCGTACCGCCGCCGCGCAAGGCCCGGCCGCACCCGGCCCCGGCGAGCCGGGGTTCGCTGAGGCGGTGCTGGTCAGGGCAGCCGTCGCCCGGGTGAGCGCACGGGAGCGGCTGGCGGTCGCACGGTCCGCGGTGCACGCCGCGGAGGCTGCGGAGCACCAGGCGGCCGGGCGCGGGGAAGAGGCCCGCGAGCGGCACCGGCTCCAGCAGCGGTACGCGGACGCCCGGCGACGGGCCGCCCGGCTCGATGACCGTGCCGAGGAGCGGGAGCGCACCCGCGGCAGGCTGGCGCGGGCCCGTGCGGCCGCGGAGGTGGCGCCCGCACTCGCCCTGCGCGACGCCGCCTGGCGCGAACTGGACGCGGCGCAGCGCGCCGAGCGGCAGCACAGAAGCCCGCTGCCGTCCGGCCTCGCCGACGCCGAGGGCGAGCAACTCGCCGCACAGGAACGGCATGTGCGGGAGGAGCTGGGCTCGCTCGGGGCGGCCCGGCGGGCCGAGCGGCGAGCCGCCGACATCACCCGGGAGCGGGCCGGCCTCGACCGCGAGGCGCGGGCCGACGAGCAGACGCTGCTGGACGCCGCCGAGTGGCTCGCCACCTGGAACGAGGCCCAGCGCGCCCACCGGCAGCGCATCGAGACGGCACAGGAGGCCGCCACCCGGGCCGAACAGCTCGGCGCCCGGATCGAACCGGCCGCCGAACGATGGGAAGCGGCCCGTCGTCGCGACCGGCTCGGTGCCGATGTGCGGTCGGCGGAAGGCGAGCTGCTCGCCGCCCGGGAGCGGTCCGCGGCAGCCCATGAGCACTGGCTCGATCTCAAGGACCGCAGGCTGCGCGGGATCGCCGCCGAGCTCGCGGACGGGCTGCGCGACGGTCAGGCGTGCGCGGTGTGCGGCGCGACCGAGCACCCCGACCCGGCCCGGGCCGACGCGGATCATGTCGACCGGACGGCCGAGGAGGCCGCCCTGGAAGCGCACCGTCAGGCCGAGGAGACCCGTCAGCAGGCGGCGGATCACTACCAGTCGGCCAAGGAGGCGCTGGCCGCCGCTGCCGCCACGGCGGGGGGCGCCCCGACCGGTGAACTCGCCGCGCAGGTCGAGGAGTTGCGCGCCGGTTTCGCCCGGTCCCATGCGCTCGGCGCCGACCTCCATGCCGCCCGCGAGGCGCTCGGACGCGCCGAGCGTGAGTACGAACGGCGCCGCGACGAGCAGCAGCGGGCCGAGCGCCGGGCCGCTGCGCGTACCTCCCACCGTGAGGCGCTGGACCGCGAACGGGCCGCCTTGGAAGAGGAGCTGACCCGGGCGCGGGGCGACTGCCCGAGCGTGGCCGACCGGGCCGCGCGGCTGGAGCGGCAGGTCGCCCTGCTCGCCGCGGCGGCGGAGGCGGCCCGGACGGCGAACGCCTGCGCCGAGCGGCTCAAGGATGCCGACGCCGGGCTGTCCGACGCCGCCTGTCGCGCAGGATTCGACACCCCGCAGGCCGCCGCGGAGGCGCTGCTGCGGGACGACGAATGGCGCGTGCTGCAACAGCAACTCGACGACTGGCAGGCCGAATCCGCCGCGGTGGAAGCGGAGCTGGCCGACCCCGAGACCTCCGCCGCAGCGGCCCTGCCGCCCGCGGACCCGGTCGCCGCACAGGCCGCTCACCAGGCCGCGGCGGCGCGGCTGCGTACGGCGTCCGCCACCCATGCCGCGGCCCTGGAACGCTGTACGGAGCTCGACCGGCTCTCCGCCCGCGCCGAGGCCGATGCCCGTGCCCTGGCCCCGGTGCGTGCCGCCTACGACCGCATCGCCCGTCTCGCCGGACTCGCCTCCGGTACGTCGACGGAGAACGAGCGGCGGATGCGCCTGGAGTCATATGTGCTCGCCGCCCGGCTCGAACAGGTCGCGGCCGCCGCCACGGCCCGGCTGCACCGGATGTCCGGCGGCCGCTACACCCTCGTCCACTCCGACGAACGGGCCGGCGGCGCCCGGCGTTCCGGCCTCGGCCTGCATGTCGTCGACGCCTGGACCGGCCACGAACGGGACACCTCCAGCCTCTCCGGCGGCGAGACCTTCTTCGCCTCGCTCGCGCTGGCGCTCGGCCTCGCCGATGTCGTCACCGACGAGGCGGGCGGCACCCGGCTGGACACCCTCTTCATCGACGAGGGGTTCGGGAGCCTGGACGAACAGACCCTGGACGAGGTGCTGGACGTTCTGGACTCACTGCGCGACCGCGACCGCAGTGTCGGCATCGTCAGCCATGTCGCCGACCTCAAGGCGCGCATCCCCGCCCAGCTGGAGGTGGTCAAGGACCGGTCGGGCTCGACGGTCCGGCATCGGGTACGGGGCTGAGCCTCCCGGGCGGGGGCGCCACGAAGCCGCAGGTCACCGGCTGACGGCGCGGCGGGAGAGCGGCGAGGAGTAGACGACGCTGGTGGTCACCGCGCCCAGCGCGCCGATCCGGCCGGACACCTCCTCCAGATGCTTCATCGACCGGGCGGCGACCTTGAGGACGAAGCAGTCGTCGCCCGTGACGTGGTGCGCCTCCAGGATTTCCGGCGTCGTGTCCAGGAGATCGTGGAACGGCTTGTAGTTGCCGTTCGGATAGCGCAGCCGCACGAAGGCGAGCACCGGCAGTCCGATGCGCTCGGGGTCGATCACCGCCGCGTAGCCCGAGATCACCCCGGCTTCCTCGAGCCGACGGACCCGTTCGGTGACGGCGCTGGCGGACATGTTCACGGCGCGGGCGAGCTCGGCGTAGCCCGCGCGGCCGTTGTGCTGGAGGACGTCGAGGATGCGCCAGTCGGTGGCGTCGGGGGAATAGCCGGTCATCCGGGCTGTCTAGCAGTGGAATCACCGGCAGATCAAGGGGTTCGCCGGTGACCATCACTTCTCGGCCCCGAGAACGGGACCGTAAATTGTCGGCCATGCCCCTCCAGACGCCGCGGCCCGCCGCCCCCACCCCCGCCCCTTCCCTCGAAGGGGAGGGGCGGGGGAAGCGCTTCGCGTGATGTCCGCGCGGTGTGCCACCGGTGTACGGAAAGGCGCGCGTGGTGTCCGCGCAGTACGCCGATCCGGCGTACGGAAATGCGGGTGACAGCCTCGCCCGGCGGCCACCAGGCTGGTGTGTCATGACCTACGACAACAGCCGTCCTGCCGAGAGCGCCCGGCCCGCCGCGGACACCGATGTACCGCGCCGCGACCCGCTGCCGCTCCTCGGCCGTACCGCCCTGGTCACCGGAGCGAGCCGGCGCCGCGGCATCGGCTACGCCGTCGCCCGGCGGCTGGCCGCATACGGAGCCGGCGTCTATCTGCACCACCACGTTCCGCACGACAGCGGGCAGCCCTGGGGAGCGGACCCGGGCGGCCCGGACGCGGTCGCCGCCGGCGTACGGGAACTCGCCGTACCCGGAGCGGTGGTGGCCCACGGGCCGGCCGATCTGGCCCGGCCGGACACCCCCGCCCGCCTCCTCGACACCGCGGCCGAGGCGCTCGGCGGCAGACTGGACATCCTCGTCGCCAACCACGCGCTCAGCGGCAGCGACGGCCCCCTGGACACGCTCGACGCGGCGATGCTCGACGCCCATTGGGCGGTCAACACCCGCTCGGTGATCCTCCTCGCGCAGGCCTACGCCCGCCGGCGCGTACCAGGGCTGCCGGGCGGGCGGATCGTGATGATGACCTCCGGACAGGACCTGGGCGACGGTATGCCGGAGGAGATGGCCTATGGCCTGGCCAAGGGGGCGCTCGCCTCGGCCACCCGCAGCCTCGCCACCACGTTCGCCGGCCTCGGGGTGACCGTGAACACCGTCAACCCGGGCCCGGTGGACACCGGTTACGCGGTCGGTGCGCTGCGCGAGCGGGTCGCCGGGCGCTTCCCCGGGGGCGAGTGGGGCACGCCCGACGACCCGGCCCGGCTGATCGCCTGGCTCGCGACCGACGAGGCGGGCTGGATCACCGGGGAGGTCATCAACTCGGAGGGTGGTTTCCGGCGTTGACCCCGGCAGCGGCAGCGGCAGCGGCAGCGGCAGCATCAGCATCAGTGGCAGTGGCAGTGGCAGTGGCAGTGGCAGCGTCAGTGGCTGCGGACGCGTCGATCTCGTAGGCGCGCATCCCGTCGCGCTCTCCGACGAACCGGAAGCCCGCCCGTACCAGAACACGCTGGGACGGCACGTTCTCCGGCTCGGTCAGGGCGCACACCGTCCGTACCCCGGGGTGGACGGCCGCCCAGCCGGCGAGCAGTCGCGCCGCGTCGGTCGCCCATCCGGCGCCGCGGGCGGACGGGGAGAGGTCATAGCCGATCTCCACGAAGCCCTCGGCATCCGGCGGGCCGTGGAAGCCGATGCTGCCGAGTGCCGTACCGGCTGCCGCGTCGGACAGGACGAAGACGCCCCAGCCGGGACGGTAGCGGCCGGCCGCGGCAGCTCGTACGGCGATACCGGCGCCGCCGGAGGTGGCCTCGGGCGGTGTGCCGTCGATCCAGTCGAAGCCCGCGGGATCGCCGTCCGCGACCCGGGCGGCGGTGGCCGGCAGCAGGGCGCGCAGGGCCACCCGGCCCGCCGTGAGGGCCAGCGGGTAACCGGCGCCCGCGGTGACCAGCGCCTCGAACAGCGGCCGGTGGTCCGCCCCCGCCGGCAGGCCGCTGACCTGTCCGTCGCCGACCTCCACCACCCGCCACACGCCGTCGGTGCGCAGCGCCAGATCGGTGGTGACGAAGGGCAGGCCCAACTCCCGCACGGCAGGCGCCACATGGGTGAGATCGGGGGCGGGGCGCAGCCCCGGAGTGTCGGGGTGCGGGCCGATCCATACCGGCTCGCCGTCCACCCACCACACCCGCGCCTCACCCACTCCGGCGAACGGTTCGAAGGCGCGCAGCACCACGCCCCCGGTCAAGAAGTCCTCCTGGAGGTCGACGAGGCGGCCGACGACCGAGGCCAGCCGCTCGGTGTCGGCCGCGTCCGGCACATAAGCGGCCTCGTCCCATTCGTGCTTACGGGACTTGACCCAGTCCTTGACGACGAGCGGACAGGGACCGCCCGCCGCGCGGAATGCCTCGGCAAGCTCCGCCAGGGCCGCCCGCTCCGGGGGCCGGCCGGGTGCGCAGGGGAGCCAGACGCAGTGCGGGGTGAGCGCCCGGAAGGTGGCGTACCAGCCCGGGAGCTCATGGGCGGAGCGGTAGGCGGCGGGCGAGGTCAGCAGACGGCAGCCGCGGGCGGTGAGCGCCGCGGACAGCTCGGTATAGCGGCCGGCGGGCAGCATCCAGCCGCGGTACCAGACCGGTCCGGCATCGCGCGGAACCCGTGCCACCGCCCCTTCGGCGTCCCCGGCGGCCAGCGCCTCGTGGTCGAGCACCGCGGTCGCCGCGCCGGCCGACTGCGCCGTGGCCGCCTCGGCCGCGAAGTGCGGATCAGTGCGGCGCGGGCGGAGCGGGTCGCCGGGGAACAGAAGCAGCGGCCGGTCCGCCGCGAGGTCCACTGTCATGTCAGCGGACCCTACGGACGGCGACGGCCGGCCACAACACCGCTCGAAGTGGCCGGCCGTCGCACACCCGGGCCGCGGTCAGAGCGCCGACAGCTCGCTCAGCAGGTCGTCCAGGCCCAGCGAGCCCTGCGACAGCGCCGCCATGTGCCAGGCCTTGAGGTCGAAGTCCGCGCCGTGCCGGGCGCGGGCCGCCTCCCGGCCCTGTAGCCACACCCGCTCACCGAGCTTGTAGCCGATCGCCTGGCCGGCCATGCCCTGGTAGCGGGTGATCTCGCTCTCGACGAAGTCGGCCGGGCGGCTGCTGTGCCGGGCGAAGAACTCGTGCGCCAGCTCCGGTGTCCAGAGTTCACCCGGGTGGAAGGGGGAGTCCGCCGGGATCTCCAGTTCCAGATGCATCCCGATGTCGATGATGACCCGGACGGCCCGCATCATCTGCGCGTCCAGGTAGCCGAGGCGTCGTTCGGCGCTGGTCAGGAAGCCGAGTTCGTCCATGAGGCGCTCGGCGTACAGCGCCCAGCCCTCGGCGTTGGCGCTGACGATGCCCACCGTCGTCTGGTACCGCGAGAGCTGGTCGGCGACATGGGCCCACTGCGCCAGCTGGAGGTGATGGCCGGGCACCCCCTCGTGGTACCAGGTGGAGACCAGGTCATACGCCGGGAAGCGGGTCTCGCCCATCGTCGGCAGCCAGGTGCGGCCGGGACGGGAGAAGTCCAGCGACGGCTGGGTGTAGTACGGGGCGGCGGCGCCACCGGGCGGGGCGATCCGCGACTCGACCCGGCGCACCCGCTCCGCCAGCTCGAAGTGGGTGCCGTCGAGCCCGTCGATGGCCTCGTCCATGAGCGACTGGAGCCACTGCCGGGTCTCCTCGACGCCCTCGATCGCCTCGCCGTGCTCATCGCACCAGGCCAGTGCCTCCCATGGCGTCTTCGCCCCGGGCAGGACCTTCTCGGCCTCGGTCTCCATCTCGGCCAGCAGCCGGTGGAACTCGGACCAGCCGTAGGCGTACGCCTCGTCCGCGTCGAGGTCGGCGCCGTTGAAGTAGCGGGCGAGCAGGGCGTAGCGCTCCCGGCCCACCACGTCCGGTGCGCCCGCGATGGCGGGGGCATAGCTGTCACGGAACCAGTCGCGCAGCTCCACCAGGGCGCCGGTCGCCACCCCGGCGGCCTCGGTCAGCTCGGCGCGCAGGCTGTCCGGGCCCGGGTCGGTGAACTCGGCGAACCAGCTGCGGTCCGTACCGATCCACTCGTCCAACTGGCCGATGACGGTGCGGACCTGGAGCGGTCCGGCGGGCAGATCACGCTTCAGTCCGGCGTCGAGGGCGGCGCGGTATCCCTCCAGCGCGGCCGGTACGGCCCGCAGCCGCTGGGCGATCGCCGCCCAGTCCTCGTCGGTCTCGGCCGGGGTGACCGTGAAGACCTCACGGACGTGGTGCAGCGGCGAGCTGAGATTGCTGACCGTGCGCAGGCCCTCGCCCGCCTCGTGGACCGCCAGCTCCGCGGTCAGCCGCTCGCGCAGCAGCCGCGCGCAGATCTGCTCGGCGGCAGTGTCCGCACCCGGCCGGGACTCGGCCTCGGTGAGCTTCTCCAGCGTCGTACGGGCGAGCTGGGCCACCGCTTCCTGGCCCGTCGGTGAGAAGTCGGGGAGCTTGCGGGAGCTCTCGGCGATGCCGAGGAAGGTGCCGGTGATCGGGTCCAGGTCGACGAGGGCGTCGACATAGGCATCGGCGACCTGGCGGGGCAGCGGACCGCCCTCGGAAGAAGTGGTGTGGGACATGGGTCCATCCTCGTACGGATGGCCCCGCCGCGTCACCATCAAGAGGCTTTACGTTGCTGTCGCTTTGCGCCGCCCTTGCCTTCATGCGGCGGCCGGCCGGGCGTCGGAACGCCAGGCCGGCCGGAGGGCTTCGGTGCACGGTGGGCGCCGCGCGGTGGTGGTCAGCGGCGCGCCGTGCCGTCCTGGGCCCGTACGCTCTCCCGGTGCTCCCGCCGGGCGGGCAGACCCGTCGGGCGGGCGGTGATCACGAGAGTGCCTTCCTCTATCTGGTAGTCGAGCGGCAGCCCGAGGCCGCGCATCGCCGCCACCATGCCGGTGTTCGAGGCCTGGGTGATCGCGTAGACGCTCGCGCAGCCGGCCTCGGCCGCCATCGCCGCCAGCCGGCGCAGCAGCTCGGCGCCGATGCCGCGCTGCTGCCAGGCGTCCTCGACCAGCAGCGCGACCTCGGTCTCGTCCCCGTCCCACAGCAGATGGCCGAGCGCCACCAGCCGGCCGGAGGCGGTCTCCACCGCCAGGGTGCGGCCGAACCGCGGGCTGAGCAGATGGCCGAGATAACGGTCCGCGTCACCGACCGGGCCGTGGTAGCGCAGGCCGAGGGTCTTCGGCGAGCAGCGGTCGTGCATCTCGCGCGCCGCGGCCAGATCGGTGGTGTCGGCACGACGGACCGTGATCTCGTTGCCCTCGGGCAGCGTCAGCACCTCACGCCGCGGCGGCACGCGCTGGCCGAGTCTGGCGTCCAGGTCGACCAGTGCGCGAACCCGGGCGAACTCGGTCGGGGTGAACGGCAATTGCGGCCTTTCGAGGGTGAGCGAACCCCCTGAGGGGTCGCGGAACTTCATGATGTGCTCCTCCAATACACCTTCCGTGGGCACCTGCTCCGCGAGCGGCTGACCGCTCAACGAGCGCGCGGGCACGGACCGGATCGTGCAGCGCCCGAGCAGCTGTCGCAGTGCCAGGGGGAGTTCGGCGGAATCCAGGGCCGTACGGGTCGCCAGTCCCAGCATCCGGGTCGGCGCATCGACGAGATCGTGGGTATCGGCGCGCTCCAGCCAGCTGTGCGCGCCGCCCGCGTCGGCGACCGTACGGGCCAGCGCCGCGGAGGTCAGCGCGTCGGGTGCGCGCAGCAGGAACTCGTCGACCGTGCCGTCGGACAGCGGGTGGGTCTGAAGGCTGAGGATGTCCACCCGCCGCGCGGCCAGTGCCGTGCACAGTGCGGCCAGGCTGCCGGGCGCGTCCCGGACCGTGGTCCGCATCCGCCACAGCACCGTCTCCTGGCCCTCGGCCCCAGGGGCCTGCCCGGCAGGGGACGCCGCTGGGGCGCCGGTATCGGTCGGCGGCGGGGCGTTTTCGTGGCGTCGTGACCACCAGACGTGGAACCCGGCCGTGGCCAGCAGCGCGACCGCGGCGGAGCACAGCATGACCGGGCCCGACGGGCCGTGCGCGACCATATTGGCGATGATGTCGGCCACCGCCACGGCGGTGAACAGGGCGGCCAGCTCGACGACGTCCCGCCGCCAGTGAGAGCGACGGATGGCATGGGCAGAGGATGCTTCAGTCATGCACACAAGCCTGGCGGACAGGTGTTGCCTGATCGCCAACACCTTGTGTCCGACGGGTAAAAGACGCAATCGACGCATTGGCCTCTACTGTCCTGCCTGTCCCGGTTGCAGCACCTTGCTGAACAACACCTTGCCGCCTTCCTGACACAGCCGCACCGTCAGCTCCCCGCTTCCCCCGTCGATATCGATCTCGCCGAAGTACTGCGGACTCTCCGCGGGGGAGGTGTTGGCACGGTCCGGCGCCTTGATGAACGGCTGCTCGGGCCCGAACGTTCCATCCAGCTTCAACGCCTGGAATCCGCCCGCGTTCAGCGGCCCCGACACGAACTCCCAGAACGGCTCGAAGTCCTTGAACGCGGCCCGCTCCGGCGCGTAGTGCTGCGCCGCGGTGTAGTGGACGTCCGTCGTCAGCCACACCGTGCCGGTCACCCGGTCGTGCTTGATGTGCCGCAGCAGCTCCGCCAGCTGGAGCTCGCGCCCCAGAGGAGCGCCCGGATCGCCCTGCGCCACCGCCTCGAAGTTGGTCTTGCCGTCCGGGACGACCAGTCCCAGCGGCATATCGGAGGCGATCACCTTCCACACCGCATGCGAGCGGGACAGCTCTCGCTTGAGCCAGCGCAGCTGCTCGGCCCCGAGAATGCCCTGCGGGTCGTCGGTCTGCCGGCCGGGTGAATTGGCATTGCGGTAACGGCGCATGTCCAGCACGAACACATCGAGCAGCGGTCCGTGGTGCACCACGCGGTAGACCCGGCCGCCCCGGTCGGGCCGCAGCGTGCGGATCGGGAAATACTCACTGAAGGCGCGCAGTGAGCGCGCGGAGAGCACATCCGTCTCCTTCACCGTGTACCGGTCGTCATCGAGCAGTTGCCCCGGGTACCAGTTGTTGTGCACCTCGTGGTCGTCCCACTGCGTGATCGTCGGCACCTGCGCGTTGAAGCGGCGCAGATTGTCGTCCAGCAGGTTGTAGCGGAATGCGCCGCGGAACTCCGCCAGCGTCTCGGCGACCTTCGCCTTCTCCTCCGTCGTCACATTCCGCCAGATCCGGCCGTCGGGGAGGGTGACCCGCTCGGGGATCGGGCTGTCGGCGTAGATGTTGTCGCCGCTGCACAGGAAGAAGTCCGGGTTCCGGCGCCGCATGTCCTCGTAGATGCGGTAGCCGCCGCGGTCCGGGTTGATGCCCCAGCCCTGCCCGGCGAGATCGCCCGACCAGTGGAAGCGCACGCCAGTGGGATGGCGGCCCGCGGGCGCCGTACGGAAGGTCCCGGTGACCGGCTCGCCGGTGCGCCGGGGGTCGTCCGGGTCCGCGAGCAGCACCCGGTAGTGGATCTGCTCACCGGCGGGCAGGCCGTGCAACGAGGTGACGCCGGTGAAGTCCGTCCCCGCCCCGATCACCGGTCCACGCCAGGACCTGGCGTTACGGAACGACTCGGTCGCAGCGGTCTGCACCACCATCCGGGCCGGCCGGTCGGAGCGCACCCACACCAGACCCGAGGACGTGGTCACATCGCCGACCTGCACGCCCCAGTCGGCGCTCGGCCGCCCGCTGCGGGCCTGCGCCGGCGAGGCGCAGGAGATCGCGGGCAGTGCCAGCGCCGCCGAGCCCGCCGCCGCGCCCTGTAGCAGCGACCGCCGTCCGAAGCCGCCGCCGGATCCCTGCGCCATTTCCAACCTCCATGCCTCGACCGACTTCACTGCCGCCTCGTTCGTATCGCTGTCCGGTGCCCCGCAGCCGAACGGACGGTGAACAGCGGTCCGTTCCCGTTCCGCGCCCCGAATGGTCCCTGAGCCCTGTGACCCACCGGACCCGGGCCATGGTCGCAAGACCATCGGCCGACCGCCAGGATGACGCCGGGATGTTTACGGTCCTGGTGGCAATTCACCGGATCCGTCGGGCCGGTGCGCTCGGGCCACGCCCGGCGGCCGCGGGTGCAGTGCCCGGGCCGCATGCGAGCAGCATCTCCGCCCGCGGCCGTACTGTTGACGAGAGCGGTGAGCGGGAGCGCAGGGGTCAGTTGACGCGGTCGGCGTAGCCCTCGGGCAGGTCGGCCGCGTCCGCGGCGATGACGCCTCCCTTGTTCTCGCCGCAGTCCTCGAAGACACCGGACGCTCCCACCAGGCAGCCAAGCTGCTCGGCGCGGCACAGGCCCTCTGGCAGTCGGCCGGATGCCCCCTGCCCGGCCTCGAACAAGGAGATCGCCGCCAAGCTCGTGATCTCCCCGCACCGCAGGAACCCACCTCGCCAGCCTCCGGGGCGAGCTCGGCTTCACCTCCCGTACCCAGATCGCGACCTGGGCCGTGGAACACCGCGGGAGCGGATCGAGCGATGCAGCGATGGAGTGATCGAGCACAACGCTGCCTAGGACACGTCCTGGTTCACGGTGTCGAGGATGACCCGCGCCACCAGCGCCGGGTCGTCGTGCATCGGCACATGCCCGCAGCCCGGCAGCCGGACCAGCCGCGCGCCCGGAATCGTGTGCTTGGCGCGGACGCCTTGGCGGGGGAGCAGCAGGCGGTCCCGGCTGCCCCAGCCGATCGTCACGGGGACGTCCGGCACATCGGTGGTGAACCGCACGGCGCGGCCGGCCGTCAGCGTCGGGGTGAAGCCGGGCGCCTCGCGCAGGGCCCGGGTCTCCGCAACGACGGCATCGGCCGAACGGCGGCCGGGGTGGGCGTAGATGGTGCCGGTCAGCGAGGCGCGGCCGAGGGCGGTCCGGGCCAGGGTCTCCACCACCGGATGGGGCAGTGCCTGCGCCCCCGCGTACATGCCGCGCAGCACACCGAAGGCGTAACGCCGCTCGGCGGGGGTCCAAAAGCCCGCGGGCGAGAGCGCGGTGACCGACCGGACCGCCCGCGCGCGCCCCAGCTCCAGGGCGAGCAGCCCGCCCAGCGAGTTCCCCACCACATGCGGGCGGTCGGCCCCGAGCTCCGCGAACGCCGCGATGAGCAGCGGGACGACCGACGACAGGTCGTAGGAGGAACCGTCGGGCAGTGCGGGGGAGGCGCCGAACCCCGGCAGATCGAGGGAGATGACCTCATGGGACGCGGCCAGGATGTCGCACACCGGGCGCCAGGCCTGGAGGTGGTGGCCGATGCCGTGCAGCAGGACCACAGGTTCGCCCGCGCCCTTGCGCTGGTACGCGACCGTGAACGGCGGCCGGTCCGCGGGGGTGACACGGGCGAAGGAGACCGGGGCGGTCATCAGAACTCCTCGGGGGGTGCGGTGCTTTCGGTGGGGCCGGGCATGCGCTGACACGATGCCAGCTGAGGCTACTGAGCGGTATGGGGCGGCCGCGGTGAGCACGGGATGTGCTGCACACCACCCGCCCGGTGCCGCCGCGCTCCGTGGTTTCCGCTGGACAAGGCCGGGACGAGCCGGTGGGATGGAGGGGTGCTGAGCGAATCCACAACCGGTTTCACCGACGTCTTCGAGGAACACCGCCCCGTGCTGTTCGGGGTGGCCTACCGGATGCTCGGCCGGGTGGCCGATGCCGAGGACGTGGTGCAGGACGCATGGCTGCGCTGGGCGGCAGCGGACCGGTCGGAGGTGCGCGAACCGCGTGCCTTTCTCGTACGGATCACCACCCGGCTGGCCATCGACCGGCTGCGCCAGGTCCAGTCGCGACGTGAGTCCTACGTGGGCCCGTGGCTCCCGGAGCCGCTGGCGACCGACCTCGGCGGCACCGCCCCGGACACCGCCGACCGGGCCGTGTTCCACGAATCCGTGACGCTCGCCGTGCTCGTCGTCCTGGAGTCGCTCTCCCCTCTGGAGCGCGCCGTGTTCGTGCTGCGCGAGGCCTTCGGCTATCCGTACGCGGAGATCGCCACCGCCCTCGACCGCACCGAGGCGGCGGTACGCCAACTGGCGGGCCGCGCCCGGCGGCATGTGGAGGACGGCACACCGCGCTTCGAGGTCGACCAGGGCCGGCAGCGCGAACTGACCGAGCGGTTCATGGCCGCGGCGGCCGGCGACGATCTGGCAGGGCTGCTGAACCTGCTCGCGGCGGACGCGCGGCTGGTCGGGGACAGCGGCGGAAAGGCCAAGGCCCCGCTGCGGATCATCGAGTCCGCGGACAAGGTCGCCCGCTTCCTCTTCGGCGTCACCAGGTCCGTGCCGCCCGGCATGGAGTTCACCGTCCTCGAACTCAACGGCGGGATCGCGCTGTTGGCGCGGAACAACGGAGTGCCGGACACCGTCATCCAGCTCGGCGTCCGGGACGGCAAGATCCAGACGGTCTACATCGTCCGCAATCCGGAGAAGCTGGAGTCGCTCGCGGCCGGCTGAGCGGCGGCCCGCAGACCGGGCCGCGGACTGGACAGCACCGGCACACCGGCGTCGAGCCCCTCGGCCGCCGCTGCCATGGATGCCTGCGCCAGGACGATCACGTCGGCGTCCCGGATCTCGCGCACCGCGGAGACGACCGCGGACCGGTAGCCGTCGCTGTCGCCGGCCTCGAAGCGCTCCCAGGCGCCCGGCACCAGCACGCTTCGCACGCTCACCGCACGGCCGGCCCGGTCGGCCTCCTGGGTGATCAGGGCCTCGGTGGGAGCGAAGGTGCTCTCCACGGCGGCGAGCACGGTGATGCGCGGGCCGGCGGCGACGGCGGCCGCGGCCATCGGACGGTCCACCCGGAGGACGGGGAGGCCGAGCGCCGCACCGGCGGCCTCGGCGACGGAACCGATCGTCGAGCACGTGCACAGCACGGCCCGCGCACCGTCTTGGGCGGCCGCGGCGAGCTCGGCGGAGACGTCCTCGGTCACCGCGTCGGGCCCCTGCGCCCTTGCGCGGTCGAGGAGTTCGGGACGTACGAGGTGATGCAGCGCCAGCCCGGGGGCCTCCTCGTCGCGCAGCGCGTCGAAGACGGGGACGTGGACGGGCGAGGTGTGCAGCAGGGTGAGCATGCCGGTGACGGTAGCGCGCGGCGGTGCAGAGGGCGCGGGTGGGGCGGTGGGTGCGGGCGGTTGCTCCGATCCGAAACGGATGCCGGATTGGTCTTGACCAAGGGTGGGGGCGGCCATATCGTCGGGATACTGCAACAACCTTTAATAAAGAAGCGCTCATAATCGGGCGCGCAGGCGGCCCGGCGGAGGCAGGGCCTGTGTGCGGGTCCGAGTCCCATGGGGGAGCAGCCCCGGTAACGGCCAGTGCGGAGGACAGGGTGGGGACCACGCAGCTCGAAACGGTGCCGGAGCCGAAGTACTGGCACCTCAAGACCGTGCTCAGCGATGCGCTGGACTCGGAGTTCGCGGTCGGCGAGATTCTGCCCAACGAGCGTGACCTGGCGGCGCGGTTCGGTGTCGCCCGGGCCACGCTGCGGCAGGCGCTCGAACAGCTGGAGCTGGAAGGCAGACTCCAGCGCCGCCGCGGTGTCGGCACCACGGTCGCACCGCCGCGCGTCGGCGTCGCCGTGGACCCCGTCCGCCACACCTGGCCGGGTGCCGCCGGCGACGACTGGCAGCCGGTCGACGCCGTCGAGAGCGATACGGTGCCCGCCGCCGTGGCCGGCCTGCTCGCGACCGCCCCCGGCGAACCGGTGCACATCGTGCGCCGCAGCCGGGTCACACACGGCCGGCCCGTCGCCGCCGAGCTGCTGTACGTCCCGGCGGAGGCGGTCCCGGGCTGCCCGCCGGTGGCCTCGCTCAGCGCCCCGGCTCGGGCCCGTGCGGTCCTTCAGGAGCTTCAGACGCTGGAGCTGGGGGGCCAGGACCGTACCGTCGAGCTCGGCTCGGCCCGTGCGGAGGACGCCAAGCAGCTGGACCGGCTGCCGGGCGCGCCCGTCCTGGTCGTCACCACCCGCTATGTCTCCGGGGGACGCACGACGGCCGTTGCGGTCTCCACCTACCGTGCGGACACCTGCCGGCTGACCTTCGGCGAGAGCGACGCGGCGGCCCTGCTCGCGAGCTGAGCCGCCCGGCGGACGACGTACGGGCCCACTCCGGACAGCGCTCCGGAGCGGGCCCGTTCTTCGTGCCGTGGCGGCCGCCGGCCGGGCGAGGGCCGGTCACGTGCCGTGGGCCAACGGCGGCCCGTCACATGTCGCGGGGCAACGGCGGCCGGTCGCCTGCCGTTCGGTCAGCGGCGGCCGGTCACCGCGTCACGGCTCGGGCGGCGGCCCGTCACCGTGCCCTCCACCGCGAAGAGTTCGCCCTCCACATGATCGAGCGCGAGCCGCAGCGCGCCCGTGGCGACCGCCGCCTCGCCCAGCTGCGACAGGGCGACCTGCGGCGGGCGCAGACAGTAGCGCGCCAACTCGCTGCGCAGCGGGGCCAGTACACCGTCCAACTCCGCCGCCCAGCCGCCGATCACCACCAGCTCCGGGTCCAGCGCCAGCACCAGCGCCGCGACATCGTGCACCAGCCGCCGGAGGAAACGGTCGACCGCCTCCCGCGCCTGTGCGTCGCCCTGCCGCGCGGCTGCGAAGACCGCCGCGACCTGCGCCTCGTCCAGGGGGTGCAGCGGCTCTCCGGTCGTCGACAGCAGCTTCTCCGGTGTCGCCTCGCGGCCGAGCAGATGCAGGGCGCCGATCTCCCCGGCGGCCCCGCCGAAGCCGCGGTGCAGGCGTCCGCCGATCAGCGAGCCGGCCCCCGGGCTGAGCCCGGCCAGCACGAAAACGATGTCATCGGAGCCGGTGGCCGCGCCCTGCCAGTGCTCGGCCACCGCGGCGGCATTCGCGTCGTTCTCGACCAGCACCGGGCAGCGGAACGACCGCCGCAGCCGCTCACCCAGCGGCAGACCCGTCCAGCCCGGCAGCGCGGTGCTCAGCCGTACCGTGCCGTCCGCCTCCACGATGCCGGGCCCGGCCACACCGACGGCCCGCAGCGAACTGCGGGGCACGCCCGTGCGGCGCAGCAGATCGGCCACTACGGCACGGACCCGCTCCAGCCGCTCGTCGGCCGGCGCGGTCTCTTCGACGGGGCGCTGTGCGGTGTCCAGTACCCGCCCGCTCAGATCGGACAGCAGGGCCGCGACGCGGTGCGGGCCGATCTCGATGCCCAGCAGATGGCCGGCCTCCGTACGGAACCGGAACCTGCGGGCCGGCCGCCCCTGGCGGCGCGTCCCGCCCTCCTCGGCGGCCGCCTCGACCACCAGGCCGGTCTCCATGAGCCCCTCGACCACGCCCTCGACCGTCGGCCGGGACAGGCCCGTCACCTGGACGAGGTGGGTGAGCGTGGGGGAGTCCGCGGCGCGCAGCGCATGCAGCACCACAGCGGAGTTGATCCGTCGCAGCAGGGAGGGGTCCCCGCCGGTGAGCCGCCCCAACGTACGTCTCCCTCACTTTGCGTGTGTGGCGGATCGTAGCCGGTCACCTGAGGGGCGGCGAGTCCCGTGGTGGCTGCTTCCGCGGTCAGCCGGGCGAGACGAACCCGGACTCGTACGCGGCGATCACGGCCTGGGTGCGGTCCCTGGCCCCCAGCTTGCCCAGCACCGAGCTGACATGCGTCTTCACGGTCTCGGCTCCCAGCACGAGTTCGCCGGCGATCTCCGCGTTCGACAGCCCCCGGGACATCAGGCGCAGCACCTGCTGCTCCCGTGCGGTGAGCGCCGCCCGTTCGAAGTCCGCCCGGGCGCGGTCGTTGCGGCGGCCGGCCGCCATGCTGCGCAGCGCCGCAGGGAGCAACAGCGATCCGCCCTCGGCCACGAGCCGCACCGCGTGCACGATCTCGGCCGGCCGGGAGCGCTTGAGCAGAAAGCCGTCCGCGCCCGCGCGCAGCGCCTCGTAGACGTACTCGTCCTCCTCGAACGTGGTCACGACGAGGATCCGGGGCGGCTCGGGCACCGAGCGCAGCACCGCGCGGGTCGCCTCGATGCCGTCCAGGAGCGGCATCCGTACATCCATGGCGATCACATCGGGCCGCAGCTTCCGCACCAGCGGGACGACGGACGCCCCGTCGGCCGCCTCGCCCGCCACCTCGATATCGGTCTGCGCTTCCAGGATGGCGCGCAGCCCCGCGCGTACCAGCGGCTCGTCGTCGACCAGGAGTACGGAA
Organism: Streptomyces sp. NRRL S-1813; assembly: GCF_000719605.1. Taxonomy (NCBI): domain Bacteria; kingdom Bacillati; phylum Actinomycetota; class Actinomycetes; order Kitasatosporales; family Streptomycetaceae; genus Streptomyces; species Streptomyces sp. NRRL S-1813. The sequence continues at coordinate 301,639 of NZ_JOHB01000006.1, forward strand.
ATCGGCACGACGTCAGCGTAGTTGGCGCAGAGGGAGACGGGCGCGCACCCGCCACTCGCCGCCGTCCGGCCCGGTCTCGGCCTCGCCGCCGAGCAGCGCGGCCCGTTCGCGGATGCCGCGCAGGCCACGGCCGCCACCGGCGGGCTCCGGGGGCGCGGCGGGCAGTGGGTTGCGTACCTCCAGTTCCAGTACGTCGGTGTCGGCGGCCATCCGTACGGACACCGGCACCGGGCCCGCGTGCCGCAGCACATTCGTCAGGGCCTCCTGCACCATGCGGTACCCCTCGCGGGACACCGGACCGGGCAACGTCTCCAACGGGCCGCTCAGTTCGGCGCGCACCGTCGAGCCCGCGGCCCGAGCCGACTCCAGCAGCCGCTCGGCATCGGTGAGCGTGGGCCGGTCGGCGGGCCGGGGAGCGTCCTCGCGCAGCAGACGCAGCGCCCGCTCCAGATCGGCCAGCGCCTGGCGCCCGGTGTCTTCGATGGCGGCCAGCGCCCGCTCGGTGAACTCGGGCGAACCGGCGGCACGGGCCGCGCCCGCCTGGACGACGGTGACGGTCAGCGCGTGGCCGATCGCGTCGTGCAGCTCCTGGGCCAGCCGGTTGTGTTCCAGCATGCGCTCCGTACGGGCCTCCAGTCCGGCCAGCCGCTCCGCGGCCGAGGGACCCAGCAGCAGCCGTGCGGCGCCGGCCATGAGCGCGCCCGCCCCGACGGCGACGGCCGACAGCAGGACGAGGGGAAGCGGTGCGAGCAGCCCGTACCACCAGTGGGGCGACTCGATCGCCGGCAGGCCCTTGAGGTGCGTGGGGCGCCCTGTGGCAGCCATCATGAACGCCCAGGCCAGCAAGGGGAGTTGCGCAGTCAGGGCCGACAGGGCAACGCCCGCCTCGAGCCGCAGCAGCAGCCACACCGCCGTACGGCCACGCTCGCGCCAGGAGCCGGACGGGGTCGTGGCGATCCCGGAGGCGGCGCGCGCAGTGCGGTCGTGCGGGCCCGGAGTCAGCAGCAGTTGGGCCTGGAGCCCCTCGACGCGGCGGACCACCGGTATCAGGGCGGCGAGTGCGAGCAGTGGCAGGGGGAGCACCGCCATCCACAGCCACGTCAGCCATCCGCCCGCGAAAAAGGGTTCGTTGTACAGGAAGCCGGTCAGCACCCCGGCCACCGAGGCGATCAGCAGATGCAGCCAACGGGTGTAGGTGACGGCTCGGAAGAGCGGGCGGAGAACGTTGGGGAGCGAGGGGGGCACCCCCTCATCGTGGCAGCGGCCACCGGCCCGCGGCCTCCCCCGGCCGGGGGAGGCGATCCCCGACGGCGGGGGAGGCGGGCGGGTGGGTACGGCCGACAGCCTTGCGGTATGACCCCTATCGAAGTCCAGCAGCTGACGAAGGTCTACGGAACCGTGCGCGCCGTGGACGCTCTCACCTTCCGAGTGGAGCCGGGGCGGGTCACCGGGTTCCTCGGTCCCAACGGCGCCGGCAAGTCCACCACCATGCGGATGGTCGTGGGTCTGGACCGTCCCACCTCGGGCACCGTCACCGTCGGCGGCCGTGCCTTCCGCGCCCTGGAGCACCCGTTGCGGCACGTCGGGGCGCTGCTCGACGCGGGCGCCGCCCATGGGGCCCGGCGCGCCGGCGACCACCTCCTCGCCCTCGCGCACAGCAACCGCCTCCCGGTACGGCGCGTGGCGGAGGTCCTGGAGGAGACCGGGCTGTCGGCCGTGGCGGGCAAGCGGGTGCGGACCTTCTCGCTCGGCATGCGGCAGCGGCTCGGCATCGCGGCCGCACTGCTCGGCGACCCGGCCGTGCTGATGCTGGATGAGCCTGCCAACGGGCTGGACCCGGAGGGCATCATCTGGATCCGTACGCTCCTCAAGCGCCTCGCCGCCGACGGCCGTACGGTGCTGGTCTCCAGCCACCTGATGACCGAGACCGCCCTGACCGCCGACCACTTGATCGTGCTGGGGCGCGGCCGGCTGCTGGCCGACACCGCCATGGACACCTTCCTGCGCGAGCACACCCGGCGCAGGGTGCGGGTACGTACGTCCGAAGGGCCCCGGCTGCACGCCGAGCTCACCCGGGCCGGGTGGGCGGCGGTGCCCGACGGCCCCGGCGGCTGGGTGGTCGAGGGCGCGGAACCCGCCGACATCGGTGCGCTTGCCGCCCGCCGGGCCATTCCGGTCCTGGAACTCGCCGAGGAGGCGCCCTCGTTGGAAGACGCCTATCTGCGGCTGACCGCAGACGCCGGCGAGTTCGTCTCCGCCACCGCGAAGACCCAGGAGGTCTGACGTCATGCACTTCACCGCCGTGCTCCGCTCCGAGTGGACGAAGATCCGCTCGCTGCGTTCCCTGTCGTACAGCCTCTCCGCCATCCTGGTGGTGACCGTCGCGATCGCCTGGTTCGTCTGCGGCGGCCACGACGGATCGGAGGCTCCCTTCGACCCGGTCTTCCACGCCTACTTCGGGCTCAACATCGGCCAGTTCGGGGCCATCGTCTGCGGCGCCCTCGCGGTCGCGGGGGAGTGGTCCAGCGGCTCCGTCCGGGTCTCGCTGACCGCCGTGCCGCGCCGTGGACTGCTGTACGCGGGCAAGCTCGTCACCGTGGGCGGGCTCGCCCTCGCCGTCGGTCTGGTCGCCGGCTTTGCGTCCGTGACCGGGGGGCAGACGCTGCTCGGTGAGGCGGGCGTGAGCGTCGGCTCGCCGGGCGTGGTGCGGTCCGCCGTCGGCTGCGGGATCTACTCCGGGCTGCTCGCGGTGTTCTCCGCCGGTGTCGCCGCGCTGCTGCGCAGCCCCGTCGGGACCCTGAGCCTCCTCGTCCCGCTCTTCCTCTCGCTCGGCCCGCTGTTCGGCTCACTGGACGCCACCAGAATGGTGGGCCAGTTCCTGCCGGACCGGGCGGGACAGCAGATTCTGCACCTTGCGCCCGCGGGGGCGCTCGGGGCGTGGACCGGTCTCGCGGTGATGGCCGGCTGGGCGGCGCTGGCCGCGGCGGCGGGGCTGTGGTCACTGCTGCGCAGGGACGTCTGAGGGCCCGCGCGGGAGTCAATTGTCAGACCCGGGAGGTTTACTGACGGCATGACCATCGACGCGTATCTCACCGTCATCGACCGCTGGCGGCTGCGGGATTTCCCCGTCGCTCCCGGGCGCTCCGCCCTGGTCGAGAGCGGTCCGGGCTTCCACATAGCCGGCCTGCGGGTCAGCCAGGAGTTCTGGGACGCGGACCTCGCCGAGGTGGCGGAGGCCGCGGAGGAGTTCGAGGCCGAGCTGACGGCGCTGGTGCAGGCACTGTCCTTACGGTGGGGCGAGCCCGAAGTAATGGATCTTGCCGACGACTTGGAACGGTCCGCGAGGGGCATACCGGTCCGGCCGCCGTTGGACACGCTGTGCGGCTATGTCCCGCGCATGTACGGCTGGCGGGTGCACAGCCGGTGGATCGGGGTGGGCGTGGGGCAGGGCGACCGCGAGCTGCCCTTCCAGCTGCTGGTGGCGGTGGGGGAGAGGGAGGTGGCGCGGATGGGGGGTTAGCGGGGGAAGGCGGGGGCGAGCGCCGCGGTGACGAGGAGCTGTGGTCTTCCGGTGCTGTCGGCGGGAACGGTCCACAGGTCGGAGCCGAAGTCGCCCGGCAGGGAGTAGACCAGCGTGCGGCCGTCGCGCCAGACGGCCTGGTCGTCGACGTTGCGGTGTTCGCCGGTCGCGGTCTCGCGCAGGGTGCCCAGATCGAGGACGTAGAGCCGCCAGGGAGCGTCCGGGTCGGCGCCCTTGACGCGCTTCTTGTACGCGATGCGGGTGCCGTCGGGGGAGAGCGAGGGGCATTCGACGTTGGTGCGCAGTGCCGTGAGCGTCCTGGCGGTCCGGTCACCGCGGACGAGGTAGGTCCTTCCGCCGGTGGCGGCGGTGGCGTAGAAGCGGTTGTCGTCGGCGAAGGTGACGCCCCAGATGTTGATGTCGACCGCGTGGACCGGGTGTCCGTCGACGGTCAGCGCATAGGTCTCCAGGTTGGCGTCCAGGCGCCAGGTGCGGGTGTCGACGAGGGAGGTGCGGGTGGAGAACGCGGTGCCCGCGTAGGAGTCGCCGCTGACGAAGACGGTCCAGGCGACGGTGTGGCCGCCGGGGGAGACCCGGGCGCGGGTCGGGGTGCCGGCCACGTCGTAGTGGCGCAGTTCGTGCAGGCGCTTGTCGAGGACGACGGCGCGGTAGGTGTCGCGGAGTTTGCCGTGGACGGCCCGCAGGCAGATGCCGGTGCCGGAGGCTTCGTGGAAGCGCAGGCAGCGGACGCCGGAGGCGGTGCGCGGGCCGGAGAGCCGGCCGGCCGGGACGGCAGTGATCTCGTCGCGGTGCGGGCCCCAGGCCATGTTGCGGAACAAGGTGTGGCGCGGGTCGTCCAGGCGGACGGTTCCGGGGGCCACGGCCGGCCCGCCGGCCTGGGCGCGGTCCTTCTGGGCGGCGCGCCCGGCGGCGTGCAGGGTGGCGCCGACGGCGACCCCGCCGAGTACGAGGACGGTGGCCAGCAGGACGAGGAGGCGTGCGGTGCGGCTCAGCGGGGGGCGGCTCATGATGCTTGCTCCGAGGGGGAGGCGAGGGGCGGTGGCGTGCCGGCACGGCGGAGGAGGCGGGCACTGACGGCCGCGGCGAGGGCAAGGCCGACGGTGGCGGCCAGGACGGCGGTGTGGTCGCCCCAGGCGGTCCAGACGGCACCGAAGGCGATCGAGCAGACGAAGCGTGCGGAGGTCTGGCCGGTCTGGACCACGGCGAGCCCGCTGCCGCGGACGTCCTCGGGCACCGCATCGGCGGTCGCGGCCGCCAGCACCCCGTCGGTCGCGGCGTAGAACGAGCCGTGCAGCGCGAGCACGGTACAGACCAGGGCCGCGCCCCCGGCCGAGGGGACGAGCAGCAGTCCGTAGGCGCACAGCAGCGCCAGATGCCCCGCCAGGAACAGCCGCCGGCGGCCGATCCGGTCGGCGATCGCCCCCAACGGCATCGCCAGCAACAGGAATACGGCGGCGGTGCCCAGCGGCAGCACCGGAAACCACGTACCGGGCAGATCCAGCCTCCGTTGCAGGGTCAGATAGAGGAAGGAGTCACTGAGGGTGGTGAGCCCCAGCAGTACCGCGCACCCCGTCAGCCGGCGGACCTCCGGCCGGCCGAGCAGCGCGCGCACCGGCGCTGGTGGTCCGGCCGGGGCCGTCCCGGCGGCGTCCTCGGCGACAGCAGTGGGCTTGACGCCGGCGGTGTCCTCGGCGACAACGGCGGGTCCGGCCGCAACGGTGCCCTCCGTGGCAGTGGTGGCGCGGCGCGGGACGAACAGCAGCAGCACGACCACGCCCACCACGGCCACACAGAAGCTGACCATGAACACCGCGTCATACCCGTCGGCCGCGGCCCGCAGCAGCACGAACGCCACCAGCGGCCCGCACAGCGCGCCCGCCGTGTCCATGGCCCGGTGCACCCCGAACGCCCGTCCGCGGGCGCCCGGTTCGGCGGCCAGTGAGATCATCGCGTCCCGTGGCGCGGTCCGCAGCCCCTTGCCGGTACGGTCCACCGCCAGCACCGCCCCGATCAACGGCAGCGAGTGCACCATCAGCAACAACGGCTTGCAGAGGGCGGAGAGCCCGTACCCCACCACGGCCACCGCCTTGTGACCGCTGCCCCCGCCCCGGTCCGACAGCCGGCCGCCCATCAGCCGGACCAGCGCGCTCACCCCGTTGTAGACCCCGTCCAGCACCCCGAACCCCAAAGGGGACAGCCCGAGTTCGGCGACGAGGTACAGCGGGAGCACGGCCGTGACCATCTCCGAGGAGATGTCGGTGATGAGGCTGACGGTGCCCAGGACGAGCACGGTCGAGGGGAGGGCGGACCCGGCGCGTCGGCCCGGACGCCGGTCCGGTACGGCGCGCCGGTCGCCCGGCGCAGCGGAGGTGGAGGGAGCGGAGCCGCGGTCCGCGAGGTACACGTCAGCCGGCCCAGATGCCGCTGATGTCCTTGGCGTCGGCGGCGTTCCCCGCATGCGAGGTGCCGTACATGTCCTCGAGGGTGCGCAGTACGTCGTAGTGGTTGTAGGTGGTGGCCGAGGTGGCGCCGGCCGTGACCGGCCGGCCGTAGAGCACGGTCGGGATGCGGTTGCCGCTGAGCCGGTTGTCCTCGTCGAAGGTGACCAGCAGCAGGCTGTTGTGGGCCCTGGCCCAGTCGGCGTAGGCCTTGAGGTGGTCCTTCAGCCAGGTGTCACCGGTGGAGACCGAGCAGTCGTGCATATCGCTGCACAGGTTCGGGACGACGAAGGAGACGGTGGGCAGCTTCGAGAAGTCGGTGGGGAAGGCGTCGAAGGTGTGCGCCGAGGCGGTGGAGACGTTGCTGAAGCCGAACCACGGGTTGTGCTTCTGCGCGTACTTGCCGCTCTTGCAGGTGGTGGAGCCCTCGGACGGCAGCGACTCGTTGTAGCTCGCCCAGGACTTGCCGGCCGCCGTCACCTCGGCGGCGAGGTTGGGGGCGTCGCTGAACCCCGGGTCGACGCAGCTGTCGTCGGTGACGCCCTGGGTGTCGCCGGAGAAGAGGGCGTAGTAGTTGGGCTGGCTGGGGTGCGTCTCGGCGTAGGACGCGGTGAGGCTCGCACCGCCGGCGGCCAGGGAGTTGAGGTACGGGGCGCTGGAGCTGCCCATCACCTGGCCGTAGGCGTGGTTCTCGAAGACGACCACGACCACATGGTCGGGGGTGGGTACGGCGGCCGCGGCCGGCTCGGCGCCGAAGCCGGTGCCCGCCCAGATGCCGAGGCCTGTGGTGGCGAGGGCGAACGCCCCGGCGAGCGCGCCAGCCCTGCGACGGCGCGAGCGGCGGATGCGGTGGGAGGAGGAGCTGGAACGCGAGGACGACGGAGCGGGCACGGGGGCCTCCGACGAGAGAGGGGGGCGCGGGCGGCGATAGCGTAGAACCGTCACATCGACATGTACACGGCCAGTAGATGACGCGCAGTCGAACGGTCACCGAGCGGTCGGGGCCGTGTGCCCACGGGCCGCCTGCGGACGGCGTAGGGACGGCCTACGGCCACGGCGCACGGTCTCCGCACCCGGGTCGGCCGGGCATCGGCCGGGCGTCGGCCGGGCACGCGCCGTCAGCCGTACTTGCCGTCAGCGCCTCATGCGTCGTCGTCCGCCGCGAACGCCGCGGCGCGCAGCCGTCCGTACTCCTGTGCCAGGGTCGCCGGCGTCCAATGGGCGTTCAGCCCGCTCGGGTTGGGCAGCGCCCAGATGCGGGTGTCGCCCAGGGTGCGTTCCTGGGGCCCGATCGCGGCGTGTTTGTCGTCGAAGGCGATGCGGTAGGCGGTGACACCGGCGACGGCCAGCCAGTGCGGGCGCAGCCGGGCGACCTTCTCGGCCAGCAGCCGGCCGCCCTCGCGGTACTCCTGGGCGGTCAGTTCGTCGGCCTTGGCCGTCGCCCGCGCCACGACGTTGGTGATGCCGAGCCCGTGGACGAGCAACTCCTCCTGCTCGGCGGGCCGGAACTGGCGCGGGGTGAACCCGGCGGCGTGCAGCACCGGCCAGAAACGGTTGCCGGGCCGGGCGAAGTGATGGCCGGTGGCGGCCGTCATCAGCCCGGGGTTGATGCCGCAGAAAAGCACGCGAAGGCCGCTCGCGGCCACGTCGGGGACGAGGCGGTCGCGAGCGGCTTCCAGCTCTTCGGGGGTGAAGCGCACAGGTCCTCGTGTCAGAGGATCGAGCCGGGGGTGTACGCCGCGGCCTGCGGGTGCTGCTTGGCGATCTCCTCGATCCGGGCGACGACGGACGCCACCTGGTCGGCCGCGGCGCCGGTGAAGGAGAGCTTGTCCGCCATCAGGGCGTCCAACTGCGCCTTGTCCAGCGGGATCCGCGCGTCCGCCGCCAGCTTGTCCAGCAGTTCATTGCGCTCCGCGCCCTGCTCGCGCATGGCCAGCGCCGACGCGACCGCGTTCTCCTTGATCGCCTCGTGCGCCTCCTCGCGGCCCACACCGGCGCGTACGGCACCCATCAGCACCTTCGTGGTGGCGAGGAAGGGCAGGTAGCGGTCCAGCTCGCGGGCGATGACGGCGGGGAAGGCGCCGAACTCGTCGAGCACGGTCAGGAACGTCTCCAGCAGGCCGTCCAGCGCGAAGAACGAGTCCGGCAGGGCGACCCGGCGCACCACGGAGCAGGACACATCGCCCTCGTTCCACTGGTCACCGGAGAGCTCACCGGCCATGGAGGCGTAGCCGCGCAGGATCACCATCAGGCCGTTGACGCGCTCGCAGGAGCGGGTGTTCATCTTGTGCGGCATCGCCGAGGAGCCGACCTGGCCGGGCTTGAAGCCCTCGGTGACCAGCTCGTGCCCGGCCATCAGCCGGATGGTCTTGGCCAGCGAGGAGGGCGCGGCGGCCAGCTGCACCAGCGAGGTCACCACGTCGTAGTCGAGCGAGCGCGGGTAGACCTGGCCGACGGAGGTGAAGGCCTGGCCGAAGCCGAGGTGCCCGGCGATCCGCTGCTCCAGGTCGGCGAGCTTGGCGGCGTCACCGCCGAGCAGGTCGAGCATGTCCTGAGCGGTGCCGACCGGGCCCTTGATGCCGCGCAGCGGGTAGCGGGAGAGCAGGTCCTCCAGTCGGCCGTACGCCACCAGCAGCTCATCGGCCGCGGTCGCGAAGCGCTTGCCGAGCGTCGTGGTCTGGGCGGCGACGTTGTGCGAGCGGCCCGCCATCACCAGTTCGGCGTGCTGGGCGGCCAGCGAGCCCAGGCGCGCCAGCACGGCGACCGTACGGTCCCGCATCAGCTCCAGGGACAGTCGCACCTGGAGCTGCTCGACGTTCTCCGTCAGGTCGCGGGAGGTCATGCCCTTGTGGACCTGCTCATGGCCGGCGAGGGCGTTGAACTCCTCGATGCGGGCCTTGACGTCGTGCCGGGTGACCTTTTCGCGCTCGGCGATGGAGGCCAGGTCGACGGTTTCCAGGACGCGCTCGTAATCGGCCAGCGCCTGCTCGGGGACCTCCACCCCCAGGTCCTTTTGCGCACGCAGCACGGCAAGCCACAGCTTCCGCTCCAGCTTGACCTTGTACTCGGGGGACCACAGCACAGCCAGCTCCGCGGAGGCGTAGCGGCCGGCCAGGACATTGGGGATGCGAGGCTTCGCAGACACAGCAGTCACGTGGTCAGAGTCTACTGGCGGTTTACGCAGGCCAGCGCCCCGGTCCCGGCTGTACGTTCCTCCAAGCCGCGCCCGGAGGCGCGGCACCCTGCGCCGACCGGGCCGTCAGCCCTCGTACGGCAGCAGCTCGGGGCGCTTGGCGGGGCGGCCTTCCGCGACCCGGCGGTGCCCCTCGGCGTTCAGATGCAGCCGGTCGTCCGCCCACAGCCGCGGATCGGACAGCGCCCGTGAGGCGTACAGGTCCACGACCACCGCACCGTGCCGCGCGGCCGCGTCGTCGATCCGCGCGAAGAGCTGCTCGGTCAGGCCGTCGCTCGGCCACCCCTCGTCAGGCCGCGGGCCGCTGCTGTAGCACCAGCTCCCGGAGCACGTCCTCCATCGTCACCAGCCCGGCCAGCCGCCCGTCCTCACCGATCACCGCGGCCAGATGGGTTCGGGACCCCCGCATCGCCGTCAGCACGTCGTCCAGCAGCGTCGAGGCCTTGATCCGTGCGATCGGGCGCAGCGCGGACACCGGGAAGGGGACCGTGCGGGGGGCGGCGTCCAGCGCGTCCTTGACGTGCAGATAGCCGAGGATGCGGCGGGTGTCGTCGACGACGGGGAAGCGGGAGAAGCCGGAATCGGCGGCCAGCTGCTCCAGTTCCTCGGGGGTGATCCCCATCATCGCGGAGACGACCTTCTCGACCGGCAGCACCACGTCCCTGACCGGGCGGCGGCCCAGCTCCAGGGCGTCCCGCAGCCGCTCCTGCGCCCGCTCGTCGAGCAGCCCGGCCGCCCGGGAGTCCTCGACCATCTTCGCCAGCTGGTCGTCGGAGAACGTCGCGGCGACCTCGTCCTTGGTATCCACGCGCAGCACCTTGAGCAGCGCGTTGGCGAGTGCGTTGATCGCGAAGATCACCGGGCGCAGCGCCCGGGTCAGCGCGACCAGCGGCGGCCCGAGCATCAGGGCGCTGCGGACCGGCTCGGCCAGCGCGATGTTCTTCGGCACCATCTCGCCGAAGAGCATGTGCAGATAGGTGGCCAGCGACAGCGCGATCACGAACGAGATCGGGTGGATCAGCGCCGCCGAGATCCCCACCGCGTGGAACACCGGCTCCAGGAGGTGCGCGATGGCCGGTTCAGCGACCGCGCCCAGCACCAGGGTGCACAGCGTGATGCCCAGCTGGGCGGCCGCGAGCAGGGCCGAGACATGCTGAAGACCCCACAGCACGCTGGTCGCCCGGCGGTCGCCGCGCTCGGCGTAGGGCTCGATCTGACTGCGGCGCACCGAGATCAGGGCGAACTCGGCGCCCACGAAGAAAGCATTGACGACCAGCGTCAGCAGGCCCACGAAAAGCTGGAGCGCGGTCATCGGCGGGCCTCCTTCTCCTGCTCGTCGGTGCTGCCGGGGCGGGGGGCGTGCAGCAGCACCCGGGCCGCGCGATGGCCGGCGGCATCGAGCACGTCCATCCGCCAGCCGGTCACCTCCAGCGTGTCGCCGCCGACCGGTATCCGGCCGAGTTCGGTGGCGATCAGCCCGGCGAGGGTCTCGTACGGGCCCTCCGGCAGCCACAGGCCGATCCGCTTCAGCTGGTCGGTGCGGGCGGCGCCGTCGGCCTGATAGACGCTGCGCCCCTCGGTGTCGGTGCCGGCCGGCGCCAGGTCGGGGGTCTCCATCGGATCGTGTTCGTCGCGGACCTCGCCGACCACCTCCTCGACGATGTCCTCCAGCGTCACCACGCCGGCCGTGCCGCCGTATTCGTCGATGACCACGGCCATCGTGCGCCTGCCGGAGAGGCGGTCGAGCAGCCGGTCCACGGTCAGCGTCGTGGGCACCAGCAACGGCTCGCGCACCAGCTCGGAGACCGGGTGCCGGGGGCGGCGCTCGGCCGGGACGGTCAGGACGTCCTTGATGTGCGCCACCCCGACGACGCTGTCCAGGCTGCCGCGGTAGACGGGGAAGCGGGACAGCCCGGTCGCCCGGGTCGCATTGGCCACGTCCTCCGCGGTGGACTGCACCTCCAGCGCGATGACCTGCACCCGCGGTGTCATGACGTTCTCCGCGGTCAGATCGGCGAGATTGAGGGTACGGACGAACAGCTCGGCGGTGTCGGGCTCCAGCGCACCCTCCTTGGCGGAGTGCCTGGCCAGCGCCACCAGCTCCTGCGGGCCGCGCGCCGAGGCCAGCTCCTCGGCGGGCTCCAGGCCCATCCTGCGGACCATGTGGTTCGCGGTGTTGTTGAGATGCCGGATGAACGGCTTGAAGGCGGCGCTGAAGCCGCGCTGGGCGGTGGCGACCTTCTTTGCGATCACCAGCGGATCGGAGATGGCCCAGTTCTTCGGGACCAGCTCGCCGACCACCATCAGGACGACCGTGGAGATCGCGGTGCCGAGGACCAGGGCCACGGAATCCGCCACCGTGCGCGACAGGCCCATCGCGTCCAGCGGTCCCGCCAGCATGGTGGCGATGGCCGGTTTGGACAGCATGCCGATGACCAGGCCGGTGACGGTGATGCCCAGCTGGGCACCGGAGAGCTGGAAGGTCAGGCCGCGCACTGCCTTCAGGGCGCTGTCCGCGCCCCGGTCACCGCGCTCGGCGGCGCGTTCGAGGTCGCTGCGCTCGACGGTCGTCAACGAGAACTCGGCGGCGACGAAGACCCCACAGGCCAGGGTCAGGAGGAGCGCCACGCCCAGAAAGAGCAGGTCGGTCATCGAGTCACCTCCGTCCCATGATCGAACAGGATCGGGAGGTTCGCGCTCTGTCGGGAGGGTGCTCGACAACTAGGAGGCTCGTCCATGGCTGGACGCTCACACACCTTTCACTGGGGGGAGAGGAGACTCCATAGTAAAGGATCAGCAAAGTTGGTGGTCGGGGAAGAGCCCGCCCCTCGGCGGGGCGGGCTCATGGCGCGTTTCGGGTTCGTCGCTCAGCCGTCGAGGCGCCTGACCCAGCGGCTCCACTGCGGCTCGGGCGCGTAACCCGCCGCGCGCCACGCGTGCCGCGCCGGTTCGTTGCGGTCCAGCACCATCGCATCGCCGCGCCGGCCGCCCAGCGCACGGAACCGCTCCTCGGCGGCCGTCAGCAGCGCGCCGCCGATGCCCTGCCTGCGGCGGTCGGGGTGCACGGCCAGCCGGTAGAGATGGCAGCGCCAGCCGTCGAAGCCGGCTATCACGGTCCCGGCGAGGACGCCGTCGCACTCTGCCAGCAGCAGGGCCTCGGGGTCCCGCGTCACCAGCCGGGCCACTCCGTCGCGGTCGTCGCTGATGCTCGTTCCTTCCGCGGCTTCGCGCCAGAACTGCAACACGGCGTCGATGTCCGGGAGGGTGGCGTGGCGGATGTGAAGATCGCTCATGGGGCGAGCCAAGCAGAGCGCCGGTCCGGCCGGCGAACGGGTTCCATGGTGGATGACGAAGCCGTCCAGGACGGTTCCCTGCCGAGCACCTTCTAGGAGCCCGCCGCGCGCCGCGGTTCGCGCCGCATCGCCCACAGGACCGGTCCGTTCTCCGGGAGCCGCAGCTCCTCACGCACGGTGAAGCCGAAGTGCTCGTAGAAGGGCAGATTGGACGGCTTGGAGGACTCCAGACAGGTGGGCAGACCCGCGGCGTCGGCCTTGGCCAGCCCCGAGCGCAGCAGAGCGGCCCCGTGCCCCTGGCCCCGGGAGGCCGGGTCGGCGCCGATCACTGCCAGATACCAGTGTGGTTCCTGGGGTGTGTGCTTGGCGGCCGCCTCGACGGCGTCCCTGAACAGTGGAGCCCGGTCACCGAGGATGTTCTGGAGCTCCTGGACGGTCTCCGCGTCCGGAACGGCCTTGGCCTGCGCCTCCGGCGGCACCCAGAAGGCGGCCGCGGCCCCGGTGCGTTCGCACACGCCGTGGTGGGCGTACTGCCGGGTGAAGAGGGTGGTGAAGTAGCGGCCCAGCCCTGCCTCGCGCGAGGCAGGGCCGGTGAAGAGCCAGCGCATCATCGGGTCGTCGTCGAAGGCGCGGGCCAAGGTGCGGCTGATCAGCGGAGCATCGTCGATCGTTGCCGTCTTCGGGGTATTTGCTCTCGGCATACGGGGCATTCTGCACCCCGGTGTTCCTCGGCGACGGGGGTGGGGTCCGGCTCCGCTCGGGGGCAAGAGGGCAGCCCGACGGCGGGAGTTGGGGCATGGCGCGAGGGAGAGGCCACCGGCGGCCGTGAGGCGTCAGCGGGTGATGCGCCTGCGGGCCCGTACGTGGTGGCGGCGCCTGCGGTCACCAGGGCGGCGGCAAGGAGGCCTTGGTGCAGTGCGGTTGACCCGGTGTCGGCCAGGGCGCCGCTGTCGTTGCCGCTGGTGAAGCTCGGCCCGGATCCGCCCGTGGAGCCGTCGGCAGGAGCGGACTGCGGCCCGGTCCGGCCGGCCGGGAGGCGGACAGGGTCGCCGGGTCGAGCGCCTGGCCCGCCTTGTACATGCCGTTGAAGGCCTTCGCGCCCTCCGCGGTGAGCTTCGCCGGGATGTTCGCGTAGGTCATCGTGCCGCCCGCGCCGCCGCCCGGCTTGAGTCCGCTCAGGTCGAGCGCGGCGAACTTCACGTCGTCCGCGGTCGTGCCGGAGGAGGTGACGTCTGCGGTGATGGTCCCGTTCTTGCCCGGAGTGCCGACCTTGAGGTCGGCGAGCTCGATGTCGAAGCCGTGCGCCTTGGAGGCGAACCGCACACCGCCCTTGAAGGTGGTGGCGACGGCGTGGGTGGCGGTGTCGTAGCTCCCGGTGCCGCGGGAGAACGTGAACGGTCCGGGCCGAAGTGGTGCGGATGGGGCGCGCGCCCTGGGCCGGGACGTCGGCCGAGGACGCGGACGACGCCGCGGTGGCTACCGCAATGGCGGCGACCGAAGCGACCGCGTTCGCCGGCCGGTGGTTCTCCTCGCTGTCCGGCGGTGAACGCGATGGGGCCGTGTGGTGGAGCCGGGCCGACGGCTCGTGCTCCCTCCCCCCCCCGCAAGCCGGTCAGATGTGGCCCTCCCGCAGCGCATAGGCGACGGCGTGGGCGCGGTTGCGCAGGTGGAGCCGGGTGGTCATCCCGTGCAGCACGTTCTTGACCGTGCGTTCGGAGTACGAGAGCTTGCTTGCGATCTCCGCGGTGTCCAGACCTTCGGCGATCAGGCGGATGACATCGACCTCGCGCGGCGCCAGCCCTGCCAGCGTGCCGGGCCGGTCGTCGGCGCTGCGCTGGAGCTGTCCGACCTGTTGGAGCAGCCGGGCGAGCAGATCCGAGGGTAAGTCCCCCTCCCCGCGGGAGGCCGCCAGCACGGCCCGGTACAGCCGGCGGGGGGTGGCCTGGTGGCGCCAGAGGATCGCTCCGACGCCGCACTCGATGACGGCGAGCAGCTCGGCCTCCCGGATCTGGTCCGCCACCAGCACGACCCGTGCCCCGTCGATCCGGACGAGACGGCGCAGCTGAGCGATCGTGGAGTCGTCCATCGTCGCGGTGACAACGACGGCCACCGGGGCCCGGAACTCCCCTCCGCCCTCCACCACCCGCACCCCCCGTTGCTGGCTGAGCTGGCTGGTCACGCCCGCCAGGGAGATCGGATCCGGTGCGCGGACCACGACGGATATCCTCGGCTCGCTCTGATGGTCGGTTGCATGCATCTGGGTTACCTCGTTTTCTGGAGCCCCCGACTCCGGCCTTGCCCCGCCCGCCCTCCGGCGCGCCGCCTTGGCGAGAGGTGCAAGAGCTGCCTGCCGGGACGACGCCGCCCGGGGCTGCCGCGCCCGGTCCGGGCGGTGGGCGTCTCCCACACCCGTATGAATCGGGAATAGTGCGAATCGTTCATGAACCGTGCGGAGAAGCTCGCGCAGTCCAGCTGGCTCAGCTAGTTCAGACGGTGGTGGCGGGCGTGGGGCCGGTTGCGGTGCATGGTGGTACGTCTCCCCGTGGGACTTCGGTGGCGGTTGAGCGGTTGGCGAGCGGGTCGGCACTGCCGGGAGGGCGGCGACGGCGAGAACACCGTCGATGCGGAGTCGATGCGGAGTCGATGCGGAAGCGGGTGCGGAGCGGGTGCGGATGCGACTGCGCAGTGCGGCTGCGGCACCGGTTCGGCAATGCTGTGCACAGCCTGCGGGGCGGGGTGTCCGCGCGGCAATGATTCCGGGCCAACTAAGAACGCTGGAATGCCGGGATGGGCCTTGACCTGCGAGAAAGCCCTTCGCCTGGAACGCCTGCCTGGAACGCCTGCCTGGAACGACGGCCTTCCGGCCGACGAGACCGGGGGCCTCCGGGCGGAACTGACGCGGCGCCGGCAAAGGCAGCCGGCGTGCGGGGGAGCGCCGTTCGGCCCGGCCGCCAGAGGCTCCTCACTCCTGCCGACGGCGGCCGGGAAGCAACGCTCAGTAACCGACCGCCGCCTGCGCATCGATCTCGACCAGCATGCCGGCGAGCGGAAGCCCGACCATCACGGTGGTGCGGCACGGCCGCGGCCCGGTGCCGAAGTAGCGGTCGACGAAGCGTCCGTAGGCCTCGTTCATCGCCGCGTAGTGCTCGCGTTCCGTCAGATAGACCCGGAGCATCACGACGTCCGTGAGAGAGGCACCGCCGGCCGTCAGCGCGGCACGGACGTTCTCCAGCGCACACGTGGTCTGTGCCGCGACGTCTCCCGTGTGCAGGACGGCGCCGGTCGCCGGGTCGAGCGCGCCCTGTCCCGAGACCTGGAGAACGGGCCCCCGGCGTGCGAAGGGCGGGAAGGCCGCTGGTGCCGACGGCTCGTCCGTGGTCCGCGCGGTGAGGCCGGGAGAGGCCGTGCGGTGGTGGGAGGCCGGGGTCATGCCGGTTCTCCTGTGCCGGCCGAGGTGGGGGTGCCGTGGTGCAGGCGCCAGCTGCGGTCGATGCGCATGGTGGCCTGCCGGTCGGAGTCGTAGGGCTGCCAGCCGGGGTCGCCGTGGGTGGCGAAGGCGACCCAGGCGGCGTGGGTGCGGGCCGCGAGGTCCGCGACACCACGGTCCGGCAGGTCGGGGCCGAGGAGGGCGCGTGCGCCGTGCAGCGCGGGGAGGTCCGTGCGGTCGAAGACGAAGGGCAGCTCGACGCAGTGGCAGGCGCCGAGTTGGTCGTCGAAGGCGGTGGACCGCCAGGCGAAGGTGTAGGCGAAGGTCCGGGTGGCCGGGAGTGCGCTGTGGGCGTCCGCGAGTGCGCGGCTCCCGGCGGTGTACAGGTCGGTCATCAGGCGGGTCGCCAACTCGCCCGGCCCGGCTGCCGGGAGCCGGGCGCGGTAGTGGGTCAGCAGGGCCCCCGGCCGGGCGGAGCGCCGTGCCGCGATGGCGTCCAGTGTGTGGGTGGTCATCGAGCTGATCGCGCCGCCGGGGACGGTGTAGAGGGCCGCCTCGTCCGTGGTGGTGCCGATCAGGAGCTCTCGTGCCGTCACCGGTCCCGAGCCCTGATGGCCCGCCGTACGGAGGGCGAGTGCGGGCTGTCGATCCAGCAGAACGCCGTCGATCACGGGTTTGAAGGGGCTGTTGCCCAGAGACGGATCGAGGTGGCCGGAGTGCGCGGGATCGGCGGGCGGGAGTGCGTGCAAGGCGGCGGTCAGACGGGTCTCGTCCACACCGTGGAACGCCTCGGCGCGGGCCGGCAGCCCGAGCGTCGCACACACCTGACGCGTGATCGCGAGGCTGTGGCGGGCCGGGACGGCGCACAGACCGTTGCCGCTCTGGCTGATGGCGCGGCGGAAGAGTCCGGTGGCCGGGGGCGCGGCCAGAAGTGCGGCGACGATCATCGCGCCGGCGGACTGGCCCGCAACTGTCACGCGGCGCGGATCGCCGCCGAAGGCCGGGGCGTTGTCCGCCACCCAGCGCAGTGCGGCGATCACGTCGAGCAGACCCCGGTTCTCCGGGGCGCCGGGCAGGGAGAGCCAACCCGGGATGCCCAGCCGGTAGTTGAGGGTGATGAGGACAACTCCGTTGCGTGCGAAGGGTCCTCCGTCGTAGAGGGCTGCCTGGCCGGTGCCGGAGAGGAAGCCTCCGCCGTGCACGAAGACCAGCACGGGCAGTCCGCCCGTGCCCGCGTCCGGCGTGGTCACGGTGACGGTGAGGTAGGCGTCGCCCGGTATCGGCGGGGGGCCGGTGACCGGGCTGAGGTCCATGCCTCCGAACGCGTTGCGGACCGGGGCCGGCGCGGTCGGGCCGGGCCGTGTGGCGTCCCTGACACCGTGCCAGGCGGGGGCGGGGGCCGGTGCCGCGAAGCGGGCCGCGCCGACGGGGGCGGCGGCATACGGGATCCCGTGGAACACCTGCACACCGTCCTGGTGCAGGCCGCGTACCCGTCCGCCGGTCGTGCGCACGACGGGACCGGGCCGTTCGTCGCGCGGACGGACGGTGCCCCGGCGGATCGGGTCCGGCCGGTCGGCACCGTGGTGGGCCCCGGTCATGCCGTGGCCTCCAGCGACGCCCAGGAGCGGATGGCGAACCGGCTGCCGGACCGTTCGACCCGCATCCCCGGCCGCCCACCGCGCAGGTGGGCCGGGAAGACGATCCGCCCCGCGTCGGCGGCCTCGCCGAGGACCCGGTGGCGCGACTCGCGGGCACCCGCAGGGTCCTCGCAGAAGCAGCTGTTGCACTGGGGCTCCACCACCTGCACCGGGTTGTGCAGCAGGTCTCCCACGAAGACGGCACGGTCCTGGCCGGAGGAGAGCAGCACCACGCAGGAGCCCGGGGTGTGGCCGGGCGCCGGGGCCAGGGTCACGTTCTCGTCGATCACGAAGGAGTCCTCCCACAGTGTCGCCAGGCCGGCTCGGACGACAGGCTCGACGCTGTCCTCGAAGACGTTGCGGTTGGCCTCTTCCATGCGGCGGGAGTGGTGGTTGGCCGGATTCCAGAAGTCGTAATCGGCACGCGGGAAGAGGTAGTGGGCATTCGGGAAGGTCGGCACCCACTCCCCGTCCACCAGGCGGGTGTTCCAGCCGACGTGGTCGGCATGGAGATGCGTGTTGACCACGACATCGACATCCTCCGGTCTCACCCCGGCGGCCGCGAGGCGCGCGAGGTATCCCGTGTTCAGCCGGTGGAAGGCCGGCATGGCGGGGCGTTCCTTGGCGTCGCCCACTCCGGTGTCGATCAGGATCGTCCGGCCGGCGCTGCGCAGCACCCAGGTCTGCACGCACGACCGCAGCAGTCCCGTCCGCACATCCCAGAAGTCGGGGGCGAGCCAGGGCCGGTGGGCCTCCCAGGCCTCGCCCGGGATGTCGCCGAACATCTCCTCCGGCAGCCGGGTCGTGCCCTCGTACTCCACCGTCCGCAGCACCGAGACGTCTCCAAGCGTGATCGCATTCATGAGTTCTCCTTACGGGCAGGTGGCGGCAGGCACGGGACGCAGCCGTCGCGCTTGCCGCAGTTGTGGTGGCCGTCGGCGCGGCATCAGCCCCTGCACTGCGTGCCGTTTTCATGCACGTGAAGTGTCGTGCACGCCGTATTCCTTCAGACTAGCACGCCACTTAGCGCGATGTAGGCGAAAGGTGGCGCGATCGGGCGCAGGGAGTGACGTCGGTGCCGTATCCCCGCGCAAGGTCCCTCCTGATGCCTGATTCCGGCAGGTGCTGGGCTAGGGTCGAGAGCCGACGAGAGCCGACGAGAGCCGACCGGCCGACGCAGTCGACGCCGGCTGTGGAAGACGGGGCGCCAGCTGCCATGGAGGACACCGTGATCGACGTGATCGACGAGATCGATCTCGACCTGATCGCCGCACTACAGATCGCCCCCCGGGCCTCCTTCGACGTGCTGGCCCGCGTCCTCGACAGCTCGGCCCGCACGGTCGCCCGCCGCTACGCCCGCCTCGTCGACGAAGGTGCGATGCGGGTGATCTGCGAAATCGAGTGGTCGCTGCTGGCCGAAGGCCTGCCCGCCACCGTGTGGATCGGCGCCGACCCCGGGCGGGCCCCCGAGGTGGCACGAGCCCTCGCCGCGCGCGCCGACACCCCCTTCGTGTCACTCGCGTCCGGAGCGGCAGACGTCTTCTGCATGCTGCACGGCCCCACCCGCGCCGACACCACCCGGGCCCTTACCACCGAACTGCCCGCGGTGCCGGGGATCCGCACGCTGCGCACCGAGTGGATGCTGCGCCGGCTCACCAGCACGTCGGCCTGGCGACTGCCTCGCCTGACGTCCGGTCAAATCGCCGTGCTCGCCGGGCAGAACACCGTCCAGCGCGCCGCCCACCCGCGCGACACACCGCTGACCGGCCTGGAACGCGACACCGTCGCCGCCCTGCGCCACGACGCCCGGATGCCCTTCTCCGCCATTGCCCGCACCCTCGACATCACCGAGTCCCGTGCCCGCCGCACCGTCGCCGCCCTGCTCGAATCCGGCCTCTTGCGTCCCCGCGTCGAGGTCGATCCACGCGACATCGGCTACGCGGTCGAGGTGGTGCTGAGCATCGGCTGCCGCCCCGGGGCCGTGCAGCGCCTCGCCGTCTCCCTCGCGGATCATCCGGCGACGCGGTTCCTCGCCCTCACGGCGGCCGCTTCGGTCTTCACCTACGGAGGTGTCTTTCGCGACGAGGAGCACCTCGCCGACTTCCTCACCGGCGGTTTCGAGGGCAGCGAGGAAGTCACCTCCCTGGAATGCTCCCTACAGATCGAGGTGCTCAAGCGGTACTGGACGGCCCGCCCCTGAGCGCCGTTTGAACTGGTGCCGAGGTCCGCGGTGGCGGAGCGTCGGCCGGTGCGGGGACCAGGGCGCGGTGACGGCGCCGCATGTCGATCCGGGCGGGCTTGCGCGATCATGGTTCTCACGTAGGGGACGACGAAGGCCGCAGCGGCCCGCCCGGTCATCCGCCGACCCGTTGCCTGAAGAGTCCGGAAATGAGAGGGAAGTTGGCAATGTCGGGGCGGCTCGGGGAGGCTCGGGGTGGTTGTGTAGGGGTGAATGGTCCGTGCGCGATGCGCGTGGGCGGGGAGGGAGTTGACAGTGCAGGGGGCTGAGGAAACGTCCGGGGTCGCGGCGCTGCTCAAGGAGTTGAAGGATCGCTCCGGGAAAAGCTACGGAGTGCTCGCCAAGCGGCTGCACATGAGCACGTCGACGCTGCACCGCTACTGCAATGGTGATGCGGTACCGACGCAATACGCTCCGCTGGAGCGGCTGGCACGGCTGTGCCGGGCGACGCCGGACGAGCTGGTGGAGCTGCACCGGCAGTGGATCCTGGCGGACGAGGCGCGACGCAGGGAGCGGGACCGTAAGCAAGGGGGTGGCGACAGGGCGGTTGTTGCCGCGGGGGTCGAGACGGTTGCCGGGTCCAGGCCCGGGGCCGGGCGCGAGGCCGAGTCCGCGTCCGAGCCGCAGTCCGAGTCCGGGCCTGAGCGCGGGCCTGAGCCTGCATCCAAATCCGAATCCACATCCGCGGCCGCGCCCGTGCCGCCAACGGCCCTCCTCGCAACCGACTCCGGCTCCGACTCCGACGCCGCCTCCGTATCCGCCCCCGGCCGGGTCGCAGTGATAAGCCCCGAGGGGCGGCCCGTGGCCCAGGCGGGGCCCGGGGGCGGCCGGCGGCGTTTCGCACTGGCGGCCGGAATCGCCGTGGCCGTCGTGGCCGCGTCCGCCGCGCTGGCCGCGGGACTGGTCGCCGACGAGGGCGGGACCGGCCGGAAGACGGCAGTCGGGCGGCCCGCGAGCCCGGAGGGCGGTAACGAAGTGGCGAGGAGCGAGGGCGGCCGTTTGCCGTCGGCGTCCGCGAAGCCGACCAGAAAGGGGAGCGTGAGTCCGTTCCCGTCCCATACGCCCGGAGGCCAGGCGCCCGGCGACGGCGGGGCGACCACTCCGGGAGCAGCCGACCGGACCGGGCTTCCGGTGAGTGTGGATGTCCGCCCGTACCGCTGGGAGGACCCGTGCAGCCAGCGCTACTTGGTCGACCGGAAACCGGGCAAGATGCCGCCGCCGCCCTCCGAACAGGACGCCCGGGGCTGGATTTCGGCGCTGGGCGCGGTCTCGGCGGGCAGTCAGCTGGTGCAGGTGTCGGTGCAGGGCGCGGGGGAGGGCACCGTGGTGCTGCACGCGCTGCGGGTGCGGGTGGTGAGTACTTCCGCGCCGCCCGCCTGGAACGCCTTCAGCATGGGCGTGGGCTGTGGTGGCGGCATCACCCCCAAGACGTTCGGGGTTTCCCTGGCCGCTGCGCAGCCGAGGCTCGCCCCGGAGGGCGGACAGCGGGACTTCCCCTACAAGGTGAGCGAGCGGGACCCCGAGGTCTTCAAGGTCACCGCGCGCGCCGGGTCCCGAGCGGTGCGCTGGTACATGGAGCTGGAGTGGTCCAGCGGGAACCGGCACGGCACGCTCCGCATCGACGACAACGGGGAGCCGTTCCACACCGCGGGGATGGAGGGCCGGCCGCAGTACGACTACCCGCTGGGCGGCAACGACTGGGTTGCCGCTCCGAAGGAAAACGGCTGAACCCGGCCCCGGGCAGCTACCGGGGCCAGGCTCCAGCCGTGATCAGGCTCCGACCGTGATCAGTGGCGAACGTTCACCAGGCCAGCGCGTCCTGGGCGCGGGACTGCCAGTAGGTGACCCAGGCCGAACTGTCGGTGAAGACGCCTCCCTTGGGCAGGGAGAGCCGCACGGCCGGGCCGGTGGAGCCGTCGCCCGCCCGGTTGCCGAACAGGGCGCCCAGAGTGCGGGCAGTGTGGCCGCTGTTGCCCGAGCCGTCCGCGGACTGGTACATGATCCCGGCGTACGCGGACTCGCCCGGCGCGAGCGTGACCACGGCCTGCGGCTTGGAGGCTTCGAGGAACGTGGTGGCGGACTGGGCGTCGTCCCAGCGGAGGTAGGGCGCGCCGTAGGCATCGCAGGGCGCGGAGCCGGTGTTGGTGGCGGTCAGCAGCATGTGGTTAAGGGGGCGCTTGACCTTGGTCACGGTGACCTTGACGTGCGCACCGGTGCAGGCGACGGTCGTCGTCCGGCTTCCGGAGCCCTGGCCGGCGGCCTGACCCGGGCCCTTCTTGCCGGCGTTCCCGTTGCCGGAGGCGCCCGACGCGGAGGTCTTTGACGCGTGACTGCCCTCGGCCGGGCCGTTGCCCTTGGAGGGGGACTGGGCACCCTGATCACCGGTCGCGGACTGGGAGGACGCGGCCGGAGCGGGGCTGCCGGTGTCCTTGGTGTCGTTCTGGCAGGCGGTCAGCGCGAGGACCGCCGTCAGGGCGGCGGCGGAGGCGACGAGATGGGTGGCGCGATGGCTGGTGGGCATGGTGAGTGGGTGCCTTCTGTTCGGGTGACTGCGGTCGGCATGCGTGCCGTCAGAGACGGCTGACGATCAGGAGGAAGACGGTCGCGGCTGACGCGGCGAGCACGGCCACAGCCACCGCATCGGTGACGTCGGCGTTGCGGAACCGGCGGCGTACGAAGCGGATCCGCATGACGTCTTCCTTCGGCATGAGGTCGTGGTTGCTTGCTGACCTCAGCTTGCGGCGCCCTTTGTCCCGGCTGCCACGGCCGACGGGGGAATTGGGACACTGGAACGTTCGTAGCACCTCTGACCTGCGGAAACGAACCTTCCCTGGGACGCGGTGGCGGGACACCGTGACGGGACGCGGTGAGCCAAATCCCCACCGCCCCTATGGCACCTGGGCGGTCGTCGGATCCTGGGCGGACGCCACGACGGTGGCCAGGTCCGAGCCCGCACGGAGGAGCGCCATGGTTCGTGTGGCGATCTGGTCCACACGGTGCCGCAGGATGCGTTGGGTCTCTTCCAGGCCGTCGAGCCGCTGTAGGGAGCCCATGGCCTCGCGCACTGCGGGAATGCCGTAGCCGGCGCCGCGGAGAGCCACAACGATGCGTGCTGCTCCGATGGCTGACAGGCCGTAGCGGCGTGCGCGCAGTGACGTCACCCGCTCGGGGGTGACAAGTCCTTCCTGCTCCCAGAACCGCAGGGTGGAGGGTCGTACGTTGAGCGCTTCGGCGAGCTCCGTGATCGTCATCGCGTCACTCTCCTGCTCGAACTCGCTGGTGTCCGCTTCGGCCCGGATCGCCCGCAAGGCCCGCTGGGCGCGCAGAGTCTCCTCGCGTTCCCGGGCGAGCCGGACATGCACCGCGTTGACCGCCGACGCGGCCTCCGCGGTCGTCCCCGTTCGCAGCTCCGCGAGCAACTGCCGGGCCGCGACCGGCCCCACCGCACCCGCGAGTCCGCGATAGGCACGAAGGGCGTGCACATGAAGCGGTGTGTAGGAGCGGTAGCCGTTGCCCGATCGAGCGGCCGCGGGAAGGACTCCCAGCCGTTCCAGGTCGCGCACCTGTTGTACCGAGTACCCCGACTCTCTGGCGACATCAACGGTTCGGAGCGGTAGGTGTGGCGAACTGCTCGCCGGCTCGCCCATCGGCCAACCCCACATAAGCACTTGAAGGTGATGCTTGAACCATGAGTATGGAACAGATCATTGCGGCCGTGCGAGGCTTCGACGGCGCGCTCGTGGTCGCCCCGGAGCCGGGCGGCGACTTTCCCGAGCTCGTGTGGGGGGACGCCTTCTTCTACTTCGCCCCCGACGGTCAGATGCCGCAGAACGTTCAGCCTTACGGAACGATCGTCGTCAAGAACTACCCCGACGACACCGCTTGCGACCTCGACGCTCCGGGACGGTGGCGGGTGAACATCCACGTCGACCGTGCGACGTTCCGGGAGTTCACGCAGGAGGAGCCGCGCAGCCTCACCCGGCCTCGCGACTACACGGCCGCCGACACGGTGCTGCCGCACCCGGTATACGGGGCACTCGGCTGGCTCGCTGTCGTCAATCCCGGCGAGAAGACCACGGACACGGTGGTGCGGCTTCTGCGCGGTGCCCACGACGCGGCTCGTGCCAGGTTCGCGCGGCGACATGAACAAGGAGGGTCACTGGCGAACGACTGACACGGTCCCGGCCGCGCGGGCGGACGGCAGGGACCGGCCGTGGCGGGTGCTCAGCGGGCGGGAGTTCAGCGGAGGGCGGCGAGGCCGGCCTTCGTGGCGTCCTTGATCAGGGCGTCATCGGAGGCCGCGTCCTTGGAGCCGCGGTCGGACAGGACGGCGACGACGATCGGCGCCCCGCTGGTCGGCCAGACGATCGCGATGTCATTGCGCGTGCCGTACCCGCCGTTGCCCGTCTTGTCACCGACCTTCCATCCGGAGGGGACTCCTGCCCTGATGTAGGGGCCCCCGGTCGTGTTCCCGCGGAGCCAACTCGTGAGCAGTTGCCGTCGGCCTTCGGGCAGCACGTCGCCGAGGACGAACCCGCGCAGATCGGTGCCGAGGGCGCGCGGAGTGCTGGTGTCCCGGGTGTCGCCGGGCTTCGCTTCGTTCAGCGTCGGTTCGGTCCGGTCGACCCGAGTCGTCGTGTCTCCCCTCTCGCGGAGCGCCTTTTGCAGCCCGGCAGGCCCACCGAGCTGGTCCAGGAGCAGGTTGGCGGCCGTGTTGTCGCTGTACTGCAAAGCGGCCTTGACGAGATCGCGCAGCGTCATTCCCTTGCCCACGTGCCGCTTGGTGATCGGTGCGTACTCTTCGAGGTCCGAGGCGCTGTAGTGGATCACGCGGTTGAGCTCGTCGTCCGTGCTGCGCTTGAGCACGACCCCGGCAGCGAGGGCCTTGAAGGTCGAGGCGTGCGCGAACCGCTCGCCCGCTCGGTACGTCACCGTGCGGCCCGTCCCGGTGTCCAGCATGTACACACCGAGGCGGGCATGGAATCGGCGCTCGACCTGAGCGAGGGCCTTGGCGGCGCGCTCCCGTGATGCGGCCGAGTCGGTCGGTGCCGAGGCGGTTGAGGATGCCGGCCGGGCCGAATCGGTGTCGCCGGACCCGGTGCATCCGCTCAGCAGGCCCGATGAGAGCACGAGAGTGGCTGCGGCGATGGCTGTCCTGCGCTGGGAAGAGATCATGTCCGACACCCTTTCCGGCAGCAGTTCATGCGGTCAAAGACACAAACGTGGCTTCGCATGCTGTTTTGGCATACGGTGCCGGTTGTGGATCTGGTGGCGGCGTGTCGAGTGTTCGTGCAAGTGGGCGAGCGCGGCAGCTTCACCCTCGGCGCTGAGGCTGTCCGCGTGCCGCAGTCCGTGGCGAGCCGACGGGTTGCCGCGCTGGAGGAGCATTTCGGGGAGCGGCTGTTCGATCGCTCGACGCGGCGGGCGGCGCTCACCGCGTTCGGGCGCGACATGCTCCCGTCGGCGAAGCGGCTCGTGCAGTTGGCGGAGGCGTTGGAGTACCACGCCGAGCAGGCGAAGCTCCGGCCGTTCGGTCTCGCGGTGCCCGAGACCTGCTCGGTCCGGCACTTGGCGATGCTCGACGCGGCCGCTCGCGACGAGGACACCGTCCTGGACTTCCGTACCGCCGGCCCCGCGGAACGTACGGAACTGCTCCGGTCCCGCGAAGTCCGGGCCGCCCTTGTCGCGGTGCCACCGGCAGGCGCTGATTGGACGGTGCCGCTCGGCGTCGCTTCCCCGACGGACAGCGGCAGAGGGCCGCTCCACCTCGAGACCTTGCGGCCCGGCAGGGCGCAACGCTCGTTCCGGCGCATCTGGATCCAGCCGGAAGACGATGTTCCCCATATCCGGGACCGTCTGGAGCAGACCGGTCATCGCGTCGCCCTCGTGCCTGCACAGATCGCGGTCGCCGCATCGCTGACCGCCGCCGTGGCCGCGACAATGCACACGGACGACTTTCTCCTGTGCTCGGCGGCGCAAGCGGATGATCTGGGGCTGTGCTGGCGCGGGCTGGCGGGAACGCCCGTTGCCCGCGGCTACAACGTGTCAGCGGTGGCCGGTGACGACGCGGAACGGGTGCAGGGCGGCCTCTGGACACAGGTGGCCCGCGCCCTGGGAGCGCCCACGGATGCAAAGGAGCGTGCATGAGCGCCGAGCGAGTAACACAGGAACTCCGCGGTGTTCTTGCCGGAGCGGGCCTGTCGGGTTCCTTCCTGGTGCGCGACTTGTCCACCGGCGAGGAGATCGGCATCGATCCCGATATCGAGTTCCCGGTCGCGTCGCTGGTGAAGGTGCCGCTCGCCGTCGCCGTGCTGGACCGCATCCACGACGGGCGCATCGACGGGGCCGCGATGATCGACGTCGAGCCGGGGCGCATCGCGTCCCCGGGGCCGGTGGGACTCAGCAGATTCCGTCACCCCGCGCGCATCGCGGTCGACGACCTGCTCTACCTCAGCACGGCGCTCAGCGACAACGCCGCCTCGGACGCACTGTTCGACCTGGTCCCGCCCCCCGAGGTCAACCGGACCCTGCGCGACGCCGGAATCAGCGGCATCGCAGTCCGGCACCGCATGCGTGACCTCGTCGAAACCCCGGCCGAGCAATTCGACCCGGGCGACGTGCACCTCGCCCACTCACTCGCGATCGGATCACGTACGGCAGGACGAGGCCACCCGATCCCCCAACTCGATGTGAGCAGAGCGAACTCGGGCTCCGCACGAGCCTTCGTCGACTTGCTGGAAGCCCTGTGGCTCTCGGCACGCTTTCCGCCCGGAGTTGCCGCGCAGGTGCGCTCGTTCATGGGCCACAACGTGATCCGGCACCGTCTGGCGCCAGACTTCAGCTCGGACGCCTCGAAGTGGTCATCAAAGACCGGCACCCTGCTGAACCTCCGCCACGAAACCGGGGTGGTCGAGCACGACGACGGCGGCACCTTCGCCATCGCCGCACTGACCGAGTCCGTGGTCCCGGCGGCAACTCAACCGGCCGCCGAAGCAGTCATGGCCCAGGTCGCCCGGACCATGCACGACCACCTGCGTGCCCAGTAAGGACACTTCACCTGACTCCTGACTCGAACCGGTCGGGCCAGACCACGTTGCCCGGCACGACGGTCAGCACCTCACGGCCCTGACCGTCGATGCCGAGAGGGCGAGGAGCAGCCCGGAAACCTACCTCGTGCAGATGTGTGAGCAGTGCGTGCACCGCAGGGGTCCACGGCCCGACGGGGCGCCGGACGGTGTCCCCGACACGGACGACGCCGTCGCTGACGTTCCCACCGGTCAACGGCTGCTCTTCATCGTGCATCACAGCGCCAGTCTGGCCGACCAACCCAGCCGCGATCACCTCAATAATGGCAACCGAGGTGGTCTGCACACGCTCGGTACAGGTCGTCGAGTTGATCGACGAGCGCCCGCACAGTCCGACGGCGTCTGAGGTCAGGACGGTTTGTGGGACTGCTCGGGGTTCTGCTCCGTTGGCCGTGGGGCCGGCTGGGGTGCGGTCAGGTCCAGCAGGAGCAGGGCGTCGTGGTCGGGGGTGCCGGGGGCGGCGACGTAGACGCCGAGGCGCTGGCCCGGGGTGCCCTCCAGGCGCATGGCCTGGGCGGTGAGGGTGATCGTGCCGACGTGGGGGTGGTGGAAGGTCTTGTGCGCGGGTTTGCGGCCTGTCACGTCGTAGCGTTCCCGGATCCTGGCGAAGTCGGGGCTTTTGAGCAGGAGTTCGCCTACGAGGTGGGTCAGGTCGGGGGCGTCCGGCGCGGTACCGGCGATTGCGCGCAGGCGGGAGACGGCGCTGTCGGCCCGGTCCGTCCTTGTGTCCCTCGTCGCGGGGCCGGGCGCGCAGATGCTGGATCAGGTAACTGCTGCTGTCCTGCCTCGCCGTGGTCCCCTCCCTGCTGGCGCTGCGGCTGCGCCACCGCGAGGTGCCCCGGCCGTACCAGGCCCCGTTCGGCACCCGGGGCTTCGCCGTCGCGACACTGCTCGTCTACGCTGCGGGTCCAGCATCTCGTCCCCCGCCGCGTTGGGCGCCTCGAAGCCGACGAAGGCGAACAGCAACACCGGCACCAGCGCCAGAAAGCCCGCTCCGGTGGGGGAGAAGCCGGCGCTCTCCAGACCGCGGAAGCCGTGCTGGATGCCGTACGCCAACGCCGTACCCGTGAAGAACGCCAGCGCCGACACCTTGGCACCGGCGCCGGCCGTGGTGATCCACTTGCCTCGGCGGAGCGAGACCACCGCGGTGAGAATGGCGGCCCAGATGAAGACCAGCTTGAAGGCGTGGTCCGCCACCGTGCCCGAGCCGAGCGGGAAGACGAACCCGTCCCATGCCTGCGCGGCCACGAAGACCAGCGAGCCGCCGAGCCAGACGGGATCGGTGACCCAATAGAACATGGTGGTCAGCGCGGCCACCAGCCGGCCGAAGGCCAGCTCCACCCGGACATAGGGCCCGCCCTCCTGGGGGAACGCGGCTCCGGTCTCGGCGAAGGCCAGGGCGTAGGGCAGCAGAAACGCCACCGCGATCCAGGTGACGGCCTCGCCGCCGCCGGCGGCGATCTGCCCGATCACATCGAAGGAGATCACGGCGGCTAACGCCCATCGCCATGATGTCGAAGCGCCGCAGGCTGCGCTTGAGATGCGGGACGGGGGCTGGGACGGACACTGCGGAGGTCCTCCTGGGGGCCGAGCGGTCGTGGGCGGTCCGGTCAGTCGCTGAGCCCGCCGGTGGGCCCCGGCCGCACGAGATCACATGGTGCGGCATCGGCAACGGCACGCGGGTGGGACACGGTCGGCCACCGGCTACGGCGCGGGGTTCATGCCGATCGGCGGGACGTCCGAACGGATGCCAACTCAGGAGGAGAGAGCGGAGTTGCTGCGCGGAGGGCCGGTGGTAGGGGCCGCACGAGCAGTTCGCGCGCACACCGGATCTCCTCCGGCCCCTCCCCCCGGCCATCCGGGCCCCTGCCCCTGGCCATCCCGGCCCCCGCCCCGCACAATTCTTGCCCCGCGCGATGCTCACCCCGGGCGCAGACCTGCGAAGCTTGCCGCTGCTAGCGGATGCGCGCTAGCTTGGAGGGGTGGCGAAGACACAGCTGAATGTCCGCGTGGACGAGGCCACCGCCGAAGCGGCGCGAGAGCGTGCCCTACAGCGGGGAGTGAGTATGAATCGCTATATCGAGGAGCTCGTCCTCAAGGACGCCGGTGAGGTCGGCCAGACCTTCGTCGAGGCCGCCTCCGACTTCATGAAGCAGTACGAGCGCGTCTTCGCCGAGGAATTCGGCCTGGAACCAGGCGGCGCCCAGGGCACCGCGACCACCACCAACCACGAAGGACTGCCGGGCACAACGTGACGCTGCGCATCGACCTCGCCTGGCTCCTTCTGATCGCCGAACAGCACACCCCCGGAGACCCTCAGGTCACCGACTGGGGCGCTCTGGTGGCCGCCGTCAGCCGCCATGAAGCCGAGATATTCGGCGTGCCCGTCTACACCGAACCGCAGGACCGCGCCGCCTCGCTCCTCCAACTCCTGCTCCAGGTACCGGCGTTGGAGCGCTCGAACGCGATGTTCGCGACCGCCGTAGCCTATGGCTATCTCGTCGCCAGCGGACTGAAGATCGCCACCTCTCCCGAGCAGGTCCGCGAACTCGCCCGCCTCGTCAAGGAGGGCACGGCCGACGTCCGCACCATCGCGGACGAGTTGCGCACCTGGACGGTGTGAGGGCCGCGGCGAGGAGCGGGCAGCCGGTGGCCCCGCGGGGATTCTCCATCAGCCCGCCGTGACGCGGCCCGCTCAGTCGGCCGGCCGCCGCGCCACGCCCAGCACCGCCGGTGACGTGGGCAGTACCGGCCCGCGCTCCGGCACCTTCAGCCGGCGCACCCGCAGCACCTCGAACCCGGCCGTCCGGATCTCGCCCAGCGGGTCCCGGCCGGTGTGACAGCCACCCATCAGCAGTGGCCAGACCGTCCGGTCCAGCGACCACTGCACCGCCGCCAGCCCGCGCCCCGCGGCCCGCCCGTGCTCGAAGAACCGCAGCTCACCGCCCGGATGCAACACCCGACGCAGCTCCACCAGCGCCCGCTGCACCTCCCGCACGGAACACAGCACCAGCGACGCCACCGCCGTATCGAACGCCTCGCTCTTGACCGGCAGGGCCTCCGCCACACCCGGCACCAGATCGACCGGCACCTTTGCACGCGCCGCCGCCGACCTGGCCACCTCCCGCAGTGTGGCCTCCGGTTCGATCGCCACCACCTCCGAGACCGTCCCCGGGTAGTGCGCAAAGTTCAGCCCGGTGCCCGCGCCGACCTCGATGACCCGGCCCGTGGCGCCGGCCAGCAACTCCCTGCGGAGCGCGGCCACGCCCGCCCGCGCGTCCGCGGCCGGGCCGCAGCAGCTCGCATAGAAGCGGGCGAACACGGGGTGATGGACACTGCCTTGCGGAACTCTCCTGCGCTGCCACATGACCGACCCTTTCGCCGACGATGCCCGCTCCTGCTGTCAGTCTCCCCACCGGGCGGACCGCCAGCCGCCACGAGCTCCCTCATCCGCCGTGCGGACATCTGTACGAGCCGACGGTGGGAGCCGAGCGGACGCCGCGGGTGCGCTGCGCAGCTGATGTCCTCGTTGAGCACCCACGCGGCGGGGCTCACCGGGGTACCGGAGTTCCACCATCGCGGCAGCGCGCCGCCGACATCACGAGGGGAAGGGCCGACCTCACGAAAGGATGCGTCGGCGTCACGCGGGGATACGGAACGCGCCCGATCCGCCGAGCACCGGCGCCAGCCAGTCGGCGGCCGCGGCGCGGAAGGCCTGCGGCGTGAGCCCGCCGGAGCCCTCCGGGACCAGGCCGAGGAGCGGGGCTCCGGCGGCCTCCGGGAGGTCGGCGAGATTGCAGCGGGAGGCCAGGTCGGGTTCGGCCGGCCAGCTGCCGACGACGACGCCCGGGGAGTCCAGCCCGTACGAACGCAGCGCCATCGCGGTCAGTGCGGTGGCGTTGAGGGTGCCCAGGCCCGCCTGTGCGACCACCAGGACGGGGGCGCCCGCCAGCCGCGCGGCGTCGGCGAGGGTATGGCCGTCCGCGTCGAAGCGGACGAGCAGCCCGCCCGCGCCCTCGACCAGGACCAGATCGTGCGAGGCGTCCAGTTTGGCGGCGGCCTCGGCGATCTCGTGGGGCAGCACCGGCGGCAGACCGGCCCGCAGCGCGGCCGTGGCGGGCGCCAGTGGGTCGGGGAAGCGGGCGAGTTCGGCGGTGGTGACCGGGCCGGCCAGCCGCTCGACCTCCGCCGCATCGCCGCTCTCGTGTGCCGTGACACCGGTCTGGGCCGGTTTGAGCACGGCCACCGAACGCCCCTGGGCGAGCGCCGCCGCGGCGATCGCGGCAGTGGTCACGGTCTTGCCGATCTCCGTGCCCGTGCCTGTCACGAACAGCACCGACATGGTGTGCCTCCGACTCTGCGCGGCCGGTCCCGCGCGGTTACGGCGAATGGTTGTGGGGTGAACGGCCCTTGCGGGAGCGGTTCGTGTGGAAGGGGGGAGGGGGAGCGGCGGTGGGGCGGCCGAAGTGTCCTCGACCGGCCACCGCCGCCCGTGCGTTCAGCCTTCCCGTGCCGCCGCGCACACCGCGGCGCAGATGCGCGCCACGTCGTCGTCGCCGGTGATGTACGGCGGCATGGTGTAGATCAGATCCCGGAACGGGCGCAGCCACACGCCCTCCCGGACCGCCGCCCGGGTCGCGGCCGCCATGTCCACCTCGTGGTCGAGCTGGACGACACCGATCGCGCCGAGTACGCGTACCTCGCGCACCCCGGGGAGGTCCGCGGCCGGTGCCAGACCGTTCTGCAGACCGGACTCGATGCGCTTGACCTCCTGTCCCCAGTCCTGGGACAGCAGCAGTGAGATCGAGGCATCGGCGACGGCGGCGGCGAGCGGATTGCCCATGAAGGTGGGGCCGTGCGCCAGCACCGGCAGCGCGCCGCGGGAGATGCCGTCCGCGACGGCCGTCGTGCACAGCGTCGCCGCCAGGGTCAGATAACCGCCGGTCAGCGCCTTGCCGAGACACATCACATCGGGTGCGACACCCGCGTGTCCGGCGGCGAAGAGCGCGCCCGTACGGCCGAAGCCGGTCGCGATCTCGTCGAAGACGAGCAGCACGCCGTGCTCGTCGCAGGCCTCCCGCAGCACCCGCAGATAGGCGGGGGAGTGGAACGACATCCCGCCCGCGCCCTGCACCACGGGCTCCACGATCACCGCCGCCAGCTCCTCGGCGTGGCGGCCGATCAGCTCCCGCAGATGTGCCGCATACGCCTCGTCGGGCGCGGCGTCGAAGCCCGCCGGCGGCGCGTCCGCGAAGATCTGCCGCGGCAGCGCCCCCTGCCACAGCTCATGCATGCCGCCGTCCGGGTCGCAGACCGACATCGGCTGCCAGGTGTCGCCGTGGTAGCCGCCCCGCCAGGTCAACAGCCGCTGTTTGCGCGGCTTCCCCAGTGAGCGCCAGTACTGGAGGCACATCTTGACGGCGACCTCGACCGACACCGAACCGGAGTCGGCGAGGAAGACGTGCTGAAGCGGCTCCGGGCTGATGTCGACCAGCCGCTTCGCCAGCCGCACGGCGGGCTCGTGGGTGAGCCCGCCGAACATCACATGGCTCATCCGCTCCAGCTGGCCATGCGCGGCGTCATTGAGCACCGGGTGGTTGTAGCCGTGTACCGCAGACCACCAGGAGGACATGCCGTCGACCAACTCGTCCTGGCCGTCGACCGGTTCGGCCAGCCGGAGCCGGACGCCGGAAGCCGACTCGACCAGCAGCGGAGCGGCCTTGCCGGGCATCGGCCCGTACGGATGCCACACATGCTGCCGGTCGAGCGCGAGCAGTTCGCCGGGGGTGAGCGGCTCAGGCATTGGGGGGCAGGTCGGTACCGGCACCGCGACGGCGCACCGAGACCAGGTCGCGGCGGGTCTCGTCGGACGGTGCCGGGACGGTGGTGGCCGGTGCCTCGGCCTCGGTGGTGGCCTCGTCCGCCGCCCCGTCACCGCACTGCCTGCGGTGCTCGGGCAGCGTGGTGGTGTCCGTGCCCTCGACCTCGAAGCCGGCGTCCTCGATCATCGCGAGATCGTCCTGGCCGGCCTGCCCCTCGCTGGTCAGATAGTCGCCCAGGAAGATGGAGTTGACCAGGTGCAGGGCGAGCGGCTGCATGCTGCGCAGATGCACCTCACGGCCGCCGGCCAGCCGTACCTCGATGTCCGGGCAGACGAACCGCACCATCGCCAGGATGCGCAGCGCGCGCTGCGGGGTGAGGTTCCATTCCTTGGCGAGCGGGGTGCCCTCGAACGGAATCAGGAAGTTCACCGGAACGGAGTCCGGGTCCAGCTCGCGCAGCGCGTAGACCACATCGACGAGGTCGGCGTCGCTCTCGCCCATACCGGCGATCAGCCCGGAGCAGGCCGACATACCGGCCGCCTGGGCCTGCTGGACGGTGGAGACCCGGTCCGAGAAGTCGTGCGTGGTGCAGATGTCGCCGTATGTGGCTTCCGAGGTGTTGAGGTTGTGGTTGTACGCATCGGCGCCCGCCGCACGCAGCCGGCCGGCCTGGCCGTCGGAGAGCAGGCCGAGGCAGGCGCAGACCTCCACCCCCTCGTTCTGCTCCTTGATGGCGGAGATCGTCTCCGAGACGCGGTCCACGTCCTTGTCCGTGGGACCCCGGCCACTGGCCACCAGACAGACGCGCTTGGCGCCGCCGGCCACCCCGGCGGCGGCCGCCTTGGAGGCGTCGTCGGGCTTGAGCCAGGTGTACTTGAGGATCTCGGCCTTCGACCCCAGCCGCTGGGAGCAGTAGGAGCAGTCCTCGGGGCACAGCCCCGACTTGAGGTTGACGAGATAGTTGAGTTTGACCCGCCGCCCGAACCACTGGCGGCGCACCTTTCCGGCCGCGGCCACGACATCGAGCAGTTCGTCATCGGAGGTGGCCAATACAGCCAGTGCCTCTTCGCGGGTCGGCAACTCGCGCCGCAGTCCCTTGTCCACCAGTGTGTTCAGCAGGTCCATGGCGTTGATCCTGACGCACGCCACCGCTCCCGGCCAAGGAGGATTCCCACAACGAGCTGCGATCGAGGTGTGTGTATCGCCACACCGTGCACCTGCGGAACGACCGCTAACGTCTATCGACAGCCCACAATCGAAGCCGACAGACGAAGGAAGCCGATGCCGCAGGACTCCGCCCCGTCGCTGCTTCGCGACACCTCCCCGGCGAGGCTCACCGAGCCCTCCGCCGAGCCCGCCCGTGCGGCGTACGATGCGGCCTTCGACTGGCTCGATACGGCCGGTGCCGAGCGCCGGGACGCCGGACTCGTCCGCACCCTGCGCCCCCGCCCCGCCGACTCCCCGCTGCTCGATCTGGCCGGCAACGACTATCTCGGACTCGCCCGGCACCTGGAGGTCACCCGCGGTGCGGCCCAGGCCGCACACCGCTGGGGCGCCGGGGCGACCGGCTCCCGGCTGGTCACCGGCAGCACCGAGCTGCACGCCCTGCTGGAGACGGAACTCGCGGCGTTCTGCGGCTTCGAGGCCGCTTTGGTGCTGTCCTCCGGCTATGCCGCAAATCTCGCCGCCGTCACGGCACTCACCGCCCCGGGCGCCCTGATCGTCTCCGACGCGGGCAACCACGCCTCCCTCATCGACGGCTGCCGGCTCTCCCGGGCCCGTACCCAAGTCGTTCCGCACGCCGACCCGGAGGCCGTACGTGCCGCGCTGACCGGCCACGACGGCCGGGCGCTCGCCGTGACCGACTCGGTCTTCTCGGTCGACGGGGACGCCGCGCCGCTCCCCGCGCTGGCCGAGGTCTGCCGGACACGGGGAGCCGGGCTTCTCGTCGACGACGCACACGGCCTGGGGGTGCTGGGCGAAGGAGGCCGTGGCGCGCTGTGGGCGGCCGGGCTCGCCGGTGACGGTGATGTGGTGGCCACCATGACGCTCTCCAAGTCGCTCGGTTCCCAGGGCGGCGTGGTGCTCGGACCGGCCCGGGTCATCGAGCATCTGGTCAACACCGCCCGTTCGTTCATCTTCGACACCGGTCTCGCCCCGGCGGCGGCGGGCGGTGCCCTCGCGGCGCTACGGCTGCTGCGCCGTGAACCGCAGCGGGCCACCCGGGCCGTCCGGATCGCGCAGAGGCTGCACGAGCGGCTCACCGCGGCGGGTCTGACGGCGGTACGCCCGGACGCGGCCGTGGTCTCCGTACGTGCCCCCTCGCCGGAAGCGGCGCTCCGCTGGGCCGCCGACTGCCGTGCGGCCGGACTCGCGGTCGGCTGCTTCCGGCCGCCGTCCGTGCCCGACGGGATCTCCCGGCTGCGGCTCACCGCCCGCGCGGACCTGACGGATGCTCAGCTCGACCGGGCGGTCGGCACGATCGTGGCCACGACGCCGACGGGCTGAGCCGGCGACCGTCCGGAGCGGTACGGCGGCCGGCCCCGTGGCAGGCCGCCGTCCGTGGAACCGGCCGTCCGCCGCGGCCGTCCGCCGTCACGGCGCGGGGGAGTGGCGGGTGAAGGCCCCGCGCAGCAGGGCCCGCAAGGTGTCGGCAGCCGGGGTGCCGCCGGGGCGGTAGGCCACCGAGATCCGGCGGTGCAGCTCCGGTGGGTCCAGCCGGCGGACCCCCAGCGGTGGCAGCGACCCCTCCGCCACCATCTCCGGAACCACGGCCACCCCGAGCCCCGCGCTCACCAGTGCACACACCACGGCATAGCTCGGCGACTCACAGCGCACCGCCTCACTGGCCCCGGCGGCTGCCAGCGCCGCCTCCACCTCCCGCCGGTTGGGATTGGCCGGCGCCATGCTGACCAGCGGCTGACCGGCCAGCTCGACGAGCGGCAGCCGTCCGGAGCCCGCCGAGAGGGCATGGCCGGGCGCCGTGACCAGCACCAGCTCCTCGGTCAGCAGCGGTTCCAGGCGCACCCCCTCCGGCGCCGGCATCGCCTCGCCCGGCACGTACTCATGCGTGAGCGCCAGATCGACCTCGCCCAGCGCCACCGCCGCGGTGGCCTGCGGCGGCACGTACTCCGTCACGCTCAGCTCCACATCGGGGTGCGCCCGCCGGAACGCGCTGAGCGCGGGCGGCAGCAGATGCGTACCGGCGGTCATGAACGTGCCGACCCGCAGCCGCCCGCCGGACAGCCCCGCCAGCCGGGACAGCTCGTGCCGCGCCTGATCCAGCTCGTCCAGGACCCGCCGGGCCCGTACGAGCAGCAGCTCACCGGCGGCCGTCAGCCGAGCCCCGCGATGGTGGCGCACCAGGAGCGCCGTCCCGGCCTCCCGCTCCAGCTTGGCGAGCTGCTGGGAGAGCGCGGGAGCGGTGTAGCCCAGCCGGGCGGCGGCCCGGGTGATCGAACCGGCCTCTGCCACCGCTACCAGGGCGGCCAGCCGTGTGGGGTCGTACATAAGAATCTCTTTAGGCTCTCCAAGAACATTGCCAATACCTATTAAAGGCTCGGACCGGCGATGCTGCTCTCATGGACGGACAGCTGATCGCCTTCACCGGAGTCGCCGCGGGCATGGTCGCCATGCCGGGCGCGGACTTCGCGGTCGTGGTGCGCAATGCGCTCGACTCGCGCCGGGCGGGGGTGGCGACCGCCGTCGGAGTCGCGGGCGGGCTGCTGGTGCACACCGCCCTGGCGGTGGCCGGGCTCGCGGCGGTGCTGGTCGCCGTGCCCACGCTCTTCGGAGCCGTCCAACTCCTCGGCGGCGGCTACCTGTTGTACCTCGGTGTCCGCGCCCTGGCCACGGCCTTCCGCCGCCCGGCGGCCACCACGGACGGCCCCGCAGGCCCGGCCGCCACCGCACCGGCCGACGGCCCCCGGCCCGCCGCTCTCCTGGGCACCACGCAGAGCCTGCGGCAGGGCTTTTTGACCAATGCACTCAACCCCAAGGCCCCTGTTCTCTTCCTGAGCCTGCTCCCGCAGTTCGTCCCGGCGGGACAGCCCGCGCTGCCCCGGACGCTGCTGCTCGCGACGATGGTCGTCGCCATGGCACTGGTGTGGTTCCCCGCCGTCGCGCTGCTCGTCGACCGGCTGGGCGTCTGGCTGCGCCGCCCGCGGGTGGCCCGTGCCCTGGAAGCCACCACCGGGGCGCTGCTCACGGCTCTGGGAGGCATCCTGCTGGTGGAACTGGCGCTCGCCTGAGGGCGGCGCACACCGGACCTTCTCCGGCCGGTCCGCGTCAGCCACGACCGCCGTGCGGCACCCTCAGCACCTCGGCACCCGGCGGCACGAACCCGGCGGCCACAATCCCCCGGACGTCACGGGCGTTTCCGGGGGCGGCCCGCGCCACCACGGCATGGCACAGGAAGGCGCCACTCCCGCGTCCCGCGGCGACGGCGGGGGCAGCACGGCCACCGCGCCGTCCGCGGGCGGGAAGCTCCCGTTGGGCCGCGGACAGCAGCAGCTCGCCCAGTGGCGAAGCCACCCGGCCAAATGGCCCAAAACCACTGGCAATTGACCGATCGTGAGATGAATGGGCAGGTCAGTGCACCCGCCCGTACCAGACCGAGCGGCTCCAGATCCGCTCCAGCCGCACGACGCTCCCGGCCTTGGGCGCATGCCACATCCGGCCCCGGCCCGCGTAGATACCGACGTGGTAAATACCGCTGCGCGAGTGGAAAAAGACCAGATCACCGCGGCGGCGCGAGGCAGCCGGGATGTGCCGGGTGCGGCTGTACTGCGCGGCGGCGGTGCGTGGCAGGGCCCGCCCGGCGCGCTTGAACGAGTACACCGTCAGCCCGGAACAGTCGAAGGCCTGCGGCCCTTGGGCGCCGTACCGGTACGGAGATCCTCCCTTGGAAGCCGCGACCCGCAGCGCATGGACGGATACGGACGCGGCTTCGGCGTTCCCGGCCGCTCCTGGAGCCATGCTGGTCCCGCCGAGGGTGACCAGCGTCAGAGCGGTGACGGTGCCGGCGCGCGCCAGCAGATTCGGCGTATGCATGCGCACGGTCATGCGCAAACCCTTCGTCAGCCGCCTGCGAAGGAAGACCTGTCGGGTTCGGGCAGGCGAAGATGCCCGGCCGTATGCACGGCTTCACCCCAAGGAGCCCTCGGCCGTGAAGGCCGGGACCCCGCTCTGCTCGGGTCCTCCGCTCCCGCCGATCCACATCGTCGACCGGACATCCGGCACGGCGGCGGGATTAGGCGCCCGTCCGGACCGCCCCGTCGCTGTGGCGGGGTCTTGTCGTCGAAGGGATCGTCACGCACCCGGCACCCGAATTCCGAGCTGAAAATGCCGTATGTGAGATGGGTCACAATTGACCCGAATGGTTAGATTTGTTCCCTCAGGTGCCGCGGCGCGGGGTCTTGCACCCCCCGGACCAGGAGCGAAACATCAAGGGCCGGAGAAAATGTGTCCGCCCCGCGCAATTCGTCACCTCCCCACATCGGGCGCGGACGCTACGCCGTATGTGCAGCCCACCGGCGCGTGTCGCGTCAGATTTCCTCGGGTGGCGGCACCGTCACCAGCCCGGTCCGGCGTTCGCCGTCCAGCACCCGCAGCGCCCGGGTCAGCGTTCCGCGGTGCACCTCGCTCTCGCCCCGGCTGTGCATCAGTGTCAGCGCGTCCCGTAGGCGGGTCGCCTTGCCCACCAGCGCCTGGGCGGCGCGCAGTGCGCTGTAGGTGCCACCGCAGCGGGTCGGGTTGATCCGGCCCAGCAGGTCGATCACCTCCAGATAGCTGTCGATCAGCTCGCCCTCGGCGCGGGTCAGTGCGGGCAGCGGCGGCGGTTCGGGGGGCAGCATCGGGCTCACCGCGCCACGGGCCCACGGGCCGACTGCTTGCGGTTGCGGGTGAGTCCGTCGATCAGGCCGTACTCCTGAGCGGCGAGGGCGTCGAAGATCTTGTCGCGCTCGATGTCGGCGGCGATCCGCTCACGGGGCTGTCCGGTGTGCTCGGCCAGCATCTCCTCCAGCACGTCGCGGGTGCGCAGCATCTCCTCCGCCTGGATCTGAAGGTCGGTGGCCTGCCCCTGGACGGGTTCACTGAACGACGGCTGGTGGATCAGGATCCGGGCCCCGGGCAGCGCCAGCCGCTTGCCGGGCGCGCCGGCGGCCAGCAGGACCGCGGCGCAGGAGGCGGCCTGCCCCAGGCAGACGGTCGCCACGTCGCACGACACGAAGCGCATCGTGTCGTAGATGGCGGTCATCGCGGTGAACGAGCCGCCGGGGGAGTTGATGTAGAGCGAGATGTCCTGCTCGGGCGCGGCATGTTCGAGGTGCATGAACTGCGCCATGACGTCATTGGCGGAGGCGTCGTCGACCGGGGTGCCCAGGAAGACGATGCGCTCGCTGAGCAGCTTGGAATACGGGTCCATGGTGCGCGTCCCCTGTGAGGTGCGCTCGGTGAACTCCGGAAGGACATAGCGGGCCGTCGGTCGCAGCATGTCTGCTCCTCTCCTCCGTGCAAAATGTACAGGATGTACATCCAGTTAGAATGGGAGCATGGCCTACGAAATTCCGGTGACGCAAGCTCGTGCGGAGCTGGCCGATCTGATCAACCGCGTTGTCTACGGCGGTGAGCGGGTGGTCGTCACTCGCCACGGCAAGCCGCTGGTGGCGCTGGTATCTGCCGCTGACCTGGAGCTGCTTGAAGAGCTGGGGCGGCGCGAACAGGGCGCGGAGGATGAGCAGGTGATCAGCACGGTCTCCGCCGTGCGGCCGCTCTCGTCCGCTCCGGGCGAACGGCGGCGGTTCGGTATCGCCGCAGAACACCGCGACCCGGCTGCCGGGGACCGGCGGCCGGGTCGCGAGAGCTGACGGTTCAGCGGGTGCTGACCGTGCGGCGGGGCGGGTGGCTCAGGAGCTGAGCTCCCATATCGCGTGGGCGATGGCGTCGCTGTTGGTGTCGAGCGCCTTCTCGTCGATGTTCTTCGAGGTGTCGCAGGCCTGGTGGTAGCAGGCGTCGAAGGCCTTGCCGGCCTCGCCGCCCCAGTTCTTGGCCTGCTCCTCGGTCTTCTTGTAGTCGGCGCCGGAGAAGAGACCGCCGACGGCGATGCCCGCGTCCTTGAAGGAGGCGTGGTCCGAGCGGCCGTCGCCCTCGGTCTCCTTCTCGGTGGCGATGTTCTTCTGGGCGAACCAGTCCTTGAAGACCTTCTCCAGGCGGGTGTCGTCGTCGTAGACGAAGTAGCCCGGGTTCGGCGAGCCGATCATGTCGAAGTTCAGATACGAGTCGATCTTCGACTTGTCGGCGCCGAGCTTGTCGACGTAGGCCTGCGAGCCGACCATGCCGTCCTCTTCGTCGCCGAACCAGGCGAACCGAAGGTGCTTGGTGGGCTTGAGCTCCGCCTTGGCGACCGCGAGGGCCACCTCGAGGATGCCGGCCGAACCCGAGCCGTTGTCGTTGATGCCGGGGCCGTCGGGGACCGAGTCGATGTGGGCACCGGCCATCACGGTCTTGCCCTCGTCGCCGCCCGGCCAGTCGGCGACCAGGTTGTAGCCCTTGGTGCCGTTGCTGTCGAACTCCTGGACCTTGGTGGTGAATCCGGCCTTGTCCAGCTTGCCCTTGAGGAAGTCGATGGAGGCCTTGTGGCCCGGCTGTCCGTGGGCCCGGTTGCCGCCGTTGGCGTCGGCGATGGACTGCAACTGGTCGAGGTCGGCCTTGACGGCCTTGACGTCGATGTCCGGGGCGGCCGCCGGCGCGGTCTCGGCGTAGGCGCCGGCCGCGGTGAAGACGGTGGCTGCCAGGGCGGTGACGGCGCCGGTGGCCAGCGCGGCCCGGCGTATTCGTGTGGAACGAGGCACTGTGTGGCTCCGATACTGGTGTGGGGGGAATGGCGCGGAGCTGCTTTGACGCGCACATGTTTAACGCGCACACGAGAATTGCGATCACCGCGGGAACCGTCAAGAGCGCATACCGGACAGCTGAGTTCGCCGAGCGGAGTGCGTCTGATTTGCGGCGATCATGGCGGTTGGTGGTGCATGACACGCCTCTGTTCCCCGGGTGCCGTCGGCCCGCGGGGTGCGGATCCGGCCTTCGGGTTCCGGGCGCTTCTGGGGAAATGGGCGGGATGAGGCCGCCATGGGGATCGGTTGCCGCGCCGTGACGGGCGGTAGTGACACCGCGTTACATCAGGCGTAAGAGGGGACGCTGATGTGTCCCTGGTTGTAACGCCGACGAAATCCCGCCGAACTAGTCTCCGAGCGTGGGGCTGTTGATGGCCAAGTGCTGGAAGTCGGTTTGCTCCTCCTTTAATTATTGCGTGGTACATCTATCGTCACGGGTGTCTCCACGCCTGTGACCTGGGTGAATGTGTCCGGGCGGGAAGACTGTGAGGTGGATCGTATGCAACTGACCCCGCATGAGCAGGAACGCTTGATGATTCATGTGGCGGCAGATGTGGCTGAAAAACGCCGCTCCCGGGGGGTGAAGCTGAACCACCCGGAATCGATTGCCCTGCTGACCGTGCACATCCTCGAAGGGGCGCGGGACGGCCGAACCGTCGCCGAGCTCATGTCCTCCGGTCGCAAGGTGCTCACTCGCGACGAGGTCATGGACGGCGTGCCCGAGATGATCCACGACGTGCAGGTTGAGGCCACCTTCCCCGACGGCACCAAGCTCGTCACCGTTCACGAACCCATCAACTGAACGGGGGCAGCAGACGATGATCCCGGGACAGATCCTCCACGCCGACGAGCCGGTGCGCCTCAACGAAGGCCTTCCCTGCACGCGCATGACCGTCCTCAACGCCGCCGACCGCCCCGTCCAGGTCGGCTCCCACTACCACTTCGCCGAGGCCAATCCCGGCCTCGACTTCGACCGCGTGGCCGCGCACGGCAAGCGGCTGAACGTCCCGGCCGGCTCCGCCGTGCGCTTCGAGCCCGGCATCCCCACCGAGGTCGAACTCGTCCCCCTCGGGGGCAAGCGGATCGTCATGGGCCTGCGGGGCGAGACCGGAGGAACACTCGATGGCTGAGCTGACCCGCCAGGCGTACGCCGATCTCTTCGGCCCGACCGCCGGCGACCGCATCCGGCTCGCCGACACCGATCTGGTCATCGAGATCACCGAGGACCGCTCGGGCGGGCCGGGACGGGCCGGTGACGAGGCCGTCTTCGGCGGTGGCAAGGTGATCCGAGAATCGATGGGCCAGTCCCGCGCCACCCGCGCCGAGGGCACCCCCGACACCGTGATCACCGGCGCGGTCGTGCTGGACCACTGGGGCATCGTCAAGGCCGACGTCGGCATCCGCGACGGGCGGATCACCGCCCTGGGCAAGGCCGGCAACCCCGACACCATGGACGGCGTCCACCCCGACCTGGTCATCGGCCCCGAGACCGAGATCATCGCCGGCAACGGCAAGATCCTCACGGCCGGAGCCATCGACACCCACGTCCATTTCATCTGCCCCCAGCAGGCGGACGAGGCGCTGGCCTCCGGTGTCACCACGATGATCGGTGGCGGTACCGGACCGGCCGAGGGCAGCAAAGCCACCACCATCACCCCCGGCGCCTGGCACCTTGCCCGGATGTTCGAGTCGATGGACTCGCTGCCGGTCAACGTCGGTCTGCTCGGCAAGGGCAACACCACCTCCCTCGCGTCGATGCGCGACCAACTGCGGGCCGGCATCCTCGGCTTCAAGATCCACGAGGACTGGGGCGCCACACCCGCCGTCCTCGATGCCTGCCTGACCGTCTGCGAGGAGAGCGGCGCCCAGCTCGCGATCCACACCGACACCCTCAACGAGGCCGGCTTCCTCGGCGACACCCTGGCCGCCATCGCCGGCCGCTCCCTCCACGCGTTCCA
The DNA here is from genome assembly GCF_000719605.1 of Streptomyces sp. NRRL S-1813. Lineage (NCBI taxonomy): Bacteria > Bacillati > Actinomycetota > Actinomycetes > Kitasatosporales > Streptomycetaceae > Streptomyces > Streptomyces sp. NRRL S-1813. The sequence goes on from NZ_JOHB01000006.1 coordinate 344,167, forward strand.
CGTCGAAGGCGCCGGCGGCGGCCACGCCCCCGACATGATCGCGATGGTCTCCGAGCCGAATGTGCTGCCCGCCTCCACCAACCCCACGCGGCCGCACACCGTCAACACCGTCGAGGAGCACCTCGACATGCTGATGGTCTGTCATCACCTCAACCCGGCCGTCCCCGAGGACCTCGCCTTCGCCGAGTCCCGGATCCGGCCGTCCACCATCGCCGCCGAGGACATCCTGCACGACCTCGGCGCCATCTCGATCATGGCTTCCGACGCCCAGGCCATGGGGCGTATCGGTGAGGTCGTGCTGCGGACGTGGCAGACGGCGCACGTCATGAAGCGGCGCCGCGGCGCCCTCCCCGGCGACGGGGGTGCGGACAACCACCGCGCCCGCCGTTATGTCGCGAAGTACACCATCAACGCGGCTCTCGCCCAGGGCATCGACCATGTCGTCGGCTCCGTCGAGGACGGCAAGCTCGCCGACCTCGTGCTGTGGGACCCGGCGTTCTTCGGCGTCAAGCCGCAGCTGGTCATCAAGGGCGGCCAGATCGCGTATGCGCAGATGGGAGACGCCAACGCTTCCATCCCCACTCCGCAGCCGGTGCTGCCCCGCCCGATGTTCGGCGCCACCGGCAAGGCCCCGGGCAGCAACTCGGTCAACTTCGTCTCCCGGCAGGCCCTGGAAGACGCCCTTCCCGAGCGCCTGGCGCTGGCCAAGCCCTTCGAGGCGATCCACAGCACCCGCGGCATCACCAAGGCCGATATGCGCAACAACGCCTCCCTGCCGCGCGTCCATGTCGACCCCGACACCTTCACCGTGACCATCGACGGCGAGGTCGTCGAGCCGCAGCCCGCGGCCGAACTCCCCATGGCCCAGCGGTACTTCCTCTTCTGAGGCCCCCGATGAACTCCCCCATGAAGGGCGCGTACCACCGATGAGCCGCGCAGCGCTGCTCGTCCTCGCCGACGGCCGGTTCCCTGCCGGAGGGCACGCCCACTCGGGCGGCGCAGAACCGGCCGTCACCGCGGGACGCATCAAGGACGCCGCCACCCTGGAGACCTTCTGCCGGGGCCGGCTGCACACCGCGGGCCTGGTCGCCGCGGGGCTCGCCGCCGCGGCCGCGGCCGGCCACGACCCGCTCCTCCTGGACGACGCCGCCGACGCCCGTACCCCGGTACCGGCACTGCGGACCACCGCCCGCAAGCTGGGGCGGCAGATGATGCGGGCCGCGCGGGCGACCTGGCCGAGCGCCGCACTCGACGCGCTCGCCGCGGCCCGTCCCCGCGGCGCCCACCAGCCCGTCGTCCTGGGCCTGGCCGCCCGGTCCGCGGGTCTGCCGCCGCTCGATGCCGCATACGCCGTGGCCTACGAGAACATCAGCGGCCCGGCCACCGCGGCCGTCCGCCTGCTGAGTCTGGACCCCTTCGACGCCACCGCCGTGCTCGCCCGGCTCGCCGCCGAGCTCGACCAGGTGGCGCAACAGGCCACCGAAGCGGCGCTGCGCGTCGCGGCCGAAGGAACCGACGCCCTGCCCGCCGCCTCCGCGCCACTGCTCGACCTCACCGCCCAACAGCACGCCGCCTGGCCGGTACGACTCTTCGCGTCCTGACCCTGCCGGAGACCCCGCGCCGCCCGCCGCCGTACTCACCACCGGAGTGACCATGCACCGTGACCACCAGGACTCCTTCCCCGAGCGCTACACCTACAGCGCCGCCGGCCCGCAGCGGGTCGGGGCGGCATCCGGGCACCCACAGGAGAGCCGGGACGGAGTGCGGCGCAGCGGCACCCGCCGCGCGCTGCGCATCGGCCTCGGCGGACCGGTCGGCACCGGCAAGACCGCCACCGTCGCCGCGCTGTGCCGGGCGCTGCGCGACGAGCTGTCCATCGCGGTGGTCACCAACGACATCTACACCCGTGAGGATGCCGAGTTCCTGCTCCGTGAGGCGGTGCTGCCCGCCGAGCGGATCGCCGCGGTGGAGACCGGTGCCTGCCCGCACACCGCCATCCGGGACGACATCTCCGCCAACCTCGAAGCCGTCGAGGACCTGGAGGAGGCGGTCGGTCCGCTCGACCTCGTACTGGTCGAATCCGGCGGCGACAACCTGACCGCCACCTTCTCCAAGGGCCTCGTCGACGCCCAGATCTTCGTCATCGACGTGGCGGGCGGCGATGACATCCCGCGCAAGGGCGGTCCCGGCGTCACCACCTCCGACCTGCTCGTCATCAACAAGACCGACCTCGCCCCGTACGTCGGTGTCGACCTGGAAGGCATGGCCCGCGACGCCAAGGCGCAGCGCGGCGAGCTCCCCGTCGCCTTCACCGCCCTGAAGTCGGAGAACGGCGTCCGACCCGTTTCGGACTGGGTGCGCGAGCGGCTGGCGGACTGGACCGCGGGCCCGGTATGACCCTCGCACCCCCGACGTCGGCGGCACCGCGGGCCGACGCCCGCTCCGCCGCCGGGCTGCGCGCCACCGCCCGCATCCTCGCGCGGACCGACGCCCACGGCACCACCCGGCTGCCCGTCCTCGACGGCGACGGGCCGTTCGCGCTGCGCCGCCTCCGCGCGCACGGCCACCAGGCCAAGGTCTGTGTCGTGGGTGCCATGAGCGCCCCGCTCGGCGGCGACCTGCTGGCCATCGAAGCCACCGCCGAGGCGGGCAGCGCGCTGCGTCTCACCGCTGCCGCCGCGACCGTCGCGCTGCCCGGCCGTACGGGCGAACCCGCCCGCTACGACGTGCGGTTGACGGTGGGCGACGGGGCGCGGCTCGACTGGCTGCCCGAACCGCTGATCTCCGCGGCGGGCAGCGACCTGCGGATGACCACCACCGTCGAACTGGCCCCCACCGCACGCCTGGTGCTCCGCGAGGAACAGGTCCTGGGACGCAGTGGCGAGGAGACCGGCGCGGTGCGCAGCCGCCTCACCGTCCGCCGGGCCGGCCGGACGCTGCTCGACCAGGAGACGGCGTACGGGCCCGGCGTCCCGGGCTGGGACTCCCCGGCCGTTCTGGGCGGGCACCGCGCCGTCGGTCAACTCCTGCTCATCGGGCCGCAGTTCGAGGCTCGGCCGGCCGAGGTGCGGCTGCTCGGCGCGGCGGCGGGTGAGCGCTCCGACGGCGATGCGGGACAGGGCGTACTGGCGCCGCTCGCGGGTCCCGGGGCCCTGGCCACGGCCGTGGCCCCGGACGCGCTGCGGCTGCGTCGCCTCCTGGACGAGGCCGCAGTGGCGGCCGCCGCCGAGTGACGGCGGCCGCACCGCCTCATACCTCCAGATCGGCCTCCAGCCGGGAAAGGCGGAGGCGTGCCAGCGCAAGATTGGCGCGCTTGCGGTCCAGCACCAGGTAGAGAAAGAGGCCGGCACCGCTCTTGCCCGTCACCGGGCGGATGATGTGGTACTGCGAGGTCAGAGTGATGAGCATGTCCTCGATGGCGCCCTGGAGTTCCAGCATCTCCATGGTGCGCATCTTGGCCCGTACGACATCGGTATTGCCGGCCGCCGCGACGTTGAGGTCCAGTGCCTGCTTGTCGCCCAGGGTGGCCAGGGCCATACCGCTGGTGTAGTCGACCAGGGCGACGCCGACCGCGCCCTCGATGGTCGACATCGCGTCGGCGAGAGCGGATTCCAGTTGAGCCATGAGGGGTTCAGACCTTTCGATTCCTTGACGGTGTTTCTCGGTTTCCGGGTTTCCGGATTCCGGGTGGTTGCATTTCTGCGGGTGCGTGGGGGAGGTCTCCTACCGGTGGGGCTGTGCGTCCACGAGGGCGCCGATCCGGGCCGCAGCCCTTCTGGCCTGAAGATGAAGCCGGCCCACGTTGGTGTCGGGGCTGGCCACGGCGGTCAGGACCGCGCGGCGTCCGGCCGAATAGGCCGCGATATAGCCGTCCGCGCCGCGCGTCAGGGATTCTTCGAAATCGCCCTGTCCGGTCGCGTCGGTGAGGCGTTTGGCGACGCCGATCGCGGCGGCGGTGAGGGCGGCCAGGCCGTCCGGCTCGATATCCGGCAGATCATGGGCGATCACCATGCCGTCGACGCTCGCCACCATCCCGCCCTGGAAATGGCGTACTTGATCGCGCAGCGTGTGCAATTCCTCCCGTATCCGGGGTTCGATCGTCATCAGTCTCCTTTTCGAGGCGTGCCTTCTGATGACGCGCCTCATGGGGTGCACGGTCTTCGTGCGCAAGGGCTCACAGGCTTTCCTCCAACGCCGTACGCAGTCGGACAAGGAGGGCAATATCCGGATCGGCGGTATCGAGGGCATCCGGTACCGGTAGTTGCCAGCTCGCGTCGGGGCCCCCTTCGGCCACGGGGGCGGCACCGTTCAGGAAGGCGCCGGGCCGTCGCCGGGGGAGCGATGCCGGTGCCCGGGGGACGTGGACGAGGCCGGCGGCGGCGAGGCGGCGGATGTCGAGCAGCGTCCCGAACGCGGACTGGCCCAGCGCGCGGGCCAGCTCCTGGGGTGTCTGCCGGCCGTCGGCGCGGTCGAGCAGCCGCCGCTGGCGGCCCGTGGTGGGGGCCGAGGTGCGCGGGTGGACGGGGACGACGGGGGAGGAGTCGACCGCCGCCCAGGGGTGCAGCCGGTCGAGCAGTGTCCGGCGGCGGGCCGTCGCCTGCTGGAGGGCGGTGGCGCTGATGGGGCGTATGACACCCAGCCAGTGCCCGGTCCCGGGGGTGAAGGAGGTGGCCTCCGGCGCCAGTGGAAGGGCGAAGAACGCGGCGTCGAGCAGGGCGGCAAGATGGCATATCTCCAGTTCGCCCTGCGTCAACCAGCCCTCGCTCACCAGGAATTGGCCACCGCTCTGCCGCGGTCCTGCCGTTTCGGCGGCGTACTGCCAGCCCCTCGGCGGCAGCTTGCCGGCCGCGGTGAGACGTATGTCGAGCCCAGGGGCCGCGGTGCCCTCGATGCAGTAGACCGCGCCGTCGAGAAGGTAGAAGCAGCCGTGCGGACCGCTGAGGGTGCCGGTGACGCGTTCGGCGGCGCAGCGGTCGAGCAGCCCGGCCGGGGCGGGCGGGTGAGGAGATATGGGCAGGCCCATGGCTGGTTCCCTTACCGTTCGTGCGGTGTGGCGGAGGGCGCCGTCAGGACGCGACCAGCTCCGCGGCCAGCGCGCGCAGCCGTAGCCGGGCGACGGCGAGGTTGGCCTGCGTGCGGTCCAGCCAGAGGTAGAGGTAGGTCTGGCTGTCGAAGGCCGTGTGCACAAAACGGATGAGGTGGTAGCAGCCCGCAGCCGTGATGATGAGGTCTTCGAGGGCCGGGCCCGCGGTGCCCGTGGTGTCGAAGGTGGCGTTGCGCACCACGGCCTGCACCACCTCCGCGGTGTCCGCGGCGGCCGCGTCGTGATCGTCGTGCGGCGCCTGCCCCGCCGTACCGAGCGTCAGACCACTGGTCCAGTCGATCAGTCCGGCACACCGAACGCCGGGGATCCCCATGGCTTGGGACAACACCTGATCGATACCCGGCACTTCGGATCTCCTTCGCGACGGCTCGGACGGGGCGCGAAAACGCCGAAGCCCTCCCTTGTGGCGGTGAGTGGGAGAGCCTTCACGGAAGGTTACTGAAGGTGTGCGGCTGGCACATGCCTGAAGGGCAGGTCTACGGCAATTGACGTATTCTCGCCCCTGCGCGCCCCTCCGGGAGCCATCGCGCCGTGCCGCACTCCACCAGGCCGGCCACGGCAGGAACCTCTCCGCCTAGCAGTCCCTACCTGGTGTGAGGCCCTTGTCGGCCTGCCAACTGCTCCTCTTGCGGGTGGAGTTGATGCCCCCGATGAGTGTGGCGGGTGTGATGCGGTCGCGTGGGTCACTGCCCGGCGGCCTTGGCCGGAATGGTGAGGTTCCGCTGCGATGTCCGGCCGTTCACCGGCACTGCTACGGGGGGCTGCGTCCGCGCCACCCGTATTCCGGCGCAGCGCCCGCGCACTCCACGGCTGCGCGGACTGCCGCACTCCAACAGGCCGAAGCCGACGCGGCCGGAAACCTACAGCTTGGTAAAGAAGTGTGGGTCGAACCTGTTCAAGAGGGGACGCCACACGTCAGGATCCCTTCGTAAGCCTGTGATCAACGCCGCCACAAGTGGCACACCATGCAGGGGGAATTAACCACGTGAGAAAAACAGCAGCGCTCGGCGCCGCCGGCACCATGGTGACCGGAGCGCTCCTCGCCGGAGCGATATCCGCCACGCCCGCCAGCGCGGGCGAGCAGCACCAGCGCGGTTCGGCCGAAGCGCGCGGTGTCGCGACCGCCGCCGCGCGCGCGGCCAAGAAGGGCATCGACTGGCAGGAGTGCCCCGCCGACTGGGGCTTCAAGTCGCCCATCCAGTGCGGCTATGTCACCGTCCCGGTCGACTACGCCCGGCCCAACGGCCGCACCATCAAGATCGCCGTGGACCGCGCCGTCAGCACCGGCAGCAAGAAGGAGCGACAGGGCTCCCTCGTCTACAACCCCGGTGGCCCCGGCGGTTCGGGCATGAAGTTCCCGAGCCGTATCACCAGCAAGAGCCCCCTCTGGGTCAAGACCGCCAAGGCGTATGACTTTGTCGGCTTTGACCCCCGGGGTGTCGGCCACTCCGCGCCGATCTCCTGCATGGACCCGCAGGAGTTCGTCAAGGCCCCGAAGGCCGACCCGGTACCGGGCAGCGAGGCCGACAAGCGCGCCCAGCGCAAGCTCGCCAAGGAGTACGCCGACGGCTGCGCCGAGCGCAGTGGCGGCCTCCTGCCCTACATGACGACCAAGAACACCGCCCGCGATCTCGATGTGATTCGTGCCGCGCTCGGTGACAAGAAGCTCAACTACCTGGGCGTCTCCTACGGCACCTACCTGGGTGCCGTCTACGGGACGCTCTTCCCGAACCATGTCCGCCGGATGCTCGTCGACAGCGTCGTCGATCCGTCCCGTGAGAAGGTCTGGTACCAGGCCAACCTCGACCAGGACATCGCCTTCGAGACCCGCTGGGGCGACTGGAAGAAGTGGGTCGCCAAGAACGACGCCACGTACCACATCGGTGCCACCCCCGAGAAGGTCCAGGCGGCGTGGGAGAAGCTGCGGGCGACCGCCAAGAAGAACCCCATCAGCGGTGTGGTCGGCCCCGCCGAGCTCACCGGCTTCTTCCAGAACGCGCCGTACTACGACTCGATGTGGGCCTCGGTCGCCGAGGTCTGGAGCGCGTACCTCTCCGGTAACAGCAAGCCGCTGGTGGAGAACGCCGGTCCGAACCTCCTGGACCTCGCCGGCAACGCCTCCGCGGAGAACGGCAACGCCGTCTACACGGCCGTCGAGTGCACCGACGCCAAGTGGCCCACCAGCTGGAAGAAGTGGGACCGCGACAACACCCGCATCCACCAGCAGGCTCCGTTCATGACCTGGTCCAACGCCTGGATGAACCTGCCCTGCGCCACCTGGCCGGTCAAGCAGCAGCGACCGGTCGACGTCAAGACCGGCAAGGGTCTGCCGAGCGTCCTGATCGTGCAGAGCACCCGCGACGCGGCGACGCCTTACGGCGGCGCGGTCGAGCTGCACCACCGTTTCAAGGGCTCGCGTCTGATCACCGAGCGGGACGCCGGATCGCACGGTGTCACCGGTCAGGTCAACCCCTGCATCAACAACCGGGTCGACGCGTACTTCCTGGAAGGGAAGACCGACGCCAAGGACGTGACCTGCGCTCCGCACGCCACGCCCCAGCCGGCCAAGCCGACGGCGAAGGCCGCCGCCAAGGGTGCCTCCATCCTTCCGGTCGCCCCCTAGTGACGCCTTGAACATGCCGGCACGGAAGTGACGGCACGCAGGGGCGGCCGGGAATCCTCCCGGCCGCCCCTGTCGTCGTCAGTGCTCCTCCGCGCGCCGCTTACCCGGGAAACGCCTTGGAGAAGGCGGCCCTGGTGGGGGAGTCCTCCCGACGGTCCAGCACGGCGAACACAACGCGGTCGAACCAGCCGCAGAACCGGCCCCCGTCCAGCAATGCGGCCGCGAACGCCCCTGCCACATCGGCCGGTTCATTACGGAACACCCCACAGCCCCAGGCGCCGAGGACCAGCTGACGGTGCCCGCCGGCCGCCGCGACCTCCAGCACCCGCTCCGCACGCGTCGCCAGCGCCGCCGCCACCCGGCCCGTCTCGGCCGGCCGCTGCCGTGCGATCACTCCCGCGTTCGGCGCCGCGGCCGTCAGAAAGCCCGCCTCGTACGGCACCTCGAGCAACCGGCCCCGGTCGTCGCGGAACACCGGTACGCCGGGGGAGAGGATCACCCGGTCGCTGTAGAAGGGGCTCGGCTCGGCCCGGTGTGCGGCATAGAAGTCCGGGGCCTCGCGTACACAGGTGTAGAGCGCCGACCCTCGGCACAGCGCCTCCTCCTGGGCTTGCGCGCCATTCAGATAGCCGCCGCCGGGATTGCGCGCGGAGGCGAAGTTCAGCACGGCGAGCGGCCCCTCGCCCGTCTCGGCCAGCCGCCGCCCCGCCGTGAGGCTGCCTTCCCCCGTCACCTCGAACACCGTGCGCGTTCCCGGCGACGGCTCCTCCACGGCGACCGGCTCCGGGCCGTACAGCCGGGTCGCGGCCCGGGCCCGTCCGACCGCCGTTGCGATCTCCACCAGCCGTCCGCTCGGGGCGTGGTACGCACCCGCCGCGACGATCTGTTCCGTTTCCTGTGCCATGCCACGCAGTCGGGCGCTCATCGTCGGCACCCCCGTATCCGATGCTTCATAGCGATCAAGGTACGGGCCGGCGGCACACCCCGCGATCGGATATCGGCGCCGGCCCGCGCTGCGGGCCTCAGCGCTTCCCGCCCCGCTCCGCCAGCCACCGGTCCTCGGCCGCATACCCGAACAGCTTCGCGTCCGGATAGAAGCCGGCCATCCTGGGGAACACCTCCCACCAGTCCCGCCCCTTGACCCGGTCGGCCAGCCAGGCCGCCGTCGCGGGCAGCGACTCCTCGTACGTCGTCACCGCGCGATAGCCCAACTCGCGCTCCGCCGCGGTCATGTCGTAGACGAGAGGGTGTCGGACCGACCACGGGGTGTCGCCGACGTCGGACGACGGCGGGGCGCCGTCCACCTGCACGATCTCGTTCTCCGGCGCGCCCATCGCCGCATCCACCGCCGCCGAGATCTCGGCCACCGTCGGCGCCTGCGGATCGGCCGCGTTGAGCACCCGCGAGCCCGGCCGGCGGGCCGCCAGCCGGACCAGCTCCGCGAGGTTGTCCACATGCACCGGATGGAAACGGCTGCTGCCGCCGTAGGCGAGCACCCGCACCCGGCGCCCGTCCAGCACCCTTTTGACGAAGTGCAGCTCACGGGGCAGCGGACTGTACGGGCCGTGCACGGCGCAGGCCCGCAGCAGCGTCACCGGCAGCCGGTCGCCCTGCGCCAGCAGTGCCTGTTCCAGGGCGGCCTTGCGGGTGCCGTAGTTCTCGTCGCCGGGCCGCACGGTCGGCTGGGACTCCGGGACGGGCAGCGGGTAAACGGGGGAGCCGTCCGGTTCGCCCATCGTCGCGAAGCTGCGCCCGCGGTCGTCCTCGTACACCACGCAACTGGAGACCACCACGGCCGAACCGATCCGGTCCGCCAGCGCCGTCAGCTGCTTGGCATGCGCGGTCCCGTACGCCACACAGTCCAGCAGCACGTCACAGCCCTCGCCGATCAGCCCGGCCAGCGCCGCGTCGTCCTCCCGGTCCACCGCCACGGACCGGACCTCGCCGGGCCAGGAATCATCGCGCCCGCCATGCCGGGACGCGGCCCGCACTTCCCAGCCGTCCCGCGCCAGAGCCCGCACCGCCGCACGCCCGATCTGTCCGCTCGCCCCGATCACCACTGCACTGCCTGAAGTCATGACCGGACCCTACGGACCGTCAGCCGACGGGGCAGGGCTATTCGCCCACGGCGCAAGGAGTTCGCCGGGCGCGGACCCCGCCCGGCGGCTCAGCCCGCGGCCCCCTTCCCGTGCCCACGCCGTCCGTGTGCCCGCGCCTGTGCCTGCGCCGCGGCCTTGGCCTCGCCCGCGTAGGTGTCGACGTACTCCTGCCCGGACAGGGTGAGGATCGCGTACATGATCTCGTCGGTGACGGCGCGCAGGGCGGCGCGTTCGTCCTCCAGCCCCGCATATCGCGAGAAGTCCAGCGGTGCGCCGAAGCGGATGGTGATCCGCATGATGCGCGGCAGCCGCCGGCCCGTCGGCTGCGCCTCGAACGTGCCGATCATCGCGCACGGCACCACCGGCGCCCCGGCCTTGATGGCCATCGAAGCGACGCCGGTACGTCCCTTGTAGAGCCGGCCGTCGTGCGAGCGGGTGCCCTCCGGGTAGATGCCCAGCAGCCGGCCCTTGCGCAGGACGGAGAGGCCCGAGGAGATGGCGGCCTGCGAGGCGCGGCCCCCGGAGCGGTCCACCGGAATCTGCCCGACGCCCCGGAAGAACGCCGCGGTCAGCCGTCCCTTCAGGCCGGGCCCGGTGAAGTACTCCGCCTTGGCCAGAAACGTCACCCGGCGCGGCAGGATCGCCGGCATCACAAAGTGATCGGCGAACGACAGATGATTGCCCGCAATGATCGCCGCGCCCTCCTCCGGCACATGATCGAGCCCCTCGATCCGCGGCCGGAACACCAGCCGCAGCAACGGCCCGAGAAGCAGGTACTTCAGCACCTGGTAGAGCACAGGGCAGCTCCCCATTCCGTCGGCTCGCCCGGGCGGCTACATCGTTCCAGGTCAAGGGTCCCCGGGGACGGCCAGTGAGTTTATGGGCAAGTGCCCTCGCGGGTAACCACCTTCGGCCGGATCGATGCTGACTCTTTTCCGGTCCCGGACACCCGCGAGACGGGTGAGGTGAGCGCCGCCGCCAGGTACGCACGGGGGGAGGACACCACCGCCCAGGTACGCCAGGGGAGGGCACCACCGCCGCGCCGCGCGGACGGGTCCCGGACGGCCGCCGGCGGCGTCCCGCAGGCTGCCGCGCCGTACGGTCCGGTGGACACGCCAAGGTCCCGGCGGGAAGCTGAAAGGGATGCGGACCGATGTGCACGCCCACTTGTGGAGCGAGGCCTACCTCCGGCTCCTGGAGTCCTACGGACGCCGGGACGCCGCCGCACACCGCGGCCTGGGAGCCGGAGACAGCGCCCGGGAACTGGACGCCCGGTTCGCGATGAACGACGCGGCCGGAATCGACCACCAGATCCTGTCCGTGTCGCCCCAGGGGCCGTACTTCGCGGACGCCGGCCAAGCGGTCACGGCCGCCCGGCACGCCAATGACCACTACGCCGGCCTGGTCCGCGACTGGCCCGCCCGCTTCTCCGCCTTCGCCGCGCTTCCGCTGCCCCACCTGGACGCGTCCCTGGAGGAGCTGGCCCGCGCGCTCGGCGAACTCGGCATGGCGGGCGTCGGCGTCACCACCGACGTCCTGGGCCGCAGCCTCGGCGACCCCGTCTTCACCCCGCTCTTCGAGGAACTCGACTGGCGTGGCGGCGTACTGTCCGTGCACCCCTCCGGCCATGACGCCGGATCACCCCTGATCGCCGCCCACCGGATGCGCTGGATGGTCGGCGCGCCGACGGAGGACACCATCTGCGCGATGCACCTCATCCTGGAGGGGATCCCGCGCCGCTTTCCCCGCCTGCGGATCATCCACTCCCATCTCGGCGGAGCCCTGCCGCTGCTGCTGCCCCGCGCCGACGACCACCTCCCCTGGGAGGCCCCGGACGTCGTCGAGAAGCCCACCGAGGCCGCCCGCCGCATGTACTACGACACCGTCGCACACGGCCATGTCCCGGCCGTGCGGGCCGCCACCGACTCCTATGGCGCGGACCGGCTGCTGCTCGGCACCGACTTCCCCTACCAGAGCGGTCAACAGCTCTGCCGGGCCGTCTCGTTCCTCGAGGAAGCCCTCCCGCCGGAGCGGGCCGAGCAGGTGCTGACAGCGGGGGCCCGGCTCAGGCGGCGAAGCGATCCCCAGAGCGAGCGCGACGACACTCTCCAGGACGGCTGACGGCACCTGGGAGCGGCTGCTCCAGCACGTCCAGGCGGTCGCCGACGCCGCGGGCGACGTCGACTGGAACATCAACATCGACTCCAGCTCGGTCCGCGCTCACCAGCACGCCACCGAGGGCACCAACAGCTCCGCCACTTGCACCCCCAAGTACCTCAAGAGGGGCCGTACAAAGATCAGTTCACCTGCGCGTGCACATACGTCTGCGCCCGTTCCTGGCGGAGGCGGTGCGTCAGGCGAAGCGCTCGGCCGCTCCCGCGGTGGGCTGACCACGAAGGTCCATCCGAGCGCGGACGGTAAAGGCGCCGCGCTCGCGCTGTGCCGTACTGCGTGCGGTGAAGCCGAGAGGTTACTCCGCTTCGCTGGTCGTGGCGTCGGTGCCGCGCGACTCGCTCTGCGGTGGGGTGCGTGGGGCGATCACGCCGCTGTTCGGAGCACCCGGTGCTGGGGAGAGCCCGGTGCAGGGGAGAGCCCGGTGCTGGGGACAGCCCGTGTTTGACGCGACGCAGGGCCGGGGTCACTTGCTGTCGCATGACCTTGCGGAGGCGTCCGAAGTCGCTCAGGGCCCGCACCGCGGTGGGGTCGAGCCGGACGAACCCCGGTTCCCAGTCCGGGCCGAAGACGATGAAGCCCTGCGTTCCGACGACGCTGATGTGGGTGTCCGGATTTTTCAGAGCCGGGTAGTCCGGCCACCGGAACCCGGCGAGTCTTGCGGCTTCCCGGCCGTCGAATTCCGCTGCGCGAGCGGTGAAATGAGCCTCGGCTGCGCTCCGGAAGAGGTCGTAGTCGGCCGCGTTCGTGAAGACCATCACAAGTAGCCGCTCGGGAGGCAGGAGGCGGACGACCTCCGTGAGCTCCCACAGTGTTCCCTCGCTGGTTCCGGTGGCGAGTACCACGGGCCGTGCCTCGCGGATGAGGTCACTGACGATCGGCTTCCAGTCGGCGAGGGGCAGGTAGAACCGCCGGGCCCCGGCAAGGGCAGCCGTTCACCGGGTCTGCCCACGGCCACGACGCGGCCCATCTTGAGCCGCAGACTCAGCACCATGTCTTCTTCGAAGGTGCGACTGAGGGGAGTTTGCAGTCTGCGGACCAGGTTCCGGCTGGGTGCAGGCTTGATCCCGTACAGCTGGTCGTCGAGGTCGAACGGACGCAGATACAAGATGTACGAGCGCGGCTCGAGAAGACTCGAGCCCTTGAGCAATCGAGTCGTGTGGCGCCTGCCGAAGCGGGACATACGTGCCCCGGCGTAGACCGCCGCGATGCCGCCCACGGTCATGAGAATGCCGGTGCCGATGGCCGCCGCTTGCGATTCCCCGAACAGGAGCGGAGTCCGGAGGTGGTTGGCGCCGCCGAGGGCCATGCCGAACCCGACCAGTCGCGTCACGCATCCGGCGCCGCGGGCACCGCATCCGACGGTCCGGCGTTGGAGGGGCTGTGTCGGTGAGCTGTCTCCCTCTTCCTCAAACATAGAGTGAGAGGTTGCTCACGCAACGTACGTTCGGACATGCCTCCTCGCCCCTGTTCCCCATCGGCTGGGCGTACCCGGGGGCTGGCCCCACCAGGAGCTGGGCGGTTAGCAGGATCGTCCCGGGCGGTCGCCTCCGGAAAGGCTGGGCCCGGCACATATCGCTGGTTTCCCCATGATTCCGTAGGAGTTGGCCCGTGCGTGAGCAGACATGGCAGAGGTTTCGTTCTTCCGGGCGGCGGCCGGGCGGTCGGCGCAGAGCCCTGCCGGCCGCGGCCGCGGTGGCCGTGGCCATGGGTGTCATGACGTTGGGTGTCCTGGCGCCGCCCGCGGTGTCCGCTGCCCCGAGGCCGGACGCCGTCCAGCAGGGCCTGAGCGCGCTGGTGCGCTCCGATGGCCTGCCCGCCGCGCTGGCGAGCGTTCAGGACCGTGCGGGCCGCACCCGTACCTACACCGCGGGGGTGGGCGACCTGGCCACCGGCTCGAAGGTGCCCGAGGACGGTCAGGTGCGGATCGGCAGCAACACCAAGGTGTTCACCGCGGTGGTCGCGCTGCAACTGGTCGGTGAAGGGAAGATCGGCCTCGACGCCACGGTCGACACCTATCTGCCGGGCCTCGTCCGCGGGGAGGAGATCGACGGACGCCGCATCACCGTCCGTCAGCTCCTCCAGCACACCAGCGGACTTCCCAATTACACCGCGTACCTCGGCGACGACGTCCGGTACTTCGAACCCCGCGACCTCCTCGACATCGCCCTCCAGCACAAGGCCGACTTCGCCCCCGGGACGAAATGGGAGTACAGCAACACCAACTACGTGCTGGCCGGCCTGATCATCCAGAAGGTCACCGGCCGGCCCCTCGCCAAGGAGATGGAGCGGCGCGTCATCCAGCGCATCGGTCTGCGTCACACCTACTTCCCCGCCCCCGGTGACATGACCATCCGAGAACCCCATCCCCAGGGCTACTACAGGGATGCAGCGGGCGCTCCGCTGCGCGACATCACGGAGATGGACCCCTCCTGGGGCTGGGCGGCAGGGCAGATGATCTCCACCAACTCCGACCTCAACCAGTTCTTCACCGCGCTCCTGGCCGGCCGCCTCCTCCCGGCGGCCCAGCTCGCCCAGATGCGTACCACCGTCCCCGCTCCGTACTTCGGCTCCGGCGCCCGCTACGGACTGGGTCTCGTGAGCAAGCCGCTGTCGTGCGGTGGTGTCTACTGGGGCCACGGCGGCAGCCTCCCCGGATACGAGACGCGGGGCGGCGCCACCGACGACGGCCGCGCCGCCGACGCCGCGGTGACCATGCAGCCGACCGACGAGGCAGCCATGAAGCGTGTCGAGCATCTCGTGGACACGGCCCTGTGCCGCTGAACCGCGCCTGCTCGCCGGACACCCACTAGGGCCTGGCGTTTGGATCAGGCTGGGCTCGCGGGCACGCGCACCAGACCCCGCTCCCTGGTCCGGCGTGATCCAAACGACAGGCCCTAGCGGCCGCGCGTGCGGGCGCCGAGCGCCTTGCGGTAGTCCTCGACCCCTTCCCCGACCGATTCCATACGCTCTCGCATGCCACTGTTCGTGCGGAGTTCCACGAGGGTCCGCAACACGTAGTCAGGGGAGAAGCCGCCCCCGAAGCCGTCCGGGGTGTTGGAGCGGATCAGCGGCTCGTTGGTGAAGACCGACGAGTCGTCGTCGGAGTGCCGGTAGGTCCAGCGGCACGGCCAGAGCCGCAGCGCGGTCTGACCGACGTACCTGATGGCGCCCTCGAAGAACTCGTCTTGGCCCGCCGCCTCAAGCGCGGCGGGGCCGTCGAAGCGGTCCAGTACAAGCCGTTCCAGCGCCGTGAGCGAGTCCGGCGAGTAGTCGAAGGGGAAGTCGTCGGGCAGATGGGCCGTCCGCCACCGGTCCAGTGCGGCGTCCATGGGGGCCAGCCACTCGTCGAGACACCGGCGGGACTCCTCGCTCGCATGCAGGCGGTCGTCCTCCACGTACCACGCGGGCGTCTCGGGCTCCGCCGTCGGCTTCCCGTCCCGGACCCAGTTGCTGAGATGCACCGCCATCGGCAGGCCGAACTCCTCCAGGCCCTGGGCCTGTTCGGGTGTCAGCAAAAGCCACCAGGCGTCATAGGAATCCTCGTCCAGCTGCCAGAAGGCCCGTGAATCGTCATTGCCGGGCACGAGGTCACCGATGGCGTCCATGGCGGCATTCCAGTCCATGTAGCGGGTGCTGTCGGAGAGGTGCTCCGTCCCGTGCCATATCGACCGGCCGTTGCGCCGGAAGTGCAGGTACTCGTCCTCCTCCCCGTCCTCGTTCTCGATCTTCACCAGCTCGACGTCGTCGACCACCACCGAACCGCCCGAGCACGCCGCCGCTTCTGTCAGCAGCTCCTCATATCCGCCCTCAAGATCACCGCCTACCTTTTCGGGCGTCTGGAAGCCGAGGCCGCATTCGCCGACGAGGAAGGTCAGCTCGTCGGCGTCCTCGAATTCCCCGTCGAGGTCCATGTCGATCCCGGCCGCCTCCGCCAGGCCGGCCGCTGCCTGCTCCTCCGTCGCGATGCCGAGCCGGACCAAGGTCGTGGCAAATCCATTGAGGGTGTGAGGTGTTGAATCGCTCATGACAGCACCCTCACACATTTCCGGCCGGCACCGACGAGCAGGGGCCGGCCTGCTAGCAGGCTTCCAGGAGTGCACAGAACCGGCGCCCGAAGAGGTAGGCGTCGCCCGGCCAGCGCGCCGAGAGATAGTGGCCGTCCTGCACGACGAACGCGGCGGAGTCGTCGGTCGCGGTGCCACGCGCGGCAAGGACCCTCGGCCCCCGCTCGAAGCGGGCGTCCGGACCGTCCAGTGCGGCCCTGACCTCGTCCTCCACATAGGCCGGATACGTACGGTAGTAGCGGCCGAGCCGCCAGGCCGTGGCCAGATACGCCGACCGTTCCATGTACTTCGGCAGGCAGGTCGTACGCCGGTCCGCCAGCAGGCTGCGGCCGGTGGACGCCTCCCGTGCCCGCGCCGGCACCAGCACGCCGTGGCAGATCGCTCCGACCGGCCGGTCCAGCGCCCAGAATCTGCCGACCTGCTGCTGCAACACCTCCGAGCCCAGGTACTGCCGCATTCCGGGTGCATGTCCGCCCGGCAGAATCAGCCCGTCGTACTCCTCCGGGGCCAGCTCCGCCCAGCCGACGGTCGCGGTGAACTCCGCGCTGCGGGTGAGCTCTTCGTAGCAGCGCCTGGGCTCCTCCTCGGCGCCGAGCTGCCCGAAGAGGACACCGGTCAGCAGCCGCGGGTCGCACGCGGGCCGGGTGCCGGCCCGTTCGGTGGCGAAGACGACCTGGTGGCCGGCGTCGGTGAGCAGCCGCCAGGGCACCGCCACCTCGGTGACATCAAAATCGCGGTCGGGGACCGGCATCAGTACGCGCACCCGGGCATCATCGCAGGCCGGTGTTTCCCTTCGGTATCCGCTTTGGCATCCGTGGACAACTTTCAACTTGCCTTGAACGAGCGCGGGTTGACTCGGCGTACTGCCCGGCAACCATGCCTGAGCCCAGGGTCCAGGCCGATGATCGGAGTGAGAGATGTCCCGGAAGAAGAGAGTCGGCCGGCGTCAGAAGGTCGTCATCTGCGTCAGTGCCGCCGCGCTGGTCGGCGGTATCGCCATCGCCACCGCCGGCACCAGCCAGGCCTCCGTGGCGTGCGATGGACTGGCCACCGCCCTGAGCAACAACGAGAAGTTCATCGCCGACCAGAAGGCCAACCCGGACGCCCAGTCAGAGGCCCGGATCGCCAACCGCCAAGCCGTGATCAAAGAGATCCAGAACAAACAGAAAGCCGCCGGCTGCTCCGGCGGAGAAGGCGGGGGCGCCGCCGCGGGCGCTCCACCGGCGGCGAACGAGCCGCCCGCCTCCGGCGCCCCGTCAGACTCCGCGGCCCCGCCCGCATCGGACGACCCGCCCGCGTCCGATGACTCCTCCGCCTCCGCGGCCCCGCCCGCAGGGGACAACCCGCCCGCCGCCGACGGGGAGGTGGTCTGCGCCGGCTCGACGGTGACCCTCTCCGGAGAGGGCGGCGCCCCTGCGGCATCCAGCAGCGAGTTCCCCGCCGGGACCAAACTGAAGGTGACCAACCTGGACAACGACAAGTCGACGACCGTCTCCGTGACCTCGACGTCGGGCAGCTGCGCACTGCTCAACAACGCGGCATTCGAACAGGTGCGTGAGGCAGGGAAGTTCCTGATCCGCAACGCCCGGATCGAGCGCGTGGGGTAGCCCTGGTCCGGTGGCCGGCAGCGGCGCCGCCTCCTCCGCTGCCGGCCACCCTTGTCTCCGGGGTGGCAGCCGCAGGCCGTACGGGCGACCTCACGGCGTGGCCGCTTGCCCGCCGGGGCCCGGCGAGGTGGCCTGGGGCCACCGGGCGCCGCGCGTCCTTGTCAGGCTCCCGCATGCGACCCCACCGAGTGTTCCCAGGAGACATCGATGCCCGTGAGCCGTCGACGCCGATCCACCCGTGCCACTGCGACCCTGACCGTGAGCGTGCTTGCCGCCCTGTCCACGGTCCTGCTCGGCACCCTCTCCGTCGGCCCGTCCCACGCCGACGAGCCGCCGTCCGCCGATCAGGGCCTGCTCCTCACGGTGTCCGGGACCGGCAACACCTGGAGCCGCGGGGTGCGGCTCAGCTGCCCGGACATCCACCGCAGACATCCGCACGCGGGTGCCGCCTGCGACGCGCTGGCCTGGGCCCGCGGGGACATGGACGCCCTGCCCGGCGAGCCGCACACCTGCACCAGGGAGTTCGACCCGGTCACCGCGACGGCGACCGGCACCTATCGCGGTGCCCAGGTGAACTGGCACAAGGAGTTCCCCAACGCCTGCTCGATGGACTCCGCCACCGGGCCGCTCTTCCGCTTCTGAGGCGCCGCGTTCCGAGGCGCCGGCGCCGCCGACGCACAGGAACGCTCAGACCGGCCGCGCCGCCACCACGCCGATCGTCACCAGCGCCAGCACCACCCAGGAGAACCAGAGCCAGCCATTGGCGCCCATCGCCACGGTGTAGGTGGTCGCCACCACCAGTCCGCCCACCGTGCACACGGCCATCGTCCTAGCAGATCCGGGCATACCCGCAACCTCCTCACGGCGGCCCGGAACACCAACGTCACGGGCCGCGGCCATGGGACCATCGTCCCCGGCCGCGGCCCGTACCGCCAGAGTCGCGACGCGCCGTCACTGCCCCCGTGCGTTGAGCGAGGCGAGATAGGCGTTGTAGTCGGCCAGATCCTTGTCGCCGTTGCGGTCGGCGGCCCGGTCCGCGCGCTGCGACTGACGCTCCTCGGACTTGTACCACTGGAAGACCAGGGCGATCAGCACCACTACGGACGGGATCTCGCTGAAGGCCCAGGCAATGCCCCCGGCGGCCGACTGATCGGCCAGCGCCTCGATCCCGAGCGAGGCCGGCGGGTGCACGAAGGTGGTGACCATCGGCTCCGAGGCCATCATCAGCGCGATACCGAAGAAGGCGTGGAAAGGCATCCCCGCGAACAGCTCCAGCATCCGCATCACATAACCCGGCCGGTGCGGGCCCGGGTCGACGCCCATGATCGGCCAGAAGAACACCAGGCCGACCGCGAGGAAGTGCACCATCATTCCGATGTGCCCGGCCCGGGACTCCATCAGGAAGTCGAACAGCGGTGAGAAGTAGAGCGCGTAGAGGCTCGCGATGAACAGCGGGATGGTGAACGCCGGATGCGTGATGATCCGCATGTAGCGGCTGTGCAGCAGCGCCACCAGCAGTTCACGCGGTCCCTTGCGGCCGCGCCCGGCAGCCGGCAGCGCGCGCAGCGCCAGCGTCACCGGTGCCCCGAGCAGCAGCAGGATCGGCGACAGCATGCTGATGACCATGTGCTGGACCATGTGCACACTGAACATCGCCATGCCGTAGTCGTTGAGCGCGGTGCACATCACCAGTGCCACCGACAGCACGCCCACGGCCCAGGCGACGGTCCGGCCCACCGGCCAGGCATCACCCCGCCGCCGCAGCCGGATCACCGCCCAGCCGTACAGCCCGAGCCCCAGCAGACAGCCGACGAGGAAGAACGGATCACCACCGAACTCCAGGCCTCGCGCGAGCGTGAACGGCGGCAGATCCATGTTCATGCCGTCCATGCCGTGCCCGCTGTGATCCATCCGCTCGCTCCTGATTCGTACCAATGCTCCGGCGACAAGACTAGAACCGCCCCCGGCTGACAGAGCGGCCGGGGGCGGTTCGTGGCGCGCGGACCCTCACGCCGCGGGCGGCGAGGTCACAGCACGCACTCGGCCTCGGCGTAGCGCTCCACGGGCACCGTCTTGAGCGTCTCCACGGCCTCGGCCAGCGGCACCAGCGTGATGTCCGTGCCGCGCAGCGCCGTCATCATCCCGAAGTCGCCGCGGTGCGCGGCCTCGACGGCATGCCAGCCGAAGCGGGTGGCGAGCACGCGGTCGTAGGCGGTCGGGGTGCCGCCGCGCTGGACGTGCCCGAGGATGACCGGACGGGCCTCCTTGCCGAGGCGGTTCTCCAGCTCCACGGAGAGCTGCCGGGCGACGCCGGCGAACCGCTCATGGCCGTACATGTCCTTGCCGCCGATATCGAAGGACATGGTGCCCTCGCGCGGCTTGGCACCCTCGGCGACGACCACGATGGCGAACTTCTTGCCGGCCTCGAAGCGCGCGGCGACCCGCGCGGTGAGCTCGTCGATGTCGAAGGGCCGCTCGGGCACCACGATCGCGTGCGCACCGGCCGCCATGCCCGAGTGCAGCGCGATCCAGCCGGTGTGCCGCCCCATCACCTCGACGATCATCACTCGCTGGTGGGACTCGGCGGTGGTCTTGAGCCGGTCCAGCGCCTCGGTGGCCACACCCACCGCGGTGTCGAAGCCGAACGTGACATCCGTGACGGCGATGTCGTTGTCGATGGTCTTCGGTACGCCGACGATCGGCAGCCCGGCGTCCGACAGCAGCCGCGCCGCCTTCAGCGTGCCCTCGCCGCCGATCGGGATGATGGCGTCCAGGCCCAGTTCGGCGACATGGCCGCGGGCCCGCTCCACGCCGTCCCGCAGATGCGCGGGCTGCACCCGCGAGGACCCGAGGATGGTGCCGCCGCGCGCCAGGATGCCGCCGACGGCGTCGAGGTCGAGCTTGCGGTAATCACACTCCAGCAGGCCCTTCCAGCCGTCACGGAAGCCGATCACCTCATCGCCGTGATCGGCGGTGGCACGGTGGACGACGGAGCGGATGACGGCGTTCAGACCGGGGCAGTCTCCGCCGGAGGTGAGTACACCAATACGCATTGCTCGAAAAACCCTCTGCAACTCAACCGGGGGCCCGGACCCCGTCGTCCGGTTGGATTCCGCTCACCCTACAAGCGCGGGGCCGCCGGGCACACGTACGCCCGCAGTGCGGACTGCGGGCGTACGGAAAGGGTTGAATTCCGGCAGATGTCGCATATCGGCGAACCGCCCGAACCGGGAGGAAGCGGTATCAAGCAGGCTGGGTCGCCGCGGCGATCCGCTCCTGCCGCAATGCCTCGTACCAGCGGTCCTCCACCGGAGGCAGCGCATTGACATCCAGCGCCAGCTTGATCAGCAGATCGGCGATATGCGGATTGCGCGCCATCACCGGCCCGTGCATGTACGTACCGAAGACGGTGTCGTTCCACGCGCCCTCGTAGCCGTCGCCGACGCCGTTGCCCTTGCCGAACCGCACCTTGGCGAACGGCCGGGAGGTCTTGCCCAGATGCGTCACGCCCTGGTGGTTCTCGAAGCCGGTCAGCGGCGGCAGCCCCAACTGCGGGTCGATATCGGCGAGTACGTCGCCGACGCAGCGCTCGGCCTCGCCGCGGGTGCTGACCACGTCCAGCAGCCCCAGGCCCTCCTGGCGCTCCCCGAGGTCATTGATGAACTCGTGCCCCAGGATCTGATAGCCGGCGCACACCGAGAAGACGATCGCGCCGTTGGCGACCGCACGGCTCAGCCCGCCGTCGCGGATCAGCCGCTCCGAGGCCAGCCGCTGCGGCCGGTCCTCGCCGCCGCCGATCAGATAGATGTCGCCGGAGGTGGGGATCTGCTGGTCGGACCGTACGTCCAGGCGCTGGACGTCCAGACCGCGCTGGCGCGCCCGCCGCTCGACCACCAGGGCGTTCCCCTGGTCGCCGTACGTGCTCAGCAGGTCCGGGTAGATCCACACCAGGCGCAGGCTGTTGTCACTCATGCTCGCTCGTCCTTGTCCGTAGCGTCGGTGGACCACACTCAGTTGCCCACGCGCCGGCGCAGGTCCTGGAAGGCCGTGTAGTTGGCGATGACCTCGATCCGGCCGGGCGGCGCCATGCCCACCGCCTCGTCGAGGCTCTCGCACACATGGAAGTCGAGTCCCGCGACCTCCAGGCGCACCGCCAGGTCCAGCTTGCGGTCGCCGAGCACGAAGATCGGGTGCCCGGCCAGCCGGGTGTAGTCGACGTCCCACAGCCACGAGGTGTCCGTGCCGTCCGCGCCGCGCGCGTTCACCGACATGATCACCGGGGTCGGCGGCGGGTCGATCAGCGAGAACGTCTCCAGCCAGCCGGCCGGGTTCTTCGCCAGCAGCAGCCGCAGCTCCCGCTCCATGAACGTGACCACGTCGTAGCGGCCGGCCACCGCCTGCACCGAGTACATCCGTTCCAGGGCCACCTGCGGCGGCACCCCGAAGGCGGCGGCGACCGCGGCGGACGTGGTGGCGTTCGCCTTGTTGGCGCGCCCCGGCAGCTGGAGCTTGATCGGCCACGCGCTGCCGTGCGGGTCGAGCACATGGTCGCCGGAGAGCGCCCAGCTCGGCGTCGGGCGGCGGAAGCCGCACTCGCCGCAGAACCAGTCATCGCTCGGCCGCTGCATCACGCCACCGCACGAGGGGCAGGACCAGGCGTCGTCCTTCCACTCCTGCCCGGCCGCGACCCACACCACATTCGCGGACGACGAGGCCGCCCACACGATCAGCGGGTCGTCCGCGTTGGCGATGATCAGGGCCTTGGAACCGGCCAGGCCCTCGCGCCAGTGCTCGGCCAGCATCCGGGTCTCCGCGGCGCGGTCGAGCTGGTCGCGCGAGAGGTTCAACAGCGCTATGGCCTTCGGCGTCACATCGCGTGCCACGCCGGAGAGGTACTTCTCGTCCACCTCGATGACGCCGTAGCGGGCGTCCGATCCACCGGCCAGCGCGGACGTGATGCCCGCCGGCATGTTGGCGCCGAGCGCGTTGGAGACCACCGGACCGCTGGCCCGCAGTGCCTCTGCGATCAGTCGCGTCGTGGTCGTCTTGCCGTTGGTCGCCGACACCAGGATGACGTCCAAGTGCCGGGCCAGCCGCGCCAGCAGGTCGGGGTCGAGTTTGAGCGCCACCCGGCCAC
Source organism: Streptomyces sp. NRRL S-1813 (assembly GCF_000719605.1). Classification (NCBI taxonomy): domain Bacteria; kingdom Bacillati; phylum Actinomycetota; class Actinomycetes; order Kitasatosporales; family Streptomycetaceae; genus Streptomyces; species Streptomyces sp. NRRL S-1813. The sequence goes on from NZ_JOHB01000006.1 coordinate 366,976, forward strand.
CGATCACCGATCCGCTGCCGCGGCCCGCCGCGCGCGACACCGCCGCCGCGGCCTTGCCCGCCGTCACGGCCAGCTTGGCCCGCGGCGACAGCGGCTCCGTGTTGCCTGCCATCGTCTTTGATCCTCCTTGCATCCGGCGCCCGCCTGCCCTGAGGCTGCCGGTGGAACGCTTCCTCCGCAGCCGATGACCGGCCGAGGCTTCGGTCGGGGATCAGCCTATCGAGATCCGGCCCGGGGCCCGAACCCCGCCACCCGTCCGGCGACGTCCCGGGCGCGCCGGACCGTACCCTTACCCCCATGTCTCCCCGCACCATCCCCGGCAGTTCCGGCCGTCCCCGCCCGCTGCGCCTGCTCGGCGATCCGGCCCTGACCGGGCCCTGTCAGGAGGTCACCGCCTTCGACGGCGAGCTGGCCCGGCTGGTCGAGGACATGTACGCGACGATGTACGCCGCGGACGGTGTGGGCCTTGCCGCCAATCAGATCGGCGTCCCGCTGCGGGTGTTCGTATACGACTGCCCCGACGACGAGGACCGCCGTCATCTCGGGCATCTCGTCAACCCCCGGCTCGTCGAGGCCGACGGCCCGGTCGTCCGCGGTCCCGAGGGCTGTCTCTCGGTCCCCGGCATCGAGGCCGGCACCCCGCGCCACGACCACACCGTCGTGACCGGGTTCAGCGTCACCGGCGAGCCCAGGACGGTGACCGGGACCGGCTTCTTCGCCCGCTGTCTCCAGCACGAGTGCGACCACCTCGACGGCGGGCTGTACGTCGACCGTCTCACCGGGCTGCGCCGCCGCCGGGCGCTGCGCGCCGCGGCCAAGGCCCCGTGGGCGGCGACGGCGGGGGCGCCCGGCCGCTGAGCGGGCGGCGCCTCCCGCCGCATCATGGTCCGGCGCTCAGAAGCCTGGGCCGTCCGCGCGGTCCTCGACCGCGACCAGCTGACCCCAGAGCAGGTCGGCCAGCTGCTTGACCAACTGCTCGCGCGTACAAGGGCGTTCCCGCAGCCACCAGTCACCGGCGCCGTGCATCATGCCGACGATCCCGTGTCCCCAGACGCGTGCCGTCAGCTCGCCGCCCGGCCCCAGGTCGAGCCGGTCGGTGATCACCTTGGCCAGCTCCTCGCCGAGCCGGCGCAGCAGCGGTGCGGAGTGCCGTCCCACGTCGAAGCCGGACTCGGACGCGTTGTCCTCGTCGGAGGGGTGCATCAGGAAGCGGTACACCTGCGGCCGGGCCTCGATCGCGAGCAGATAGGCGTCGAGGGTGGCCTCGACCCGGTCCCGGCGCAGGACGGGTGCGTCCAGTGCGGTCGCCAGATTGGCCAGCAGGGCATCGGTGTGCCGTACGGCGAGCGCGCGGTACAGCCCGCCCTTGTCGCCGAAGTGCCGGTAGAGGATCGGCTTGGTGATACCGGCCTCGGCGGCGATGGCGTTCATCGACGCGTCCGGGCCGTCGCGCAGCACAATGCGCTCGGCGGCCTCCAACAACTCCCGCCGTCTGCGCTCGGTCGCCGTCTGCTGGCGGCCGCGATGTTCTGTGCTTTCCATGGTCGTGCTCCCCACCCTTGTGAATCCGTGGCGCTCGCGCAACGTAACACCCGAACTCCTCCGTGAATGTCGCCAGAGGAGTTGACATAGCTTACTCGCGAGTAACACACTGCGGGTTACCGCTAGTAACATCGTAATGCGCGCAGCACTGGAGGGGACATGGCCGAGTTCACCATGGAGCTCAACGACGAGCAGAAGGAAGTCCGTGACTGGGTTCACGGCTTCGCCGCGGACGTCATGCGCCCCGCCGCCGCCGAATGGGACGAGCGCGAGGAGACCCCCTGGCCCGTGATCCAGGAGGCCGCCAAGATCGGCCTGTACTCCCTGGACTTCTACGCCCAGCAGTTCTTCGACCCCACGGGCCTCGGCATCCCCATGGCCATGGAGGAGCTCTTCTGGGGGGACGCCGGCATCGGCCTGTCGATCGTCGGCACCGGGCTCGCCGCCGTCGGGGTGCTCGCGAACGGCACCCAGGAGCAGATCGGCACCTGGGTGCCGCAGATGTACGGCGACGCCAACGATGTGAAGGTCGCCGCCTTCTGCTCCTCGGAACCGGACGCCGGCTCGGATGTCGCCGCGATGCGCACCCGCGCGGTCTACGACGAGACAAAGGACGAGTGGGTGCTCAACGGCACCAAGACCTGGGCCACCAACGGCGGCATCGCCAACGTCCATGTCGTCGTCGCCTCCGTCGACGCCGACCTCGGCTCGAAGGGGCACGCCTCCTTCATCGTCCCCCCGGACACCCCCGGCCTCTCCCAGGGGCAGAAGTTCAAGAAGCACGGCATCCGCGCCTCGCACACCGCCGAGGTCGTCCTGGAGGATGTCCGGGTCCCCGGCCACTGCCTGCTCGGCGGCAAGGAGAAGCTCGATGAGCGCCTCGCCCGTGCCCGCGAGAAGGCCAAGAGTGGTGGCGAGCGCGTGAAGAACGCCGCCATGGCCACCTTCGAGGCCTCCCGCCCGGCCGTCGGCGCGATGGCCGTCGGCACCGCCCGCGCGGCCTACGAAGAGGCCCTGGAGTACGCCAAGACCCGCTCCCAGTTCGGCCGTCCGATCATCGACAACCAGGGCGTGGCCTTCCAGCTCGCCGATATGCGCACGCAGATCGACGCCGCCCGGCTGCTCGTCTGGCGCGCCTCCTGGATGGCGGTGGCCGGCAAGCCCTTCACCTCTGCCGAGGGCTCCATGTCGAAGCTCTTCGCCAGCGAGGTCGCGAAAAAGGTCACCGCCCAGGCCGTACAGATCCTCGGCGGCAATGGCTTCACCCGCGAATACCCGGTCGAGCGAATGCACCGCGACGCCGCTATCTACACCATTTTCGAGGGCACCAGCGAAATCCAGCGACTGGTGATCGCTCGTACGCTTTCGGGAATGCCGATCCGCTGAGGGATGCGTGCAGTAGGACGCGTGTAGCGGTCTTTTGAAGAGGGTCCCGCTCGGTCACCGGGCGGGGCTTTTCCTGTTCCTGGCGGATGCTGGAGACGGGTTTTTCGGAGATATGCGGAAGGTCAATTCGATGGGCTCCGGAGTACTGGAACGGGCCCTCGACAGCAGGGCGCGGCATCCGTCGCTACGACCGGTACGCGCTTGCCGTATGGGCCGGCCGCGCCGGTCCGGCGCCGTGGAGGTGGCTATCGAAGCGCGAAAGGCCTGGTGAGCGTGGCGCTTCCGTGCGCCGCTGATCAGGCCTCCGCTGACAGCGATGTCATGCCTTGCCGAAAGCACTCATTCAACGTTCAACCAGTGCATAGCGTCCGGCTCTGTGCAGTCTTGGCCGACGAGGCGAGCGGGATCTTGGCCTCCGCTTGAGATGCGTACCGGCCGCAGCGTCGGACTTCGGCCTTGGTGGGGCGACGGCGAATTGCCTGGCGTGCCGCCGTTGCTGAATGGCGGCACTCGAAGGGCGGGCTGGTCATGGTCGCCGGATGCGGCGAGGTGGGAGAGGCTCCCGTCGGCGCTAACTGCTGACCGCCGGTGAAGGGGCCCCACCGCAGGGGGAGTGTGGTGGGGCTTTGTCATGCCTCGTGGTGCCGTCCGGGGTGACGCCGGGGCAACTCCGGCTGTCGGTGGCCGGTTTGTGCCGTCGGCGGTTTTCGCCGGGCCGCCGTCGGCGGGGTGGGGTGCGCGTCGTCCCCGGGCCGCTCGCTCCCTCGCTCCCTCGCTCCCTCGCGCTCCGGGCCTCGCGCGCCCTCGCGTCACTCGCCCGCGCCCGCCACCCGTCGCGGACCTCCCGGCGCCGGCCGCCCGGCATCCCCTTGACGGAGGGGTCGCTGCGTTCTACGTTCCTTCCATAAAGCAAAACATTAATTCCATGATGCGGAATTAAGCGTCTCCGGCCCTTCGCTGGAGCTTGCCCGTGACAGGTCGACGCAGGAGTACTCGATGCCTCGAATGACAGCCGCCCGCGCCGCGGTGGAGATCCTCAAGCGCGAGGGCGTGACCAACGCCTTCGGAGTGCCGGGTGCCGCGATCAACCCGTTCTACGCAGCCCTCAAGGGCGCGGGCGGGATCGACCACACGCTGGCCCGCCATGTCGAGGGCGCCTCGCACATGGCCGAGGGCTACACCCGGACCCACCCGGGCAACATCGGCGTCTGCATCGGCACCTCCGGTCCGGCGGGCACGGACATGATCACCGGCCTCTACTCCGCGATCGGTGACTCGATCCCGATCCTGTGCATCACCGGCCAGGCCCCGACCGCGGTGATCCAGAAGGAGGACTTCCAGGCCGTCGACATCGCCTCGATCGCCAAGCCGGTCACCAAGGCCGCCACCACGGTGATGGAGGCCGCGCAGGTCCCCGGCGTCTTCCAGCAGGCCTTCCACCTGATGCGTTCGGGTCGCCCCGGCCCCGTCCTCATCGACCTGCCGATCGATGTCCAGCTGACCGAGATCGACTTCGACCCCGAGACGTACGAGCCGCTGCCCGCCTTCAAGCCGGCCGCGACCCGCGCCCAGGTCGAGAAGGCGCTCACGCTCCTCAACGAGTCGGAGCGCCCGTTGATCGTCGCCGGTGGCGGCGTCATCAACGCCGACGCCTCCGAGCTGCTGGTCGAGTTCGCCGAGCTGACCGGCACCCCGGTCGTCCCCACTCTGATGGGCTGGGGAATCCTCGCCGACGACCACGAGCTCAACGCCGGAATGGTCGGCCTTCAGACCTCGCACCGCTACGGCAACGCGAACTTCCTGGAGTCGGATTTCGTCCTGGGCATCGGCAACCGCTGGGCCAACCGCCACACCGGCAAGCTGGACGTCTACACCCAGGGACGCAAGTTCGTCCATGTCGACATCGAGCCGACCCAGATCGGCAAGATCTTCGCCCCGGACTACGGCATCGCCTCGGACGCCAAGGCCGCGCTGGAGCTGTTCGTCGAGGTGGCCAAGGAACTCAAGGCCGCCGGCAAGATGCCCGACCGCGGTGACTGGGCCGCCTCCACCCAGGTGCGCAAGGCGCAGCTCCAGCGCCGTACGCACTTCGACGACGTCCCGATGAAGCCGCAGCGCGTCTACGAGGAGATGAACAAGGCCTTCGGCCCGGAGACCCGCTACGTCACCACCATCGGTCTCTCCCAGATCGCCGGCGCGCAGATGCTGCACGTCTACAAGCCGCGCCACTGGATCAACTGCGGCCAGGCCGGCCCGCTCGGCTGGACCATCCCGGCCGCGCTGGGTGTGGCCACCGCCGACCCGGAGACGCCGGTCGTCGCCCTCTCCGGCGACTACGACTTCCAGTTCATGCTCGAAGAGCTGGCCGTCGGCGCCCAGCACAAGATCCCGTATGTACATGTCCTGGTGAACAACGCGTACTTGGGCCTGATCCGTCAGGCGCAGCGCAACCTCGACATCAACTTCCAGGTCAACCTGGAGTTCGAGAACATCAACGCGCCGGAGCTGGGCGTCTACGGCGTGGACCACGTCAAGGTCGCCGAGGGGCTGGGCTGCAAGGCCATCCGCGTCACCGACCCGAGCGAGCTGGGCGCCGCTTTCGAGGAGGCCAAGAAGCTGGCGGCCGAGCACCGCGTCCCGGTCGTCGTCGAGGCCATCCTCGAGCGGATCACCAACATCTCGATGAGTGGCTCCGATATCGCCAGTGTCAACGAGTGGGAGGACATCGCGACCGAGCCGGGGCACGCGCCCACCGCGATCAAGCCGCTCAAGGTCTGAGACCGGCGCCGGTTCGCCGATGAGCCGGGTGCGCCCGGTTCTCGCACCCGGCCTCTCCGCCATCCCCTTGCGCGCCGCCCACTCCTGACGTCCCACAGCTTTTCGAAAGAGGCACCCTCATGAGCAATCTGCCCAAGATCGCGTGGATCGGTCTCGGCATCATGGGC